>PNKW01000018.1 GCA_013822695.1 Erythrobacter sp. | reverse complement strand
ACGATTTCGGTCACGCCTTCCATGTCGGGCAGGTCGAACATCGTGTCGAGCAGCAGGCCTTCGACGATAGAACGCAAGCCCCGCGCGCCGGTCTTGCGCTTGATCGCGCGCTCGGCGATCGCCTGAAGGGCGTCAGGGGTGAAGGTCAGCTCCACATCCTCGAGCTCGAACAGCTTCTTGTACTGCTTGACCAGCGCATTCTTGGGCTCGCTGAGGATCGTCACCAGCGCCGGGATGTCGAGATCATGCAGCGTGGCGATCACCGGCAGGCGTCCGACGAATTCGGGGATCAGGCCGAACTTGAGGAGATCCTCAGGCTCGGACTTTTCGAGCAGCTCGCCCACGCGGCGCTTGTCCGGATCGGCGACATGCGCGCCGAAGCCGATCGAGCGCTTCTGCAAGCGATCAGCGATGATCTTGTCGAGCCCTGCGAAGGCACCGCCGCAGATGAACAGGATGTTCGTCGTGTCGACCTGCAGGAATTCCTGCTGCGGATGCTTGCGCCCGCCCTGCGGCGGAACGGAGGCGGTGGTGCCTTCCATCAGCTTGAGCAGCGCCTGCTGCACACCCTCACCCGAAACGTCGCGGGTGATCGAGGGGTTTTCGGCCTTGCGGGTGATCTTGTCGATCTCGTCGATATAGACGATCCCGTGCTGCGCCTTCTCGACATTGTAGTCGGAGGATTGCAGCAGCTTGAGGATGATGTTCTCCACATCCTCGCCCACATAACCCGCTTCGGTCAGCGTGGTCGCATCGGCCATGGTGAAGGGCACATCGAAGGTGCGTGCCAGCGTCTGGGCGAGCAGGGTCTTGCCCGAGCCGGTGGGGCCGACCAGCAGGATGTTCGACTTCGCCAGCTCGACATCGCCCGCCTTGCCCGAGTGCTTGAGCCGCTTGTAGTGGTTGTGCACTGCGACCGAGAGCACGCGCTTGGCGCGGTCCTGACCGATCACGTAGTCGTTCAGGGTGGTGAAGATGTCCATCGGCGTGGGGATCTCGCCGTCCTTCTTGCCGGCGATCCCCGCCTTGGTTTCCTCGCGGATGATGTCGTTGCACAGCTCGACGCATTCATCGCAGATGAACACGGTGGGGCCGGCGATGAGCTTGCGCACCTCGTGCTGCGACTTCCCGCAGAAGCTGCAGTAGAGGGTGGACTTGCTGTCGGATCCGCTCAATTTGGTCATTCCTGTGTCCTCGAATCCGCGTCGCTTGGCGCCGGAACACCCCGGGCGGATTCGTCAAGTGTATCGCGTGGCCCCCATGAATCAACACATGGTGCGCGATTTCGTGGTGTTACCATAGTGCCTGCCCTCGCCAGAGCGCGGAAAAACCACGCTTTGCAGCAAGCTGTCCCGAGCGGGGGCGGATCGGGGCGCCCGTATGAAGGCAGACCTTATTCAGGCGCGCCGCCCGAACCGTCCTCGCCGCCGGTCTCTTCATTGTCGGGCCGGGTCTCGAACACCTTGTCGACGAGGCCGAAGGCGCGCGCTTCTTCGGCTTCGAGGAAGGTGTCGCGATCCATCGCCTTTTCGATTTCCTCAAGGCTGCGGCCGGTGAACTTGACGTAGAGATCGTTCATGCGGCTGCGGATGCGCAGGATCTCGCGCGCCTGGATCTCGATGTCGGAGGCCATCCCGCGCGCCCCGCCCGAAGGCTGGTGGATCATGATCCGCGCATTGGGGAGCGCGATGCGCATGCCGGGCTCGCCCGCGGCGAGCAGGAAGCTGCCCATGCTGGCGGCCTGCCCCATGCACACGGTCGACACGCGCGGCTTGATGTATTGCATGGTGTCGAAGATCGCGAGACCCGCCGTCACCACCCCGCCGGGCGAGTTGATGTACATGCTGATCGGCTTGGAGGGGTTCTCGGATTCGAGGAACAGCAGCTGCGCGGTGATCAGCGAGGCCATGCCGTCTTCGACCTGACCGGTGACGAAGACGATCCGTTCACGCAGCAGGCGGCTGAAGATGTCGAAGCTGCGCTCGCCCCGGCTGGTCTGCTCGACCACCACGGGCACCAGCGCACCGGTCACCGGATCGCGGGTGAATTGCCCCTGCGTGCCGTAGGTTTCGCCTGCGTTGCCGAACAGATCGATCATGTGGTGCCTTTGCCCTTGCTGGTGTCGAATTGGCTATGTCGGAGTGTGAGGGGCAATTTCAAGGGCGTTTACCTTGTTCATGTGAATTGGTGGGAGATGGGCGCGCAGCGGGAGCCTGGGGGGCGGGGTCATTTTGCCCCTTGAGCCTTGGCCCACGCGCGCACAAACCATGGGCATGAACCGTATGAACCTCGCCCGCCCGGTGCTCGCCCTGCTGCTCGCCTCCACCGCCGCGCCTACGCTGGCGCAGCAAACCGGCGACGACATCAGGATCAAGGAACGGCCTTCATCCACAATCACCGAGACCCGCGCCCAGACCGAGCGGATCAGGGCGCTCGACGATGCCGGGCCGATGTTGAATGCGGTCATCACCTATAATCCCGATGCGGCGGCGGTGGCGGTCACCCAGACCGAAAAGCCGCTCGGCGGGCGGACGGTTTTGGTGAAGGACAATGTCGAGACCGCCGAGTGGCCGACCACCGCCGGCAGCCTTGCGCTCGCCGACAATGCCACGGGCCGCGATGCGCCGCTGATCGCGTTGCTGCGGCAGAATGGCGGCGTGGTGCTGGGCAAGACCAACCTCTCCGAGTGGGCCAATATCCGCTCGAACAATTCGACCAGCGGGTGGAGCGCGGTCGGCGGGCTGACGCGGAACCCCTATGCCACCGACCGCAATACCTGCGGCTCTTCCAGCGGCAGCGGGGCGGCGATTGCGGCGGGCTTTGCCTGGGGCGCGATCGGAACCGAGACCAATGGCTCGATCACCTGCCCTGCGAGCATCAACGGCCTCGTCGGCTTCAAGCCCAGTGTCGGGATCGTCAGCCGCACCCATGTCGTGCCGATCTCGAGCACGCAGGACACCGCCGGGCCGATGACGCGTACAGTCTATGACGCCGCGCTGCTGCTCACCGCCATCGCCGGGCCGGATGCCGCCGATCCGGTGACGCTGGAGGCCAAGCGGGTCGCCGACTACACCGCCGGGCTCGACACCGCCTCGTTGAAGGGCGTGCGCATCGGCGTGCTGCGCGGCGCGGTGGGGAGCCGCGCGGATGTCGCCGCATTGTTCGAAGCCGCGCTTGCCGATCTGGCGCGTGCGGGCGCGGTGCTGGTCGATGTCGAATACGAAGCACCCGGCGAATTGTGGGAGGCCGCGCTCCCGGTGCTGCTCTTCGAGCTGCGGGTGGAGATGGACAAGTATCTCGCCACCCGTCCCGGCACCGCAGGCCCGCGCAGCCTTGCCGATGTGGTCGCCTTCAACAAGGCCAACGCCGACACGGAAATGCGCTGGTTCAACCAGGATCTGTTCGAACAGGCGCTGGAGACGACCGATGCGGAGGCCTATGCTACAAACCTCGCCACCCTGCGCCGCCTGACGCGGGCCGAGGGGATCGACAAGCTGCTCACCGAAAACACCGTGAGCTTCCTCGTCGCCCCGACCGAGGGCCCGGCGTGGACCACCGACCTCGTCAATGGCGACCACTTCGCCAACGGCATCGGCGCGGGCTATCTGGCGGCGATTGCGGGCTATCCGCATATCACCGTCCCGATGGGCGGGGTTGAAGGTCTGCCGATCGGGTTCAGCATCATGGGCGGCCAGTGGCAGGACCATGACGTGCTGAAGGCGGGCGCGGCCTACGAAAAAGCGCGGACAGCCCAGCTGCCCGCGCCGACTTTCGAGCGGTGGAAACCGGCGGGGAAGTAGGTCGCCTTAACCAGATCGGTTGGCAGTCGCATCGGCAGCCAATTTGCGGCACTACTCGTGACAGCAGCAATTCCGCTGTCAGATCAAAGAGGAAACAAGCATGTCATTGGTTGAAATGTGCGTGTTGCTTGGTCTGCTGATCGCTTTTGCCACCCTCATTCTGAAGGTGGTCGAAGTGGCTCGGTCAAAGTAGCTGTGAGTCACGGTTCGAGGGGTCGGTTGCAGCCGGCCCCTCGGGCTTCGGCAGCGTGCCCCTGAAACGGTTGACCCCCAGCCGTTGCAGCGGCCGGGGGTCGATCAACAAGCTGAGCCTGTCATTGGTAGTGCTTGTATAGGCGCAAGTTCCCAAAAAGGCAATAATGCGCCCCGCGGGAATTCCTGCGGCCCGAGTGCTACTTCTTCGCCGCAGCCTTCTTGGCCGGAGCCTTCTTGGCGGGCTTGGCTTCGGCTTCCTCGGTCGGAGCCGCTTCCTTCTTGGCAGCCGGCTTCTTGGCAGCGGCCTTCTTGGCGGGCTTTTCTTCCGCAGCGGGCGCTTCCTCGGCGGGGCTTTCCGCCTTCTTGGCCGGAGCCTTCTTCTTGGCAGGCGCCTTCTTCGGAGCCGGAGCGGCTTCCGCGCCCTCTTCGGCTTCGATCGCGGCCTGGAGCTCTTCCACGGTCACTTCGCGCTCGGTGACTTCGGCCTTGTCGAACAGGAAGTCGACGACCTTGTCTTCGTAGAGCGGCGCGCGCAGCTGGGCAGCAGCCATCGGCTCGGACTGGATGTACTGCACGAAGCGCTCGCGGTCCTCGGCGCGGTACTGCATCGCGGCCTGCTGGATCAGCATGCCCATTTCCTGCTGAGTCACTTCCACGCCGTTGGCCTGGCCGATTTCCGAAAGCAGCAGGCCCAGACGCACGCGGCGTTCGGCGATCGAACGGTATTCGTCCTTCTCGTCCTCGATCTGCTTCAAGGCTTGTGCGGGGTTCTCGTCGCGCGCGGCTTCCTGCTGGAGCTGGGCCCAGATCTGCTGGAATTCCGCCTCGACCATGGTGCCGGGGACTTCGAAGCTGTGGCCCGCAGCCAGCTGATCGAGCAGCTGGCGCTTCATCTGGGTGCGGGTGAGGCCGGAAGTCTGCTGTTCAAGCTGCGCCTTCATGATCTCGCGCAGCTTCTCGAGGCTGTCGAGACCGAGGCTCTTGGCGAAATCCTCGTCGAGCGCGGTTTCGGATTCGACCTTCACCGCCTTCACGGTGATGTCGAAAGTGGCTTCCTTGCCCGCGAGATGCTCGGCCTGATAGTCGGTCGGGAAGGTGACCGTGATGGTCTTTTCCTGACCGGTCTTCACGCCGACCAGCTGGTCTTCGAAGCCGGGGATGAAGGTGTTCGAACCGAGCACCAGCGCAGCGTCTTCCGCCTTGCCACCGTCAAACTCGACACCATCGAGCTTGCCGACAAAGTCGATGATCAGCTGATCGCCCTCGGCCGCCTTCTTCGTCTTGGGCGCGTCCTTGTAGCTCTTGTTCTGCGCGGCGATGTTGCCCAGCGCCTCGTCGATCTGTTCGTCCGTCACCGGCACGACGAGACGTTCGAGCTTGAGGCCATCGACGCTCGGCGCTTCGATCACGGGCAGCACTTCGAGCGCGACGGTGACCTCGGCGTCCTTGCCCTCGGCGTAATCTTCGTTGAGGCCCACTTCGGGCTGCATCGCCGGACGGAGCGCCTCGTTGCGGAGCAGCGTGTCGACCGATTCGCGGATCGTGTCGCTGACCACCTGCCCGTGCAGCGCCTCGCCGTGCATCTTCTTGACGAGGTTGGCGGGCACCTTGCCCGGACGGAAGCCGGGCATGCGCACCTGCGGGGCAACCTTCTTGATCTCGGCATCGATCTTCGCGGCGATTTCGCCCGCGGTGATGGTGATCAGATAGGCGCGCTTGAGGCCTTCGTTGACGGTCTGCTGGGTCTGCATGGGAACTGGTCTGATGCCTTCTAAGCTAGAATTCCGTGATGCCGGGCCATCGGGAGGGCGAACTGGTGCGGGCGAAGGGACTCGAACCCCCACATCTTGCGATGCCAGAACCTAAATCTGGTGCGTCTACCAATTTCGCCACGCCCGCATGCCCGAACGAAGCCGCGCGGGAAGCATGGCCCCCCGCGCGTATCAGCCGCCGCCCTTATCCCCCCTCGCCCAAAAGGGCAAGCGCAACACGCTTGATGCTGGCGCAAACCCCCGATAAGGGCGCGCTCCATGACCGAAGAAACCCCCGAAACCGCGCCCGCCACGTCTGGCGCCGACGTGCCGCCCGATCACCTGTCGGTCAATCCGCGCAGCCCCTTCTTCGATGCCGAGAAGCTCCAGCGCGGGGTCGGCATCCGCTTCAAGGACCGGGTGCGCACCGATATCGAGGAATATTCGATCTCCGAAGGCTGGGTGCGGGTGCAGGCGGGCAAGGCGGTCGACCGCAAGGGCCAGCCGCTCACCATCAAGCTGACCGGCCCGGTCGAAGCCTGGTACGAAGACCTCGGCGAGAACCCGCCGGTCGCCAAAAAGGGCTAAGCTACCCGCGGACAAGCGGCGCGCTTGCCAAAATCGGCATTTGCGCCCACTTGGCGCGGGCTATGTCCCCCGTCAAAAAGCCCGAAGTCGTCATCATCGGCCGTCCCAATGTCGGCAAGTCCACGCTGTTCAACCGGCTGGTGGGCAAGAAGCTCGCGCTGGTCGATGACCAGCCGGGGGTAACGCGCGACCGGCGGATGGGCGATGCGGTGATCGCGGGGCTGCACTTCACTGTGGTCGACACCGCCGGGTGGGAGGACGAGAACGAACTCAGCCTCCCCGGGCGGATGAGGAAGCAGACCGAGGCGAGCCTTGCAGGTGCCGACGCGGCGCTGTTCGTGGTCGATGCGCGCGCTGGCCTCACCCCGCTCGACGAGGAAATCGCCCGCTACCTGCGCGAGCAGGAAGTGCCAGTCGTGGTCGTCGCCAACAAGGCCGAGGGCAATGCTGCCGAAGCGGGCATCATGGAAGCCTATGCGCTGGGCCTCGGGGAACCGCTCGGCGTGTCGGCGGAACATGGCGAGGGCGTTGCCGACCTGTTCGGCGGGCTGTGGCCGATCATCGGTGCCCGCGCCGAGGAATGGGAAGAGGCGAACGACGCCGAACGCGCGGCTTACCGCGAGATGGACGAGGAAGACCGCCCCTCCGGTCCCTTGAAGCTCGCCATCGTCGGGAGGCCGAACGCGGGCAAATCCACGCTGATCAACCGCCTGCTCGGCGAAGACCGCCTGCTGACCGGCCCCGAGGCCGGGATCACCCGCGATTCGATCGCGATCGACTGGAACTGGACCGATCCCAAGAGCGGCGAAACGCGCGAGATCCGGCTGATCGACACGGCGGGGATGCGGAAAAAGAAGAACGTCACCGAGAAGCTGGAAAAGCTTTCCGTGGCGGACGCGCACCGTGCGGTGGACTTTGCCGAAGTCGTGGTGCTGCTGCTCGATGCGACGCAGGGCCTCGAACATCAGGACTTGAAGATCGCCAGCCTCGTCCTTGAAGAAGGCCGCGCGCTGATGATCGCGATCAACAAGTGGGATGTGGCCGAGGACGCCAGCAAACTGTTCAACGGCATCCGCGCCGCCCTGGACGATGGGCTGGCGCAGGTGCGCGGGCTGCCGCTGTTCGCCGTCTCCGCCAAGACCGGCAAGGGCCTCGACCAGATGCTCGCCGGGGCTTTCGAAATCCGCGAGGCATGGTCGAAGCGCGTCCCCACCTCGGCGCTCAACCGCTGGTTCGACGACGCAATGGAAGCCAACCCGCCCCCCGCCCCGGGCGGCAAGCGCATCAAGCTGCGCTACATCACCCAGGCCGGCACCCGCCCGCCGCGCTTTGTGATCTTTGGCACCCGGCTCGACCTGCTCCCCAAGAGCTACGAGCGTTATCTGGTGAACGGCATCCGCGCCAAGCTCGGCTTTGACGCGGTGCCGGTGCGCGTGACGCTCAAGGCCAACAAGAACCCCTACGCCAAGGACTAGCGGGCGATGCTGCTCGACACCCTTGCCGCCGCCGCCCAGCACGCGCCCTTTGCGCTCGAGATCCTCGAGCGCACCGCCTCCACCCCGCGCGTCCAGCAGGTGGTGCAGCTGAGCCTTGCGCCTGCCTTCCTGCTCTCCGGCATCGGCGCGATCATGAACGTCATCATGAGCCGCATGATCTGGATCGCCAAGCGGATCGAGATCATCGAGGACAAGATGGAAGACGGACGCACCGCCCGCCAGGTGCGCGAGCTCGGCTGGCTGATGCGGCGGCGGCGGTTGATGCAGGGGGCGATCATGTTCTCGACCGCGTCCGCGGTGATGATCAGCGCGGTCATCATGCTGCTGTTCATCTCGGCCTATATCACCGCCCAGATCGGTACGCTGATTGCCGCGATGTGGGTGCTGACAATGGTTCTGCTGGTGACGGGCCTGGGCTTCTTCCTGCGAGAGACCCGGCTGGCGGCGATCGGCGCGCAGGCAGCGAAGGAATAATCCCCCCGCGAAGAGCATAACGCGGTGCCCAGGTCGCAAAGGCTGGTGCAGAGATCCGACCGGCCCGCCAAAGGACGGGCCGCAAGGGCGACGGCCCGCCCGCAGCTGCTCGCGCGGAACGCGCGAAACGCAGCGAGGACTGCACGCCGGATGGCGTGCAGCACACCAGAACGCCCTGCCCCCTTTTTGTGCAGCCCTTGCGGGCGGCCCTTATTTCTCGCCCGCAGCCTGACTCTGGAGCTGGCAGTAATTGTGCAGCCCCATGCGCTCGATCAGCTCGAACTGGGTTTCGAGGAAGTCGACATGCTCCTCCTCGTTCTTGAGGATGTAGGCGAACAGATCGCGGCTGACATAGTCGCGCACGCTTTCGCAATGCTCGATGGCGTCGCGCAGCAGCGGGATCGCCTCATGCTCGAGCGCGAGGTCGGCCTTGAGCACTTCCTCGACATTCTCGCCCACCTTGAGCTTGTGGATCGCCTGAAAATTGGGCAGCGCCTCGAGGAACAGGATGCGCTCGGCCAGCTTGTCGGCGTGCTCCATTTCCTCGATCGATTCGTGGCGCTCATAGGCGGCGAGCTTCTTGAGGCCCCAGTTGTCGAGCACGCGGTAGTGCAGCCAGTACTGGTTGATCGCGGTCAGCTCGTTGGTGAGCGCCTGGTTGAGGAAATCGATGACCTTCTGGTCGCCCTTCATGCGAAATGTCCTTTGCGAAATGTCAAAGCCGGTTTGCGGCACTGCCGTCATTGTAGACGGTGCCGGGGCCTGTCCGCAAGGGCGGTGAAGGAATTTTCTTTGCGAATCAGTCGCTTGCGATCCGTTCGCAATCGCGGGTCAGGCGGCTTCTACTGCGAGGAAATCGCACTTCGCCGCTGCACGCTCGGCGTCGATGATTTCCTGCGCCTCTTCAAGGCACTGGCCGCAATTGGGGCGCTTGCCGAGGCAGGCATAGGTCGCCTCTGCATTGCCATCGCAAGCGAGCGCGGCTTTGCGCAAATCATTCTCACGGATGGCATTGCAGATGCAGATGTACATGGGGGTGCGAATCTTTCCTGCGAAGCGTTTGCAGGAGCGAATATATGCGAGCAATTCTCAATAACAAGGGGGATTTTACACGACCCGCTGCGCCAGCGCCGCGAATGTCGCGTGCGCGTCGGCGCACCCGGCAAGGGCAGCCTCGGCCCAAGCTTTCACGCGCACCTCATGCTCCGCTTCCGGTGCGCAGAGGACGTCAGCATGCGTCAGGGTGAAGGCAGGCTTAGCAGGCGGCACCGGGAAATCACCCTGTGCCAGCGACTTCAGGGCTGCAGTTGCCTCATGATGAGGTCGGCCCATGCGCAGCACCATCCACAGCGAAGCACCGTGAATCCAGAAAGATTGCCGGGCGCGGCGCTCGGCTGGGTCGCCGGGATGCTGGACGGCAAAGGCATCAACCGTCAATCGGTGACAACGGCCAAAAAGCACGGCGTTCTGGTACTCCCGCGCCAGCACGGCGCCATAGGCATCCCAGCAGCCGGGGGTCGAGGCCATATAGGCATGGGCTGTGCCGCCCGGAGCATCGGCAAACGCACCGCCGCAGGAGAAGCAGACCTCGCTCATTTCCGCAGCGGAAACACCCGCCGATAGGTCAGGCAGCGCCAGAGCCATTCGAGCGGGCCGTAGTTGAACCGGTCGAGCCACGGCTTGGACCACGCCAGCATCACGATCCACGCCAGCACCACCACGACATAGAGCTGCGGGCGGTTCAATTGGCCGAACAGCCCCAGCGCCCAGCCGTGGAAGACGAACATCATCACGATCGAGGTGCCGAGGTAATTGGTGAAGGCCGCGCGCCCCGCGGCGCGGATGCGGTCGCCCAGCCAGCCGGTCGCGGACGGCGCATAGGCGACCAGCAGCGCGGCGAGCCCCAGCACCATCCACAGCCGGGGGAGCGGGCTCATGCCAAGGAACGCCGCCTGCGTGCCGAAGAAGCTGAACCCGTCGGCCTGCGTCACCAACCCGATCGCAAGATGCACGGCGCTGCCCGCGATCACCCCGATCCATCCCCATTGCACCAGCTTGTCGCGCGCCATGCCGCCCGAGAAGAAGCCGAGGCGATAAATCGCCATGCCGATCAGCATCAGCGGGAGCGTCTCGAAGCCGAACAGGAAGGCGTTGACGAAGGGATCGAGCCCCTCCTCCCCGTTCCGGTGCGCGACCAGTGCGGCGTAATCGCCCGAGGCGATCGCCGCGTTGACCGGCTCCTGCTCAGCGAACTGAGACTGCATCTCGGCGATGATCCCGGCGCGCTGCTCGGCAAACTCCGGTGACGACGTGCCGAGGTCGGTGCTGACGATCAGCCATGGGAAGATCAGTAAGGAATAGAACACCACGCCGACCATGTAGCCCGCAAGGCCGACCCAAAGCTGGGTCTTGGCGCGCCATTTCATGCAGGTGAGCGCGATCAGCCCGAGGATCGCGTAGCCCGACAGGATGTCGCCGAACCAGATGAAGTAGAAGTGGATGAGCCCGAAGCCGAGCAGCAGCACCAGCCGCCATGCCTGCAGCCAGCGCGTCGCGCCGCGCGCCCAGGCCTTCTCCATGAACAGGACCATCCCTGCGCCGAACAGCACGGTGAACAGCCCGCGCATCTTGCCGTCGATCAGGATGAACTGCACGATCCACATCCAGCCATCGGGATCGCCGGTGGGGACGAGGAACTTGCCCGGCGTGAAATAGGCGAGCATCGGCTGGCCGAAGGCGACGATATTGGCGGCGAGGATGCCCATCACCGCAATGCCGCGGATGAAATCGAGCGTATCGATGCGCGCGGCCGATGCGACCGGCGCGACATCCGCGGCGGCAGCGTGGCCAGATGCTGCTTCCGCAGCGAAAGTCTCGTTCATGGCTGATCCCCCGAGCCGGTGTTGTGCTCGGGAAGATTAGCGATTCGCGAGGGCTTGGGAAGTGCCGCCGGTCGATCCGGGGCGGCGCTCCGTGGGATCAGCCCTGGCCAGCGACGACGCAGGCCTTGCCCTCGCGCTTCAGCGCGGCGCAGGCGCGGCCGGCTTCGGCCTCGCTCGAAAAGCCGGTCGCGAGCAGGCGGGTGAGGTTGCCCGAGGACACCAGCGCCTTGCGGGTGCCGGCCAGCGCCGCATGGCTGCCGACCTGGTTCCAGAGCTTGTCGGCATTGCCCGCAACCCCGAAAGCCCCGAGTTGCACGCGCCAGTTGCCCTGCTTGCGCGGCGCAAGCGCGGCGGGCACCGGGGTGACGGTCGAGCCCTTGGGGGCGGAGGCGAGCGTGGCCTGCGCCGGAGCGGGGGCAGGCGTGAGCGGCCTGGGCGCAGGCGGCAGGCCGACCGGCCTCTGCGCAGCGGCGGCGACCGCCACGACCGGGGGCTTGGCGGCGGTCGCGGGTGCAGCCGCGGCGGCCGGACGGGCGGCGAGTTCGGCAGCGGCGAGTTCGGCCTGACGCTGCGAGCGGGCCCCCGCCTCGATTTCGCGCGCGAGCGACTGGGCCTGCGCGCGCTGGGCTTGCGGCACGTATTTGTCCATCTGCGCCAGCGCCTCGCGCGCCTGCGGCAGGCCGGCCGAGTTCGCCAGCGTCATCAGCGCATAGGCGCGCGTCCAGTCGCGCGGGGCATAGTCGGCGTTGAAGTGCGACAGCCCCAGCACATATTGCGCGCGCGGATCGCCGCGGTCGGCGGCGGCCTGGATCAGCGGCATGGCCTTTTGCTGTTCGCCTTCCTGAAACAGCATCAGCCCGAAATTGTCGGCCGCCTTCACATGGCCGAGGCTGGCGGCCTGCTCATAAAGCTGGCGCGCGCGGGCATTGTCGATCTCGACCCCGCGTCCGAGTCGATAGGCCTGCGCGAGGTTGAACAGCGCATCGGGATCGCCCGCCGCAGCCGGGCCCTGCCATTCGACCACCGCGCGGGCAAAGTCGCCCGCGCTCCAAGCATCGACCCCGGCCTTCACGTCCGCAAGCGCGGGCGCCGCCGCCAGCAGCACGCCGGCCAGCGCCGCGCCTGCCAAAACCGCCTTCTTGGATGCTGCCATCATGATCCGTGCCATCGATCGTGTCTCGCCTGTTGGTGCTGAGAGGAGCGTAAGCGCAAAATAAGCCGATCGCTGCTTAGCCGAACACGGTTAGCAAATGGTTGCGAAGCTCTTCGGGCAAGTGCGGCGCGCTTGCGGCAGGCCGCCGGGCCGCAAAACACATTGCGGGCGCGACAAGCATGTTAACTCTAAATTAGGGGTATCCTGCGATCCCGTGTCCATCCAGCCGTTGTCAGGCGCTGCAATCGGGCAGCACGCAACGGTTCAATCCATGGGGGACCCAGGCGTTGCGTGTACTCGCTTTGGCATCGCAGAAAGGTGGATCGGGCAAGACCACCCTGTCCGGACATCTTGCCGTCCAGGCCCAGCGCGCTGGCGCTGGCCCGGTCGTACTGATCGACATCGATCCGCAAGGTTCGCTGGCCGACTGGTGGAACGAGCGCGAGGCGGAATATCCCGCCTTCGCCCAGACCACGGTCGCGCGGCTCGCCAATGACCTTGCGGTCCTGCGCCAGCAGGGCTTCAAGCTGGCGGTAATCGACACCCCGCCCGCGATCACCATGGCGATCCAGTCGGTGATTTCGGTCGCCGAGCTGATCGTCGTCCCGACTCGCCCCAGCCCGCACGATCTGCGCGCTGTGGGTGCGACGGTCGACCTGTGCGAGCGAGCGGGCAAGCCGCTGGTGTTCGTCGTCAACGCCGCGACCCCCAAGGCCAAGATCACCTCGGAAGCCGCGGTCGCATTGTCTCAGCACGGCACCGTCGCGCCGATCACGCTCCACCACCGCACCGATTTCGCCGCCTCGATGATCGATGGCCGCACGGTGATGGAAGTCGATCCCGAGAGCCGCTCGGCTGCCGAGATCGCCGCGCTGTGGCGCTATATTGCCGACCGGCTCGAGAAGAATTTCCGCCGCACCGTGTTTGCCGCCGCGCCCAATGGCGTCGGCCAGCAGCTCGGCGGCGTGCCGCGTCCCGCGGGTGGCTTCGGCCGCCGGGTGGCCCAGTAAGCGCGGGCGCAGACAGTCGTGTCGGATTCCGGTTTCGCCTCGCTCGGCCCCTCGCTGCTGGCACGCAAGGGCGGCGCCAAGCCCGCGATGCGTCCGCAGGTCGCGCCGCTGGTGGCCGAGGAAACGGCTGTCCCCGAGGAAGCGCTCGAGGATCTCGGCTGGAACGATATGGGCGATGCGGATGGCGAAGGCGGGGCGCAGATCGTGCCGATCAACGCCGATGTCTCGCCTGACGGGATTCCCGCGCACCCCGGCCCGATCATCCGCCGCCAGCAGCGCCGTCTCGAGGAGCGCGTGCTCGCCGATGCGGTGATGACCGGCGACGAGACCGACGAATACGACGAGGACGGCGACGACGACGACGATTCGCTCTACGGCGAGGCCTTCGACGCTGCCGCCTATGACGAGGATGAAGCGGACGAAGGGGCGGAAGACACCGCGATCTACTCGCCGCTCGCGCCGCACATCGCCCTGCCCGATCCCGAACCCGCGCCCGCGCCGGTGCCTGCGCCAGTTGCCGCCAAGCGCAGCCGTGCTGCCGCCAGCGTCAGCGTGCCCGCAGCGCAGCCCGGCCGCCGCGCCGCCTTCACCCTGCGGCTCGATGCCGACCGCCATCTCAAGCTTCGCCTTGCCGCGACCATGCAGGGCGTCAGCGCCCAGGTGCTCGTGACCGAGGCATTGGACCGCCTGCTCGCCGAATATGACGAGCTCGACATCATCGCCAATCACCTGAAGCGCCACTGAGCGCCCGCCACCACCACCACTACGTGAACCAACAGGATCTACGGGGGACTTTGACCATGGACCGCAGCATCACCACCGGACGGAAGATTTCGCCGCGGCTCGCGCTGGCCGTTACCACCGCGATCGCGGGGCTGGCCTTTGCCGGCGCACCGGCCGCGGCCGCACCGCGCGCCGAAGCCTCTTTCGAGAGCGCGCGCGAAGCTCTCGCCAAGGGCAAGGTCGAAAAGGCGATCAAGCACGCCGAAGCGGCGGTGCAGGCCGATGGGCGCAATTCGGGCTACCGCGCGCTGCTGGGCGCAGCCTATCTCGAGGCAGGCCTGTTTGAATCCGCCGCGACCACCTTCGGCGATGCGCTCGATCTGGGCGACAGCAACCCGCGCACCGTGCTGAGCTTCGCGCTGGCCAAGATTGCAACCGGCGATTCGCGCAGCGCGATCGCGATGCTGGACGATTATTCGGCCGTCATCGATCCGGCCGATCTCGGCCTTGCGCTGGCCCTCGCCGGGCAGCCCGAGCGCGGCGTGGGCGTGCTGATTAACGGCGTGCGCAGCTCTGAGGAAGCGACCCCCAAGCTGCGCCAGAACCTCGCCTATGCCTATGCGCTCGCCGGTAACTGGCGCGCGGCCCGCGTGATGGCGGCCGAGGATGTGCCCGCCGACCAGCTCGAGGCGCGCCTTGCCGAGTGGGCCAAGATGAGCGCGCCTGAAATGGCGCCGCAGCGGGTTGCCGCACTGCTCGACGTGCTCCCGCGCGCCGATGCCGGTCAGCCCGCGCACCTGGCGCTCGCCAACTTCCCGGCGAAGGACATGATGGTTGCCGAAGCCGCCACCGATGCCGATGCGGGCGTCGATGGCGATGTCGCGATGGCCGCCGCCGAGCCGATGATGGAAGCGGCGCCCGAAGCGGTGCAGGTGGTCGATCCGGCCCCTTCCGCGACTTTCGCCGCCGCCTTCGCCGCGCCTGCGCCCGAAGCCGCTCCCGCCATGGCACCCGAACCGGCCCCCGTGACCCTCGCCGCGGCCGCGCCCGCGTCCTCGGGGATCCAGTTTGTCTCGAACCCGGTGGTCCAGCAGCTCCCCGCCGCCGGCTCCGCTCCGGCCGCCGTGCGTGCTCCGGTTGCACCTGCCGCCCCGCGCGTTGCCCAGGCCGCATCACAGCGTCGCATGGCCGCAACCACGGCCGCCGTGGCTCCGGCTCCGGCCCAGAAGGGCCCGGCCACGCACCTCGTGCAGCTCGGCTCCTATGTCAGCAAGACCGAAGCCCTGCGCGGCTGGAGCATGCTTCAGGGCAAGTTCCCGCAGCTGAAGGATCGCAAGCCCGTCATCACCGAGGCGGTGGTGAGCGGTCGCACCTATTGGCGCGTCGCCGCCGACGGCTTCACCTCGCAAGGCGCGCGCGCGCTGTGCGGCACGGTCAAGTCGGCAGGCCGCGGCTGCTTCGCCTACGCCGCCTCGACCCCGCCCGCGGGCGCGGTCAAGCGCGACGTGCAGGTCGCCACGCGCAGCCGCTGATCGCGGCGCCTTCGATACCCATTCGAATGAGCACCCCTGCTCCCGGACAACCCTGCGCTGTCCGGGAGTTTTCTTATGCGCTCGCGCCCAGCCGGACGCCGCCCTTCCACAGACCCAGCACCCGCCCCTGCGCGCCCTGACGGTCGAAGGGGGTGTTGTCCGCGGTCGCCTCCATCTTGCGGCGATCGATGATCCACGGGGCATCGGGGTCGATGAGCGCGAGATCGGCCTCCAGCCCCTTGGCCAGCGTGCCCGCCGGCACTCCGAGGAGCGTCGCAGGATTGGTCGCCAGCAACGCGAAGGCGCGGGCTGTGTCCATCACCCCGTCGCGCACCAGCCCCAGTGTCATGGCGAGCAGCGTCTCGGCCCCCGCCATGCCGGGCGCGGCGTCGGCGAAGGGCAGGCGCTTGTCTTCCGGCCCGCGCGGGTCGTGACCGCTGGCGATCACGTCCACCGTGCCGTCGGCGATTGCCGCGAGCGCCGCCTGCCGGTCGGCCTCGACGCGCAAGGGGGGCGAGAGGCGGGTGAAGGTGCGGAAATCGGCGGTGGCAAGGTCGGAGAGCATGAAATGCGCGGGCGTGATCCCGCAGGTCACCGACAGCCCGCGCGCTTTCGCGGTGCGAACCAGATCGAAGCCGCGCGCGGTCGTCACCTGCCGGATATGCAACCGCGCCCCGGCGAGTTCGGCGAGCGCAATATCGCGGGCGATGGCGAGCGCCTCGGCCACGGCAGGCGCGGCGGGCAGGCCGAGACGGGTCGCGATCTCGCCCGCGGTCGCGGCGGCCTCTCCGACCAGTCCCCCGTCCTCGGCATGGGTCACCACCACAAGGCCAAGCATCGCGGCATATTGCAGCAGCCGCAGCATAACGCCGCTGTCGGCGATCCAGTGCCGCCCGGTGGCAACCGCTTTCGCGCCCGCATCCTGCATCAGCGCCAGTTCGGCGAGTTCCCGTCCCTCGAGCCCGCGGGTCGCGGCGGCGAGCGGGTGAACCCACAGATCGGGCTTGCCGCTCTTGGCGATGAAGCCGACGCGGCTCGGCAGATCGAGCGGGGGCGACTGGTCGGGCATCAGCGCCGCACGGGTGATCCCGCCGAAATGGAACGCTGGCTTGTCGACCGCGAAGACCCCAAGATCGACGAGGCCGGGAGCGAGCAGCTTGCCCTTGGCGTTGACGACCTCGTCGCCATCCTGCGGCGCAACGTCGGCACCAAGCGCGTCAATGACCCCGTCACGACAGCGCAACGCACCGTCAACCACCCCCGCAGGAGTGACCAACTGCGCATGGGTGATGGTGAGGGCCTGCACCTGCCTCATGCCCAGCCCTCCACGCCGCGCGCCTCGCGGGTCAGCACATCGAGGCACGCCATGCGGATCGCCACGCCCATCTCGACCTGCCGCGTGATCAGCGAGCGGCCCGCCAGATCGGCGACCTCGCTGTCTATCTCTACCCCGCGGTTCATCGGCCCGGGGTGCATAACCAGGGCATCCGGCCGAGCGAGCGCGAGGCGCTTGCTCGTCAGCCCGTAGAGGTGGCGGTATTCGCGGGGGCTAGGGATGAACTGCCCGGTCATGCGCTCCGATTGCAAGCGCAGCATCATCACCACTTCCGCACCATCGAGCGCATCGTCGAAGCGGTGGTGAACCTCCACCCCCATCGCCTCGACACCCTGCGGCGTCAGCGCCGGGGGGGCGCAGACGCGCACCCGCGCTCCAAGCGCGGTCAGGCACAGGATGTTGGAACGCGCGACCCGGCTGTGGAGGATGTCGCCGCAGATCGTCATCGTCAGCCCGGTGAAGTCCTCAGCCCCCTCGCCCCGCTCGGCCAGCGCATGGCGCAGCGTCAGCGCATCGAGCAGCGCCTGTGTGGGGTGTTCGTGCTGCCCGTCGCCCGCATTGAGCACCGGACAGTCGACCTTGTCCGCGATCAGCCCGGTCGCCCCCGACGAGCCATGCCGGATCACGATCGCATCGGCGCGCATCGCGTTCAGCGTGATCGCGGTGTCGATCAGCGTCTCGCCCTTCTTCACGCTCGAGGTGGCGGCGTGCATGTTGACCACATCCGCCCCCAGCCGCTTGCCCGCGATCTCGAAGGAGAGCAGCGTGCGGGTCGAATTCTCGAAGAAGGCATTGATGATGGTGAGCCCGCCCAGCAGATCGGTGTGCTTGGCGCTCTGGCGGTTCAATGCGACCCATTGTTCGGCCTGATCGAGCAGATAGAGGATCTCGTGCCGCGCGAGCTTGCCGATGCCGGTGAGATCGCGGTGCGGGAAAGCGAGCCTTCCGGGCGGAAAGCGGCCCGGAGGGGCGGAAAGATCGGTGCTGGCCATTAAAGCGATGCGCTTAGTCGAAGCGCGTCTGTCGCTCAACCCGCCGCGTAAGCTTTCCGATAGAACTAAGCTGGCAAAGACCCTACATCGCATCCGCCAAGGCAAAGGGACATGTGAATGAGCTTCGTGGGCAAGGTTTGGAAGATCCTCGTCGGGATCAAGGACGGGCTTGTCCTCCTGTTCATGCTATTGTTCTTCGTTGCGCTGTTCGGCGTGCTCTCGGCCCGACCCAACCCCGGGCAGGTGCGCGACGGGGCGCTGCTGATCGACCTGGCCGGCGTCGTGGTGGAGGAGAAGAGCACGCTTGATCCACTCGCCGCGCTGCTGGCGAGCGAGGCCCCGCTCGAGGAAACCCGCGCGCGCGATGTGGTGCGCGCCCTCGATGCCGCGGCGACCGACAAGCGCATCAGGGCGGTGGTGCTCGATATGACCGCTTTCCTCGGCGGCGGGCAGGTGCACCTCAAGGACATTGCCGAGGCGATGGACCGGGTGCGCAAGGCCAAGAAGCCGGTGCTGGCCTTCGCCTTTGCCTATGCCGATGATCACATGCTGCTGGCCTCCCACGCCAGCGAGGTGTGGCTCGATCCGCAGGGCATGGCAGTGATCGCCGGGCCGGGCGGCAGCAATCTCTATTACGCCGGCCTGCTCGAAAAGCTCAGCGTCAATGCGCGGGTGTACCGTGTGGGCGCGTTCAAGTCGGGGGTCGAACCCTATACCCGCTCCGGAATGTCGGACGAGGCGCGCGCCAATCTCGGCGGGCTCTACGGCGCGCTGTGGGAGGAATACAAGGCCAGCATCTCTCGCGCGCGGCCCAAGCTGCAACTGGCGAAGATCACGACCGATCCGGCAGCGTGGATCGCCTCTTCGGGCGGCGACATGGCCAAGGCTGCGCTCGATGCCGGCATGGTCGACAAGCTCGGCGACCGTGCGGCGTTCGGCGCGCGGGTGGCCGAGCTGGCGGGCAAAGACCCGTGGAGCGAGCTCCCCGGCACCTATGCCTCGAGCGACCTTTCCGCCTACCTCGCCGACCTCGGCCAGGTCCGCAAGGGCAAGGCAATCGGCGTGATCACCATCGCGGGCGAGATCGTCGATGGCGAGGCGGGGCCCGGGATCGCAGGCGGCACGCGCATCGCCGACCTGCTCGACGAGGCGCTCGATGATGATCTGGCCGCGCTGGTGGTGCGGGTGGATTCGCCGGGCGGTTCGGTCACCGCATCGGAGGAAATCCGCCGCGCGATCCAGCGCTTGCGCGCCCGCAAGATCCCGGTCGCCGTCTCGATGGGCAACATCGCCGCAAGTGGCGGCTACTGGGTGGCGACGCCGGGCGAGCGTATCTTCGCCGAGCCCGAGACGATCACCGGCTCGATCGGGGTCTATGCCGTGGTGCCCACCTTCGAGAACGCCGCCGCGCGCCTTGGCGTGACAGCCGACGGCTATCGCACCACCGAATTGTCAGGCCAGCCCGACATCATCGGCGGCTTCTCGCCCGCGATGGACACGCTGCTCCAGACTTCGATCGGGGGGACCTATCAGGACTTCCTCGAGCTGGTCTCGGGCGCGCGCAAGCTGCCGGTTTCGCGGGTCGACCAGATCGCGCAAGGCCAGGTGTGGGACGGCGGCACGGCGCGGCAGCTTGGCCTCGTCGACGAATTCGGCGGGCTCACCGAGGCGCTCGAATGGGCGGCGGCCAAGGCGGGCGCGAAGAAGGGCGAGTGGCACGCGGTGTATCTGGGCGAGAAGGAGGCGAACTACGATTCGCTGATCCGCCAGCTGGTCGTGGGCGATGCCGCCAAGGCTCGCAGGGCGCCGGTGGGCGACATTTTTGCACTGACCGCAATGCGCTCGCAGGCGCTCGGCACCCGGATCGCGCGCGATGCCGAACGGCTGCTGGGCACGCGCGGGGTGCAGGCCTATTGCCTCGCCTGCCCCGCGCCGCTCGACGCCGCGGGCGCCAAGCCCGCCGCAGCGACGCAGCGCCCGGAAGGGATGCTGGCACTGCTGGCATGGCTCGCGGGCAGCTAAATCGCACGCAAGCACGCCGCTAGCGCTTGCCAAGAGCGCCCGACCCCATTAATGGCGCGCCCCTGTCCGGGCCGCAGGCCATCGGGACGGGCGCGTAGCTCAGCGGTAGAGCACACCCTTCACACGGGTGGGGTCACAGGTTCAATCCCTGTCGCGCCCACCATCTTTTCCGGCACTTGGGGAAGATGGCGGCAGATCATCTGAAAAAAACGTGGGAATTCGGGCCCCAGCGGCCTTGCGCCGCTCAGCGCGAGCCGAAGCCGGTCAGCATCGTCTTGAGCGTGCGCAGGATGATCAGCACGTCGAGCCACAGGCTGAAGCGGCTGATGTAGAAGAAATCGTAGTTGAGCTTCTTCAGCACGCTGTCGAGATCGGCGACGTGGCCCTGGCTGACCTGTGCCCAGCCCGAGATGCCCGGGCGCACCACGTGGCGATAGCGGTAGAAGGGCAGCTCGGTCTCGTACCAGCGTGACAATTCGAGCGCCTCGGGCCGCGGGCCGATCCAGCTCATCTCGCCGCGCAGCACGTTGAAGACCTGCGGCAGCTCGTCAATCCGGGTGCGGCGCAGGAAGCGGCCGAGCGGGGTGATGCGCGGATCGTCCTCGCGCGTGATGGCGCGCTCGCGCGGGTCCTCGCTCGTCGGGGCGGCTGGGGCGGCTGGGGCGGCGGCGCGCATGGTCCGGAACTTCCAGACGGAGAAGGCCCGGCCGCGATAGCCGATCCGGACCTGGCGGAAGAACACCGGGCCGGGCGAATCCAGCCTTACCGCCGCAGCCACGATCACGAACAGCGGCAGCAGCACCGGCAGCAGCGCGAGCGCCAGCAGAGTATCGGCAAAGCGCTTCATCGCGATATAGTTCGCATTCGGCGCCAGCGCGCCATCGGCGTTCTCGGAGAGGTGCTCGGTCTGCACCTGCCCGGTCAGCGACTGGCGCAGCTGCTTGAAGTGCAGCACCGTCACCCCCTGCAACGCGCATTCGGCGAGGAAATTGAGCCACTCGCGCGGCAGGTCGCTGTCGAAATCCGCGGTCAGCAGATCGGCCGAGGGCGGGATCACCGGCTGCCCCAGCACCGCCCACTGCACCTGCTCGATGCTGTAGAGACTGTCGACCCGCCCGAACGGCACCACTGCGATCTTGAGCGTCTGACGGCGCTGGATCATGAAGTAGACGAGGTAGAACCATGCCAGCGAGAACGCGAAACTCGCCACCAGCAGCGGGCGGCTGTAACCGAGGCGGGCGAGGAACAGCACGGTGAACACCGCAACGAAGCTCGAGAGGAAGACCGGCAGGATATAGTAGCTCGACCGGATGCCCGGGAAGGCGGCGAGGTTGCGATAGGTCCAGAATGCCAGCGCGATCGCGGTCACCGAGGCGGCGAGCGAGACGTAGTAGAGATCGAGCCCCAGCAGCTCGGGCGTGATCCCCGCCGCCACCGCATAGGGCAGCGCGACGGCGACGAACAGCGAACCCAGCAGCTGGAACAGCGGCCGCACCCAGATCACCTGCGCCCGGCGCGGGGCCGACAGCACCGTGCTCAGGGGGCTGGCGACCGATTTCATATCCGCCAGCGCCGGATGCCCGGCACCGCGTCCATGCCGGGGAAGGCGTTCTTGATGTCGGCGAACAGGCCGCCCTCGTGCAGCAGCGCGGCAAGGCGGGCTTCCGGGAGCGCCTGATAGGCGGCGTGCGGCACCGCCATGATGACCGCGTCGCTCGGTTCTTGCGGCAGATCGGCAAGCAGATCGATCCCGTATTCGTGATGCGCCTCGTGCCTGTCGACCAGCGGATCGTGGACCGCGAGGCGGTGCCCGCGCGCCGCCAGCGCTGCAACCAGATCGGCGACCTTGCTGTTGCGCAGGTCGGGGACGTTCTCCTTGAAGGCGAGGCCCATCACCAGCACCCGCGACGCCGGGGCCAGTGCGCGGTCGAGCTCGCCGGCCAGCCATGCCGCCATGCCGTCATTGATCGAGCGCCCGGCAAGGATCACCTGCGGGTCATGCCCCAGGCCTTGGGCACAGTGGCTGAGGTAATAGGGATCGACCCCGATGCAGTGCCCGCCGACCATGCCCGGCTGGAACGGCAGGAAGTTCCACTTGGTCTTCGCCGCATCGAGCACGTCCCAGATCGAAATGCCCAGCTTGCGGGTGATCTGCGCGACTTCGTTGATGAAGGCGATGTTGATGTCGCGCTGGGCGTTCTCGATCACCTTGGCGGCTTCGGCCACGCGGATCGAGCTGGCGGCGAACACCCCGCCGCTGGTGACCTCACCGTAGATCGCGCAGAGCCTTGCCGTTACCTCGGGGTTCTCGCCCGCCACCACCTTGGTGATGCGGTCGACGGTGTGTTCGCGGTCACCCGGATTGATGCGTTCGGGCGAATAGCCGAGGAAGAAGTCGCGCCCGCGCTCCAGCCCCGATTCCCGCTCGAGGATCGGGCCGCACACATCCTCGGTCACACCGGGATAGACCGTGCTCTCGAACACCACGACCGGCTGCGCGGCAGGATCGAGCATCGCAGCGACCGACACGCAGGCGCGTTCAACCAAGGTGAGGTCGGGCCGGTTGCCCGCATCGACCGGGGTCGGCACGGTGACGATATAGGCCCCCGCCCCCCGGCACGCGGCAACATCCTGTTCGAGCCGCAGTGCGCCCGTCTCGAGCGCGGCGAGCAGCGATGCGCGCTCGACCTCGTGGGTGCGGTCATAGCCTTCGTGCAATTCGGCGATCCGGCCCGCGTCGATATCGAAGCCCAGCACCGGAAAGGCCTTGGACAGCCGCAGCGCCAGCGGCAATCCGACATAGCCTAGGCCGACAACAACGATATCCGGAACCGTGCCTTCGCTGCGCGCCGTCAACTGCCGATCCCCCTGCGATGCCACGTGAGGGGGGCAGGACGCCGCCGCAATCCCCTCGACTCGGCTACTGGATAGCCCGCGCAAGCGCCGCGCGATAGGCTGATATCACATGATTTTCGGCAAAGCGTTCCGCGATGTGCGCCCGCGCCGCGCGGCCCATCGCGGCGCGGGTATCGGGCGGGAGCGCAATCATCCCGATCATCCGTTCCGCGAGGCTCTGCGCGTCGCGCACCGCGCACAGCAGCCCGGTCTCGCCCGGCACGATCACGTCGCGGCAGCCCGGCACGTCGGTCGCGATTGCGGGCCGCGCCATCGCACCCGCCTCGAGCAGCACCCGCGACAGCCCCTCGCGGTAGCTCGGCAGCACCACGCAATCGGCATTGCCGAGGAACGGGCGGACATCCTCGGCCGCGCCCAGATATTCGACCACGCCTTCGGCCACCCAGCCTTCCAGCTCTGCGCGGGAAATGGCGGTGGCATTGTCGACATCAAGGAACCCGAGCAGGGCAAAGCGCGCCTGCGGGTGGCGGGCGCGCACGATCCGGGCGGCCTCGACGAACTCGGTCACGCCCTTGTCGCGGATCAGCCGCGCCACCATCAGAAAGCGGAAGGCATCATCATCCGCGCGCGGCCACGGGGCGGGGTCATAATGCGCGATATCGATCCCCGATCCCGGCAGCACCTCGACGCAATCGCGCGCGACCAAGCGCCGCGCGACGAACTCGGCGCGGTCGTCGTGGTTCTGGAAGAACACCGTGGCGGCCCCGCCCAGCCCGAGCCGGTAGAGCATCTCCGCCACCCGCGTCAGCCAGGTCTCGCGGATGAAGGCCGTGCCGAGCCCCGAGACATTGGCGATGCGCGGCACCCCCGCCATCCGCGCGGCGAGCGCGCCATAGGTGTTGGGCTTGATCGTCCAGCCGAGATAGACATCGGGCCGCTCGCGCCGGATCAGCCGGACATAGCGCCACAAGAGGGAAAGATCGCCCGTCACCGAGGTGCTCGCGCTGGTCATCGGCAGCACCGCCACCCGCGCGCCCAGCGCCTCGACCGCGGCGAGCGCGCCATCATCAGGGACGGCGGCGATCACCTCGTGCCCGTCCGCCACCAGCGCGCGGACCAGACCGGCGCGGAAATTGACCACGTTCCAGGCCGCGTTGATCGAGATCAGCACTCGAGACACACGCCGTCCTCGAACAGGAAGAAGCGGTAGGGCAGCCAGTATTCGACGTTCACGGCGTAGTTGAGCCACACGTAGAAAGCGGCCGCATAAAGCGCGACCACCGCTATCGCCAGCACCCGCGCGGTGCGTTCGTTCCCGGCGAGGGCATCGGGCAGGCGCGCATAGACGAAGAGTTGCAGCGGCAGCAGGTAGAGCCCGAGCCGGTCGATCGCGGTCGAAGTCGGGAACACCAGCACCAGCGCCAGCGCCGCCAGCCCGCCGGCCGACAGCATCATCCAGATCCATCGCTCGGACGGCGCGAGATCGAAGCGGGCACGCCAGTAGAGCAGGATCGCGCCCGGCAGCGCGGTCATGGCGAGGCGCACCAGCGCGCCCGAGGAGGTCATCTCCTGCTCGACATAATTGGTGAACAACAGACCGGTGCGCTCTCCGGTCGCCGCGATGGCCAGAACCGCGCCCGCGCCCAGCAGCAGCAACAGGCGCGCGAAGGGGTGGATGCGCGCCATGAACAGCGCCAGCGGCAGGAAGATCAGCGCGGTCGAATGGAACATCACCGCCGCCAGCACCCAGCCGATGAAGCGCACCACGCTGCCCTTCTGCACCGCGAGCAGCGCCATCAGCAACAGCGAGACAGCCATGCCCTGGCGGATATAGCCCATCCCCATCACCACCACGAAATAGGGCACGGCCACCGCCAGACACAGCCACGGGCGCGGTTGGGCAAGGCAGAAGCGCACCAGCCCGGCGGTGACCACCAGTCCGCTGACCATCGTCACCACCAGCATCCCGTAAGAGCTTTCCGCCGCCAGCCGGGTGATCAGCCGGAACCCCGGATCGCCGAGCAGACCATAGGGATTGTCGGTCCACAGCGCCGATTGCACGAGGCGGTCATAATTGCCCCAGTCGCCGCCGGTCTCCCACCTGAGGCCGATGATGATCACCAGCGCGAAGGCGACCAGCAGCCACAGGAAGCTGGCCCGCGCCCGCAAACGCGCCGAGGTGGCGGCGCGCGCGCGCGCGCCTGTCGGCTCGACCAGCGCGAACACCGCCGGAACGGCGAACATGGCCCAGTAGATCAGCACGCCGCGCCCCAGCGCCGGGCCCAGGCCTGGAACATCAGCACGCCCCACAAGGAACCGGTCCAGTCATGCGTGCCCGCCAGATGCTGCTCCCAGCGCGCGCGGATCGGGGCGGGATCAAAGGGGGCGCTGGCGCACAAGGCATCGGGCGAGAGCAGATCCTCCGCCCAATCGCGCAAGGGGCCGCGCAGCCACGCGCCGACCGGCACCGCAAAGCCCGCCTTGGGCCGGTCGATCAGCGCATCGGGAACATGGCGCGAGAGCACCCGGCGCAGCAGCCACTTGCCGCGCCCGTCGCGCTTCTTGAGATCGAGCGGCAGGCTCCAGGCGAACTCCACCAGCCGGTGATCGAGCAGCGGAATCCTCACTTCAAGGCTGTTCGCCATCGAGGCGCGGTCGACCTTCACGAGGATGTCGTCGGTGAGATAGCCGGTCATGTCCCACTGCATCATCGCCTCTTCGGGCGTGCCCCGGATTGCCGGGGTGAGGTCGACGGGCGAGGCGACCGAATCGCCGCCCCCCATGAGCGGCAGGCCCTCCCCCCATTCCTCACTGCTGGCGCGATAGATCGCGCGGGTATCAAGCGGGGAGCGCAGCATCCGCGCCACCTTGGCAAGCTTGACGCCGAACATCGGCACCGGGCCGACCTGATCCCATGTGGCAGGCGGCACGGCGCCGATCCCGGCCGCCGCGAGCTGGCGCAGCGGAACGGGCAGCGCGCGCATCGCCGCGTAGCTGCGCTGCGGCATGAGATAGCGGTTGTAGCCGCAGAACAGCTCGTCCCCCGCATCGCCCGACAGTGCGACCGTGACCTGGCTGCGCGCCAGCCGGCTGACCAGCAGCGTCGGCAACTGCGAGCTGTCGGCAAAGGGTTCGTCATAGATGTCGGCAAGCGCGGGGATCTCGGCGCGCACCGCTTCGGGGCCGAGATAGAGCTCGGTATGCTCGGTGCCGAGGTGCTCCGCGACCGCGCGGGCGTGCGGGGCCTCGTCGAACCCGGCGTGATCGAAGCCGATGGTGAAGGTCTTGACCCGCGAAGCCGAAACCCGCGTCATCAGCGCGGTGATCAGCGAGCTGTCGATCCCGCCCGACAGGAACGCGCCGACCGGCACGTCGGCGAGCACCTGCTGGCCGACCGCGTCGAGGAGAAGCTCTTCGAGCCGCGCCTCGGCCTCGGCCGCATCAAGTGCGGCGAGTGGCCGCGCGATCACCTCGGCCAGATCCCAAAAGGCGCGCGATTGCCCCGCCCCCGGCCTTGAGCGTGTCCTCGCCCAGCTTCACGATATGGCCCGGACGCACCTTCCAGACATCGCAGTAGATCGTGTGCGGCGCGGGCACAGCATTGGCGCGCAGGTAGAGCGACAGTGCTTGCCGATCGATCCGCGGCGCAATGCCGGGGACCGCGTGAAGCGCCTTCAGTTCCGAAGCGAAGACGAGGGCGCGCTCGCCCGCCGAGCCGCTCCAGCCATAGTAGAGCGGCTTTTCACCGATCCGGTCGCGCGCCAGTTGCAGGCGGCGCTCGCGGCGGTCCCACAGGGCGATGGCGAAGGCCCCGACGCATTGCCCCAGTGCGCTTTCGAGCCCGTCGGCGGCGATCAGCGCGAGCAGCGTCTCGGTGTCCGAGGTCCCGCGCCAGCCGCCCACCCCGCGCGCCTCGAGCGCACGGCGCAGGTCGCGGTGGTTGTAGATTTCACCATTGAAGCTCAGCACATAGCGCCCACAAGCGCTCGCCATCGGCTGCGCGCCCGCTTGGGTGAGGTCGACAACCGCGAGGCGGCGATGGGATAGCGCCAGCCCCGCTTCAGCGTCGCTCCACACCCCTGCGCCGTCCGGCCCGCGCGAGGCGAGGGTCGCAGCCATCGCCTCAGCGCGCCGCGCCAGCTCCGATGCCGCCAACCTTCCGGAGCCCGACCACAGCCCCGCCACTCCGCACATGCCATCCGCCTTTCGCGCCTCGCACCCCCGAACCGGCAGGGCAGTGCGGCCACGGCTACAACAGCCGGGGCGCGAGGGGAAGTCGCCAGTGGACAAGCCCCGCCCCCAGACCTATCCGCCTACAGAATGAGGGCGTTAGCGCAAATCAAGGGGCTGGTGCGTGACAGGCTGCCAGCGCGCTGGCAGGTGCCGGCCAAGCACCTTTTCCTGAAAGCGGCAGGCGGGCTGGAGGCCGAGCTCGCTCTGCTCCCGCAGCTGATCCGCCCGGGCGAGCGCGCGCTCGATATCGGGGCCAATTACGGCACCTATGCGCTCACGCTGGCAAGGCTGGGCGCAAGGGTCGATCTGTTCGAGCCGAACCCTGCCATCGCCGCCGTCCTCGCCGCCTGGGCCAAAGGGCGCAGCGGGGTCGCAGTCCACGCACTCGCCCTGTCCGACCGCGAGGGCACGGCCGAGCTGGTGATCCCGGCAGACGGCGGCGTGGAGCATGACAGTTCCGCCGCGCTGGCCGGGGGCACGGTCGCGCAAGGCCGGCGGGTCGCAGTGCAGCTCGCCCCGCTCGACAGCATGGGGATTACTGACGCCGCGCTGATCAAGATCGACGTCGAGGGGCACGAGGACGCGGTGCTGCGCGGTGCGGCGGCGACCATCGCGGCCAGCAGCCCGGCGCTGATCGTCGAGATCGAGCAGCGCCACATCGCCCGCCCGATCAGCGAGGCTTTCGCCGAGGTGCAGGCAATGGGCTATCGCGGCTGGTTCCTGTGCAACGGCGCGCTGCTGCCGCTTGGCGCCTTCGTGACAGACGAGCATCAGCAATTCGGCGTGCCCGGCAGGCCCTATTGCAACAACTTCATCTTCCTCGCCGAAAGCCGCATCGCGAAGGGAGAATATGCGGCCCTGCTGGCGAGGGCAGCCGCGTGAAAATCCTCGTCGTCACCCCGCGCTATGCCATTTCGGGGGTGCCGTTGGCGCAGGCGCGCTTCGCCGCCGCGCTTGCCGAGCGGGGGCATGATGTCACCTTCATGGTCGGCAACTGCGACGCCGATCTGACCGTGCCCGCCGCCCCGGGCGTCACCACGCTGGTGCTCGGCGCGGGGCAGGTGCGCGGGATGATCGGGCCGCTGGTGCGCCACCTGCGCCGCGCGCAGCCCGAGGTGGTGTTCTCGGCCGAGGACCACCTCAACTGCACCGTCCTTGCCGCTGCCCTGCTGGCGGGTTCGAAAGCGCGGATCAGCGGCTCCTCGCGCGTGACCCCGTTCGATACCTATTCCTCCAAGCCCTTCACCAAGCGCTGGGTGCTGAAACAGGCGATGCGCACCCTCGCCCCGCGCGCGCAGGCGCTGACCTGCGTGTCGCAGGACATGGTCGCGCAATACCGGACGCTGTTCCCGCGCATGGGCCATGTCTGCGTCTACAACATCGTCGATTCCCCCGCCGCCCGCGCGCGCATGGGCGAGTCTGTCGACGACCCGTGGTTCGCCGATGGCCTGCCGCCGCCGATTGTCGCTGCCGGATCGCTCGCGCCGTGGAAGGGCTTTGCCGATCTGATCCGCGCCATGCCGAAGGTGCCCGAAGCACGGCTGCTGATCCTCGGCGAGGGATCCGAGCGGCCTGCGCTCGAAGCGCTGGTCGCGCAGCTCGGCCTGGGCGAGCGGGTGCGCCTGCCCGGGCGGGTCGACAATCCGCTGCGCTATTTCGCCCGCGCGCGGGTCTCGGCGCTATCGAGCCATGTCGAAGGCATGCCCAACGTGCTGGTCGAGGCGATGATGTGCGGCTGCACCCCGGTCGCCACCGACTGCCCCACCGGCCCTCGCGAACTGCTGCAAGGCGGGCGCTACGGCTACCTCGCGAAGGTCGGCGATCCGGAGTCGATCGCCGCCGCCTTGCGCGAAGCGCTCGCCCGCCCGATGGCGCCCGAACTGCTCGCCGAGGCGGTCGAGCCTTTCGAACAAACCTGCGTGATCCGCCGCCATTTCGAACTGCTGGGGCTGGCCGAACATTGAGCCTGCGCATCGGCCTCAACGCGACCTGCTTCACCGAGCGGCCCTCGGGCGCGAACCAGCGGTTCCGCTATCTTCTGGGAGCCTTGATCCGGCTGCGACCCGATTGGCACTTCATCATCTACGAACCGCGCGATGTGCGGGTGGCGGCATGGTTCGCGCCCTCCCCCAATGTGGAGGCGCGTGTTACCCCGCTCCCGGCCGAGGGGCGCATCGCGCGGCTTGCGGCGGGGCTCGGCTATTGGCGGCGCGCCTTGCGGGCCGACCGGCTCGACCTGTTCGAGAGCTTCCACCTGCCCGCCGTGATCGCGGCCGATTGCCCGACCCTGCTGACGATCCACGATCTGCGCCCGGTGCGCCCCGATGCTCCGCGCGCGATGCGACTGATCGCCGCGCCGGTGCTGCACCATGCGCTCGGCGCTGCGCGGCTGACGCTGGCGGTGTCGGACAGGGTTGCGGAGGAACTGCGCGCCTTTCACCCTGGGGCACGGGTTCGCAGGCTCTACAACGGCGTCCGGCCCGAAGACCTCGCGCACCCGGGCGAGGACGCCTGCGCCGCAGTGCGCGCCCGCTGGACCTTGCCTGAGCGTTTCGTGCTGAGCGTCGGGCACCTCGAGCCGCGAAAGAACTTCGCGCAGGCCATCGACGCCATCGCGGTGCTGCGCGCCAAGCAGCGCGACGTGCCGCTGGTGGTGGTGGGCAATCCCGGCGGGAGCGAAGCCGCATTGCAGGCCGCGATCGCCCGCCACGGCCTCGGCGCGTCGGTGCGGCTGCTGAGCGGCGTGGGCGGCGATGACCTGAGGGCGATGTACCACCTTGCCGACCTCCTGCTGTTTCCTTCGGCCTATGAAGGGTTCGGCATTCCGCTGGTCGAGGCGATGGCCGCCGGGCTGCCGGTTGCGGCGAGCGACACGCCGGTGTTCCGCGAGCTGGCCGGCGACGCGGCAAGGTTCTTCGCGCTGGGCGATCCCGCGGGCACCGCCGCCGCCATCGCCGCACTGTGGGACAATCCGGCCGAGCGCGCCGCGCTGGCCGAAGCGGGCCGCGGGCGGCTCGCCCGCCATGACTTCACCGTGCTCGCGGAGGAACTCGCCGCGATCTACCGCGAGGTGACCGGGAGGTAATCAGCCAGCACCGCCGCCAGCCCGTCGCGGAAGGCGGAAGGCGAATGGCGGGCTTCGTAAAGTGCCCTCATCGCTGGGTCGAAAGCGGGCGGCGGCTGCGCCACCACGGCATTGATCGCGGCGGCGAAGTCTTGCGGATCGTCGCACAGGTGGTTCGCCGCCACCACCGCGGCCTCATAGCCTGCAAAAGCCTCCTTGGTGCCGACCACGCGCTTGCCGTGCATCAGCGCCTCGGCGACCTTGGTCTTCATGCCCGATCCGGAGAGGACCGGCGCGACCACCAGCGCCGCCCCCGCATACCACGGCGAGAGATTTTCGACCGGGCCGACCAGCTCGACATTGGCGGGCAGAGGGCCAAGCCCCTCCAGCCCGCGCCCCACCACCAGCGTGCGCACCTTCAGCGACGGAGCGACGGCGCGGGCATACCAGCGCAGCCCCTCAAGATTGCCGAAGAACCCGCCGCCGACGAACAGCGCATAGGGCTCCGCGCGCCGCTCCGGCTCCGCCGCAGGATCGCGCGCATCCTCCAGCGCGAGCGGCACGACGGCGTCGGCGCCGCGCCCGAAGCGGCGGGCAAGTTCGGCGCTGTCGCGCTGGCTCAGCGCGACGACCTTGCTGCTGTGCCGCATCGCCAGCCGCTCGGCCTGCCAGTGCCCGGCGAGCACGCCCGCGGCCTTGAGCCCCGGCGCCGCCCGCAGCGCATCGACGAAGAACTGCGTCTCGCAATTGTGGCAGAAGGTGATGATCGGGAGATCGGGCCGGGCTGCGCGGGCGAGCGCCGCTGCACCGCCGAGCTGCGATCCGTCGCACACCAGCACGGTGGTCGCCGGATCGGCGACGCGCGCGCGCAGCTCAGCCGCAGCCACACCGTCCAGCCCGCCAAGCCGCCCGCGCAATCCGTCAAGCGCCGCCGTGCGACCCGCAAGCCGCATGACGTCCGGCGGCCCCGCCAGATCGCCCAGCACGGTCTCGATCAGGCGGGACAGCCCCTCCCGGCCGCCGCCGGGGCGCTCTCCGTCATAGCCGGTAAGTAGCAATACGCGGCTGCCTGCCATCATGAAACCTTTGCCAGATCGGGCACTTAGCGCTACTCCTGCACCATGTCTAACGCGGGCGAACCACGATAATGCCGGGCGAAAACACGGGCTTCTCGGTCGTCGTTCCGCTCTACAACAAGGCCGGTCAGGTCACAGCCACGCTGCGAAGCGTGCTGTCGCAGACGCTTTGCCCGCGCGAAGTGATCGTCATCGACAATGGCAGCACAGACGGCAGTGTGGAAGCGGTGCAGGCGATCGCCGATGCGCGGGTGCGACTGCTGCACGAGGCGCTGCGTGGCCCCGGCCCGGCGCGCAATCGGGGGATCGCCGAGGCGAGCGGAGCATGGATCGCTTTCATCGATGCCGATGATCTGTGGGCACCCAATCATCTCGAAGTGCTGGACGCACTGATCGCGCGGCACCCGGATTGCCCGCTGGTCGGGTCCGGCTTCCGCTGGGCGACGCTGCCGGTCTCGCCCCCGCCGGCCGACCCTGCCGCCGTGAACGCGCCGAGCGGCGAGATCGATTTCTTCGCGCGCAAGAACTGCGACCGCGTCTGGACGTCGGCGGTCGCGGTGCGGCGGAGCGCGGTGATCGCGGCGGGCGGGTTCGCGGACTTTCTGGCCGGTGAGGACACGGATCTGTGGATCCACCTTGCGCTTTCGGGCCACTTTGCCGTCAGCGAGGCGCAGACCGCGCTTTATGTGCGCGGTAATGGTGGGATCATGGAGACGCGTCAGGCCGAACTGCGCCGCGCCCCGCCCCCGCCCTCGCCCAACCTCGCCACGATCGCCGCACTGCTCGGCGATCCCGCGCACCATGCGCGCCATGCGATGCTGCGGGCCTATGGCGACATGCTGCGCGAGCGCTTTGCGCGCCAGCTGGTCTATCACGGCCATGGCGCAGCAGCGCGCGATCTGCTGGGCGGAGTGACTTCGCGCGGCCGCGGGTGGTGGCTGTGGTGGTCGGTGAGCCTCGTCCCTGGCGCAGTGCTGCGCTTCGGAGCAAGGGTCTGGCACCTGCGTCACCGGCTGCGCTGAGCGGCCGCCGCCCGCGCCGCCTCGCCCAGCCTGAAGCGCCGCCCCACCAGTGCGCTGCCGGCAGCGCTCAGGTGATGCGCATCGCGGTAGAGCGCCGCCCCGCCGAGCACCGTGGGACACAGCGCCGGATCGGGGCACAGCATCCGGTCGAGCCGCAAGACCGGCGTCTGCCCGCCACCCTCGCCCTGCTGCGCGAAGCCGGTGAACAGCGCCTCCTGCCATGCCATCGGCACGGCGCGCGCCGCGGCCGGGATCGCGCAATCGGGCGCGGGGGCCGCGGTGGGAAGGCCGCCGATCGCCCGCGCCCGGCACTGCCCGGCATCGAAGCGGGCGGCGACCGGCCCGGTGACGATCACCACCGCTTTGCCCATCGACCGGATTGCCGCCGCCGTCCGCTGCTGCGCCGCGATCATTTCGCTCAGACTTGCCGGTGCGAGACGACCATCGGGCCGCAGCGCTTTCGTGCCTGCTTGCGCGAACCGGGCATAATTGCCCGACAGCACCACGACCTTGATCGAAGGCGTGCGGCGCAGATAGTCGAGCACGCTGGCATTATAGGCGAGGCAATCGCGCGCGAAGGCGGCTGTGGCGTCGCGGTCGACCGGCGCGAGGCCCGGCAGCGGCGCGCATTGCCCCTTGCTCGCCTGCGCCAGATGGCGCTCACCATCGGCAAGCAGCGCGGGGATCAGCTGCTGCGAGAAGGAATCGCCCCACACCAGCAGATCGGGCGACGGCCCTTGTGCGCAGGCCCCGTCGAACAGCACCGCCTCGGCATTGCAACCGGCGAGATCGAGCCCAGTGACCCCGGCAAGGTCGATAGGCTCAGGGCGCCCCTTGACCAGCGAGGCGGTAGCGAACACCGCGCCGGCCAGCACCAGCGTCGCTGCGGCATAAAGCACCACCGCCCGGCGCGGGGCAAGCGGAGCGAAGCGCCCGGGCGTCTCGATCCAGCGCCATGACAGCCACCCCAGCACAATCGTCGCCGCCACAAGCCCGAGCCGCAGGGCGAGCGGCGGGGTCGCGCCGAGCCAGATCACATGGGCAAAGGCGAATAGCGGCCAGTGGACGAGATAGAGCGAGTAGGACGCATCGCCGATCCGCTCCAGCGGCGCGAGCGCGCGGGGGCTCGGCAGCGCGGCGAGCAGCAACGCGGCGGTGGCAAGGCACACGGGGATCGCGAGCCAGTGCAATGGCACGCCGGAAGGCGGCAGGATCACCGGCAGCGCCATCACCGCCACCAGCGGCAATGCCAGCCATCGCATCCCGTTGTAACCGAGGCCGAGCGCCGCCAGTATCGCCGCCAGCACACCCAGCCCCAGCTCCCACGCGCGGGTCGGCAGCAGATAGAAGGCCGCGCCCGGCGAGCGGGGGTAGAGCCAGAGATAGAGGGCGAGGCTGATGAGGCTCGCCGCTGCGACGCCGCCCGCGCGCAAGCGCCGCGGCAGAAGCCAGAGCGCGAGGGGGAGCAGCAGATAGAACTGCTCCTCCACCGCCAGCGACCACATGTGCAGCAGCGGCTCGCTGTCCGACTGGTCGTTGAAATAGTTGATCTGCCGCCACAGCACGATGTTGGTCGCATAGAACAGCGATCCCAGCGCCTGCGCGGTGAAACGGGCATGGGCGTCCGCCGCCAGCAGCGCCGCCGCGGCCAGCACCGTCAGCAGCAGCATGGCATAGGCGGCAGGGATCAGCCGCCGGATGCGCCGCAGATAGAAGGCCCCGAAGGCAAAACGCCCCTCCTCCAGAGCGCGCAGCACATGCCCGCCGATGAGGAAGCCCGAGACCACGAAGAACACGTCGACGCCGAGGAATCCGCCCCCGGCGAAGGGCAGGCCCGCGTGGTAGAGGATGACCGCAACAACCGCGAACCCGCGCAGCGCCTGAATGTCGGCGCGTATCACGCCCGCGCCCGCCCCTGGCGCAAGGCTCATCCGTGCCCTCGTGCCGGGCCGATCACTTGCGCATAGCTGCCCTGCTCGGCCACCCGGCCCGAATCCAGCCGCACGATCTCCTCGCACAGCTTGAGGGTCGAGAGGCGGTGCGCGACGATCACCAGCGTCAGCTCGCGCGGGAGCTGCGAGACCGCCTGCATCACCGCCGCCTCGGTCGCCTCGTCGAGCGCGCTGGTCGCCTCGTCCAGCACCAGCACCCGCGCCTGTTTGTAGAGCGCACGGGCGATGCCGATGCGTTGCCGCTGGCCGCCCGACAGCCGCACCCCGCGCTCACCGACGAAGGTGTCGTAGCCCTGCGGAAGCGTGGCGATGAAGGCGTCGAGTTCGGCGAGCCGCGCCGCCTCGCGCACCCGCTCATGATCGATTTCCGCGCCCGAGCGGCCGAAGGCGATGTTCTCGGCGATGCTGCCATCGGCGAGGAAGATCGCCTGCGGCACATGCGCGACCGCCGCTTGCCAGCCGGCGCGGGTCGTCTCGTCCAGCGGCACGCCGTCGATCAGCACCTCTCCGGTCGTCGGCTCGAGCAGGCCGAGCAGGAGATCGACAAAGGTGCTCTTGCCCGCGCCCGAAGGCCCGACGAGGCCGATCCGTGCGCCCGGCGCGATGGTGAGGTCGATGTCGGACAGCGCCGTGCCGCGGTCGCCCGGATAGGCGAAAGTGACCTTGCGGAAGGTGACAGTGCCCGAACCCGCCATGGGGGCAGCGGCGGCGTCGGTCTCGGCCGGGAGCGGCTCGGCCAGCAGGCGCGCGACCTCGACCAGCGCGGCGCGGTGGCCGAAGATTTGCGCCCAGCTGAAATAGGTCTGCTGGATCAGCGGCAGCAGCCGCTGCGCGCCGAGCGCCAGCGCGCCGAGCATCGGCAGCGCCCCGGCAAGCCCTCCCGGGCGGCCCGATACGAACACCGCGATCACCGCGATCAGCACCACCCCTGCCGCCTCGACCACGAAGCGCGGCGCGGCGGCGAGGAACTGGTTGGTTGCCTGCGCGCGGGTGAACTGGCGATCAACCGCGCCGAACTTGGCGAGGAACAGCGGCTGCGAATGATCGAGGAGGACATCGCGGATCCCGCCCAGCCCTTCCTGCAAGACCTGCACCCGGCCCTTCATCGCGCTCGAGACGAGATCGCTGTTGGCGTAGAGGCGGCGGCGGGTGAAGCGGCTGACGAGGGCATAGAGCACGCCGAAACAGGCGGCCGCGATCAGTGCGGTGCGCGCGTCGATGGCGACCAGCGCGGCAAGGATGAACAGCGCCACCACCGCCGCTGTCAGCCCGGCGATGGCGGGGAGCAGCACATTGCCGAGCACGAACTGCACCTTCTGCATCGCGGCTTGCGTGGTCGCGCTGTTCTCCATCACGTGCCGGGCATAGGGGCGGTGGAGCACCCGGGCATAGACGCCCATCGACAGGTCGTGACCGATCGCGAAGAAGGTGTTCTGGCTGTTCCACAGCAGCACCAGCCGGATCACTGCCGCGATCACCGCGAGCGCGACCAGCAGGAGCGCCGCCATCACCAGCGTGCTCACGCCCAAGACAGCAGCGAGGCGGGCGACCGGATCGACCACCGCACCATATTCGCCAAGCTCGGCGCCGGGAGAGACGATCGCGAGGAACGGCAGCACCGCGCCCACGGTCGCGGTCTCAGCGATCGCGCCCGCCAGCATCAGCGCGAAGAGCAGCAGCAATTGCCGCTGGCGGTGCGGGGCGAGCCGGGCGTGGATCAGCCGCACCGCGGCCACGACCGTATCCGGAGCCGGTTGCGCCGCTTGCCCCTCGGTCATGTCGATGCGTTGGCCTGCTTCTGCGCGCGGGCCCATGCGGCATAAGGTTCGGCCCAGTCGGGCTGGCGAGCGAGCGCGCGGCGCACCGCAGGGGCAGCGTCGGCGCGCGTGGCCATTACGGCGATCAGGGCATAGACCTGCGGCCGGGTCTCGGGAGCGAGTCGCATCAGCGCGCCCGCCTCGGCAAGCGCCGCGTCGTAGCGGGCGGTGCGGGCATATTCGTTGAGCAGCCAGTTGCGCGCGAGCGGGAAGCGCGGTGCGCGGCGGCGCGCAGTCTCCATCAGCTGCGTGGCGCGGGGCAGATCGCCCTCGGCGCTCGCGGCGAGGCCCGCCAGCGCGAGCGGTTGTCCCGCCGCCGGCACACGCGCCATGGCGTCGGCGATCAGCGCGCGGGCGACAGGGTCGATCGCACCGTCCTGCGCAACGATCCGCTGCGCGGCCAGCGCGGTGAGCGCATTGCCGCTGCGCGGCACGGCCCAGGCCGAGGCCTCGGGCCGCACGGCATCGGATTGCGCGACAACCGCTGCACGCAGCGAAAACCACATTCCTGCCAGCACCAGCGCGATCACAACCCCGCGCGAAGCCACGGTCATGTGCCGATATCCAGCGTCTTGTTCTCGGTGCCCGGCCGCCGCCGCAGCTTGCCCAGCAGACCCGGAGCTGACGGCGCGGCCCCCTGTCCATAGCCGTAGCCATAGCCGTAGCTTTCGTGATCCGAACCGGTCTTGGGCTGGAACTTGGTCAGCACCGTCCCGGCCACGCTGGCCTTGGCATCGAGCAGGCGGCGCAGCGTCCGCCGGATCGCCGCGCGGCGGGCCGAGCCCGCCTCGACGATCAGCACGGTCGCCTCGCAGATCGACGCAAGCGTCGGCGCGTCGGCAAGCCCGAGCACCGGCGGCGCATCGACAATCACCACGTCATAGGTGGCGGTCGCCTCGGCGATCACCTCGTGAATCCGCAAGGTCGCCAACAGGTGCGCGGGCGCCGAGGGGATCGGTCCCGCGGGCAGCAGCCACATGGTCTCGAGCCGGGTCGGCACGACCATTTCGACCAGCTTGGCGGTGTTGGCCAGCAGCGTGCTCAGCCCCCACAGCCGCGCCGAATCCGACAGGAAGGTGGGGTTGCGCATGTCGGCATCGATCAGCAGCACCCGCTTGCCCCCGCGCGCGAGGCTCTGTGCGATGGCCAGCGAGGAGGTGGACTTGCCCTCCGAGGCGCGCGAACTTGTCACGAGGATCGAGCGCGGGGTGCCGCCATCGCCGATGAATCGCAGCGCCGCGGTGATCGACTGGTAGCTTTCGGTGACCGGCGACTTGGCATCCTCGAGCTGCTCGGACACCTTCTCGCCCTTGCCCGGGCGCGGCACCACCCCCAGCACCGGCAGGCCGAGCATGTCCGAGATCTCCTCGGGCGACTTGACCGTGTCGTCGACGAACTCGACCAGGAAGGCGAGGCCCAGCCCGGCGATCAGCCCGAGCACGAGCGCGATGCCGAGATTGCGCAGCGGCTGCGGGCGGTAGGGCCCCATCGGCGCGAGCGCGCGGTCGATCACCGTTGCCTGATTCTCGCCCAGCTCGCCGACGACACCGATCTCCTTGAAGCGCTGCAACAGGGCGTCATAGAGTTCGCGGTTGGTATCGACCTCGCGCTGGAGGAAATTGTAGCCGATCCCGCGGCTGCGCAGATCGAGCACCTGCGCGCGCAGCTGCGCCACCTCGGCCTGCAACTCGCGCTCGCGCCCTGCGGCGGCACGGTAGCGGCTGGCGAGCGAGCTGGCGATCGCCCCGGTCTCGCGCGCGATGGCGGATTTAACTTCGGCGATCTTGGCCGCAAGCGCGAGCATATCGGGATAGTCGGGCTTGAAGGTTTTCAGCCGCTCGCTGTAGTCCGCCTCGAGCCGCGCGCGCTCGGCCCGCAGCGATTGCAGCGCGGGATCGGCGATCTGCTCGCCCGAGACCTCGGCCCCGCCCGCCTGACGATAGGCCTGTTCGGCCGCGATCCGCTCCCCCGTCGCCTGCGCGAGCGCATTGTTGAGACCCAGCAGCGTCTGGCTTGAAAGCGTATCGCCGGTCGCCGCGCTCGGGCCGTCGCCCTCGCGGCCACCGCTGCTGCGCGCGCTGCCGCTGTCGAGTTGGACGATGCCCTGCCGCTGCGCATAGGCGACCAGCGCCCGCTCGGAATTCTCGAGCCGCTCGCGCGCGACAGCGAGCTGGTCCTGCAAAAAGCCGCGGGCGTAATTGGTGGTGTTGTAACGGTTCTCGGTGGTCGCGGCGATGAAGCCCTCGGCAAAGCCGTTGGCGATGCGCGCCGCGCGGGCCGGATCGGGATCGGTATAGGCGAGCGTCACCAGATCGCTGCCACGCTGCGGGGCGACCTCGAGATTGCGCGAAAGCTTCGCTGCAGCCGCGCGGGCACGCTGGGCCGCCGGCGTTGCAGGATCGAGGAAGGCAGGGTCTTCGGCGAGCTTCAGATCGCGCGCCACCCGCTCGGCCAGCGCACGGCTGCGCAGGATGCCGAACTGGGTCTGGAGATATTGGTCATCATTGCGGAAGCGCGGCTGCGGCTGGTTGCGACTGCCGAGGATCTGCGCGGGCTGGGCGTTGATCTGCAAGGTCGCCTCGGCACGATATTCGCGGGTCGCCAGCAGCGTGACGATGATCGCGAGCGCGAGCGCGAGGCCGAGCGTGCCGAGCACCAGCCAGCGATGCCGCAGCACCACCTTCAATGCCTGATCAATATCGACGAGCGGCGTGCCCGGGGCAGCCTGTTCCGGAGCGGCGCCCGGCGCACGGGCGAAAGACAGTCCGCCCAGCCGCCGCTGCTGCTCGCGGGCTTCGCCGGCTTCGCGGGCGATTCGTCCCCCGATCTCGGTCACTTCCGGCCAGCTCCCTTGATTGCGGCGTCCCGCTTTGCGTGTGACGGAATGGCAGGGATGCCACCCGAGGTAAAGTGGCAAAACCGCTTGATCACAAGGTAATACGGAGGTGCCGGGGATCGTCCGCCGGCGCCTCGGACGGCTCGGCATCGGGCGCCGGTGTGGTGGTGTCGCGGCGCGCGGCGATGACCGCGGCGGCGGCGGCCAGCAGGGCGAGGCCTGCGGTGCGCAGCGGGTAGTCGACCAGCGAATGCGCCAGCACCACTCCGAGCATGATCACCCCGGCCCGCGCCGCAGCGGCGCCGGCCCCGCTGCGCCAGGCGGCGAAGGCGGCGAAGCCCCACCAGCCCAGCACCACCAGCATCAGCGCCGCACCCGGCGCGCCATATTCAAGCAGCACTTCGGCGTAATCATTATGGGCGTGGTTGCGGTATTCCGGGCTGATCGCGGCCGGATCCTCGTGATGCTGGTAGACCCGCAGGAAGCTGCCGCCCCCGCTCCCGGCAGGAAAATGGTCGCGCGCGGCATCGAGGGTGGTGGCGATGATGAAGGGGCGCTGCTGTTCGATCCCGCCCGGCGGGGGTGCACCGGGAGCGAGCGCCAGCCACAGCCCGCCCGCTGCGCCCAGCAGCGCGCCCGCGCCGAGCAGCGCGAGCCACGGCCCGCGCGCGCGCGCCGGGGCATGGATCGCGGCGAGGCTGACGGCGGCCGTCACCACGGCAAGCCCGATGCCCGCCCTTGATCCGGTGAGCACCGCGCCGCCCGTCAGCAGCGCGGCCAGAACGCCCGCGCGCAAGCGATCGCCTCGCCCCGCCAGCAGCACCGCGCAAGGGATCGCCATCACCGCCAGCATGGCAAGGTGATTGCGGTTGGCAAACAGCCCTGTCGCCTTGCCGGGATTGGTAATGGCATAGGGCTGGAGCACCGTCCCCTCGCCGTCGAGCAGCTGGAGGAGCCCGAGCAGCATCGAGCCGATCGCCGCCGCCACCACCGTCGCCAGCGCCCACCGCACGCCGCGCGGGGAAGCTGCGGCAAACAGCGCCAGCCCGGCCGCGGGCACCAGCAGGCTGGCGAGCACCGCCAGCGTCGCATCGGGATCGAGCGAGAGCGGCATCCACGGCAGCGCCGCGCCCGCCAATCCGAAACCCTCCGCCACTGCGGCGCGTTGCGGCAGCAGCGTCCACAGCGATGGAGGGAGCGGGATCAGCTGGAGCACCGGCAGGGCGACCGCCACGCCGCCCAGCACCAGCAGCGCACGCGGCACAGCCGCGTTCGCGCGCGATGCGATCAGGGCCAAAAGGAGGATACCCGCAAGCCACTGGAGCGCGAAGTTGGCCCAGACCCCGCCCGAACTCGACCCGCCCAGAACAAGCGCGGCGAGTACGAAGCCGGGCGCAAGCCAGTCGATTGCGGTTTGACGGTTCACGTCGCCATCATCGGCTAGCGGGGATCGCAGCGCAGCGGATCAGATCGGATCAAAGGCCCGCGCGCGGGAAAATCAGGGGCTGCTGGAGCCGCCACCGGCCGCCACGGCAATCGCCACGCCGACGACTCCGACGCCCGCGATCACGGGGAGCGCATTGCCACCCAGGAAGCCGCCTTCCTCACCACCGGCGGGGCAGCCGTTGCCGGCGCTGTCGGGAGTGCAGTCCTCGGCCTGAGCGACCGCCAGACCGAGCACGGCGCGGTTGTTCAACTGGCCGAATTCGGCCGGCTTGACCGGCGCGAAGGGGACCGCGGTCGCCGCGACGGCACCGGCGGCACTGCCCAAGGAGAGCACCCCAATCATCAGTCCGGCAATGGTCTTGCGCATGAAGGTACCCTCTTGTTCGGCCAAGCCTGTTCGGTCAGCGTGTGCTGGATCGGGATCAGTTCATATCCCTCAACCATTTAGTTTCTATCACCTTCGCGGCCCTGACGCAACCGGATAGGGGATTCAGCGGAAGGGCTGGAACAGCGCGACGAGCGGCAGCGTCTGGATCAGCAGCGTCCACGTCGCCGCCAGCGACGAACCGTCGACCACCACGATATCGTCGGGATAGATCGCGGGATCGTCCATCTTGCCTTCGCGAATCGATTCGAGATCGAAGCTCGCCGCCATGCGCTGGCCGTCGATCATGCGGAACACCACCACGCGGTGCGGATTCGCGCCCTGCGCCGTGCCGCGCGCCATGGCGATGGTCTGGAGCAGGGAGATCCGCCCCGTCACCGGATAAAGACCGGGCTGCGACACCGATCCGTCGACCGTTACAAGCCGGGCCACGGGGGACTTGAGCATCACCTGCACGTCCGGATTCTGCAGGTAGCGCGCCCCGAGCCCGGCGGCGATGTCGGTCTCCAGCTGGTCGGTGGTCTTGCCCGCAGCGGCGAGCGCACCGATCAGCGGCACCTTGATTCGCCCGGTGTTGTCGACCACCTGCTCGCCCGAAAGGTCCGCAACCCGGTAGACCTTGACCTCGATCACGTCGCCCGGGCCAAGCACCGTGGGCAGCTGCGGCACCCTGTTGGCGAGCGGATCGGGCGCGGTGAAACCGGGCGGATCATAGGGAATGTCGCCCCCGCGCCCGGCACAGGCGGCCAGCCCCGCAGCCAGCAGCAGTGCTGCGGCAAGGCGGCAGAAGCGGCCCATGGCGGCCCGCGCGCGATCGGAGAATGCGCCCCTCATGCGGCGGTGTTACCCGCTCGCCGGGCCCCGCGCAACCGCCGCCAGCGCGCCGTGCGGCGATGTACGAGCAGCGGCACGCGCAGCACGGGATAGAGCCAAATCAAACCCTTGGGCAGCGCCACCAGTGCGATGTCCTCCCCTGCCAGCACCAATCGGCGCAGCACCGCCAGCCGCCCGCGCCACCCTGCGGCGACCAGCAGCTTGGCGAGCATCTCGGCCCAGCCGCGCCACGGCGTCGTCTCGAGCTCGCGCGCACCCTCGCCCGCGCGCATGATGCGCCGCGCGAGCCACAGCACGCCTGCGATTCGCACCCCGCGCGGGCGCACGAAACCCGGTGGCGGGGCGAGGCCGAACAGCTCCTGCGCGAGGATCACTGCCGATCCTGCCGCAATCCGCCCTCCGGCACCTGCGGCATTGGCCCACAGCTGCGCGCCGCCGTCCGGGCTGCGATGGAGCAGTGCGGCGACATCGGCGAGCCACTTGATCCGCGCCCAGCCATGCGCGGCCCCGTGGGTGCAAAGATAGAGAAACAGCGCCGGATCGCTGAGCACCCGCACGCTCCGCCCCGGAGCCAGCGCGAGGCTCTCCAGCGCCTCCAGCGGCGGCATCAGCGGCTGCGCCATCTCGTCCGAAAGCCGCCAATGCAACTCCAGCACCTGCCCGGTTTCGGCATGGCGGTGCAGCGAATCCTTGGCGGCGCGGAAGAACAGCGCCAGCCGCGCCCCTTCGAGCGGCGCGGACGGGGTGACCTGCCGCCACCCGGCGCGCCCGAGCATCTGCCACGCCGCAGCGACATCCTGCGGGCGCACCAGCAGGTCGATATCGACCGCCCCGCGCAGCAGCGGCGAGCCGAACGCCTGCTGCGACAGTGCCACGCCCTTGAGCAGCACCACGGGAATACCGCCGCGCTCCAGCGCGTCGGCAAGGTCGAGCGCGCTGCCCAGCTGCCGCAGCGCGCGCCGGCGCGCGGCCTCGGCCTGACGGGCGAGCGGCGCGGGAACCGCCTGTCCGGCCTGCTCCAGCCGCGCCGCGACCAGGGCCGAGACCTGATGGCGCCGCGCGACCCGCGCCGGCAGCTCGGGATCGACCGCTGCCGAATCCGGCAGGGCCTGCGCCTGTGGCGCAAGGCAGGCGCATACCAGTTCAAAGGCTTGCATGTCGGGTGGCGTGCGCTTCGACTTGATCGGGGACTTGATCGGGACGCGCGCTTCAGCCACGCTGATGCCCATGACGAATCACCCGGACGCTGCGCCCCCGCTCCTCACCCTTGAACTCTTCCAGCCGGAAGTGGGCAGCACCTTCGGCCTCGCCTTCCCCGACGCCCGCTTCGCGCTCGAACTGCGCGAGGCCAAGGCGCTGGCTTACCGTGATCCGCATGTCCATTCGCGCCATCCGTTCGCGCTGCTGTTCGTCTGTCCCGACCAAAGGGTGCTGCAGCAGGGCACCTATGCGATAGACCATGAACGGCTGGGAATGCTCGAGATTTTTCTCGTCCCCGTCGGCGCCGACGCGGATGGGGTGCAATACGAGGCGATCTTCAACTAGCCCGCCGCCGCCTGCCCCGCGGGCAGCGGGATTTCCATCTCGATGTAGAAGCCCTTGGGCTCGCCGACCGGGACGAAGCCGAGCCTTTCGTAGAGTCGCTTGGCCGGATTGTAGCTTTCGACGAAGATGCTCAGCACCTTGCCTGCCGCCCGCGCATCGGCGGCGAGGCCTTGCAGCAGGGCGGTGCCGACGCCTGCGCCGCGCTCGGCCGGATCGATCAGGATGTCGACGATGTGCAGCATCGTCTCGCCCTCCTGCGTGTAGAGCCGCCCGATCGGAACACCTGCGCGCGTGATGACATCGAAGCCGACGTTGGCGAGCGCAGTGCGATAGTGGTGGCGCTGGGCGTTGAACTGCATCGCCACGAAGGCCTGCTTCTGCTCGGGCGTCCAGCCGGGAACCTGTTCGAGCTCAGCCGCACGCGTGGTGGCGTAGAGCGCGAGCAGATAGGGATCATCCGCCTCGGTTTCAGGCCGCAGCGCAAATCCCTTGGTCGCCAACTCCGGCGGAATGCGGACGAGTAAGCTGCGCATGATCGTGGTCGTCGTGCCCACCCGGTCAGGCGCGCGGGGGGAAGATTCCCTGCACCGCGATGCAGAAATTGACCGCGAGATAAGGCTGGGTGTTCTCATGCGGGCTGCCCGCGCCAGCCGGCGTAATCGAGCTGGGGTTGAGGGCCGTGTCGGGCACAACCGGATCGATATAAATGTTGTTCGGAGAGGACAGGCCAAGTAGCGCCTGGTTCGTGGGAGACGCGACATTCTGCGCCGGGTTTTGCGGGCTGAGCGTTGCCGAGTTGAGCGTGTGGGTGTGCGCTGGCATTTCACTGGTGATCAGAGCGACGGTCGCCTGCCCGCCGGATGAGCCAAGGTTCCGCTGCGTCAGACCAGGCCCCTGCCCCGCACCGACCGCAGCGCGCCCGCGCAGATCGGGAAGCCCGAAAGTGGTTCGTCCATCGCCACCAAACGCGGTGCCAAGGAGCGCAAACAGCGCGGTGTTCTGCGCGATTCCAACGATAGAACCGTCGCAAAACGCATAGCCTCGCGGCGCGAAATTGAAACCGAACAAACGAATTTCGGCGATGAAGGGATCAGCCATGGTTTACTCCTGACCTGCGCGCGCCTAGGCTCGCGTAGGAAAAACGCCAAAGAGCGCAATGATGTAATTGATCGCCTGAAACGGCATCATATTCTCATGCGGTTGACCCCCGCCCGTCGAGCCAATGCTTTGGGCAGCCATCGGCGCCTGATTGACGGTGCTGCTGCCGGGGACAACATACAAGCTTGTGGCCACCCCCGCTTCGACCGGGGTGGCCAGCATCACCGTGGGTCCCGGAGTGGTTACCGAACCGGTTGCGGTGGTGGCGATAACCGAGTGCTGATGCGCCGGCATATTATTGCTGGACAAGGTGACCTGTTCGGTCCCTATGGCCTCTCCGACCACGTAGTTGATGGACAAGCCCGGCCCCGGCCCCTGATGAAGCGGCACCCGCGAGCGCAAATCCGGCAAGGCAAAGGTGGTTTGTCCGTTGCCGCCATAATTGGTGCCGATCAGCGCGAACAGCGCGTTGTTCTCTTCAATGGAGATCAGGCTTCCGTCGCAGAAAGCCCAGCCAACCGGCGCGAAATTGCCTGCAAAGAGACGGATTTCGCCGATAAATGCATTTGACATTGTTGCTCCCCAAAAAAGTTCCGTTGCTGAACCCGGGTTAATTCCTGCTGGGGAAGATACCCTGCAGCGCGATGCAGAAGTTTATCACAAGCAATGGCTGCAGATTTTGGTGCGGCTGCCCCCCGCCGGTCAAATTGATGGAACTGTTACTCAAACTGGTGACCTGGCCGGGTGGTGCATAATATTCGGCATTGGTCGAAGTATCGGTGGCCAGCATCCGTCGGGTCGCAACGCGGCGCGTAGCGACCTGAGTGGTGGCCGCAAGCGCATGGGTGTGGGCGGGAAGATTGGCGATGTTCAGCACCACCGCCTCAACGCCGCCCGCCTGACCAATTGCAACCCCGCCCAATGGAGTTGAGGCACCAAAGGCGACCGGCACGCGTCCGCGCAGGTCCGGCAATGCGAAGTTCGTGGTCCCGTTGCCCCCATAGATCGTGCCTAGCAAAGCAAACAGCGCCGAATTCTGCGAGATGGCCAACAGTTGACCGTTGCACGAAGCAAAGCCTCGCGGGACAAAATCGAATCCGAACATGTTGATCTGCCCGACGAATGGCTCCGACATGTAACACCCCCAATAAGGCCGCCGGTCAATTCCGGCGTGCCCTGCCCGCGTTGCGCAGCCCCGACACGACAAAAAGGGGCAGAAGCGGCTGATAATATCAAGCCATTTACGGGCTGGATACAGTTATTTCGGCAATCCGGGCGCAGACCTTTCGCAAAATCACCGTGGGCGAAACGCCCGCGACCTGCAAGCGGAAGGCCGGGTTTTAATACAGAGACATACTGATTGCCAAACGCCCATCCTTGTGCCAATGA
>PNKW01000017.1 GCA_013822695.1 Erythrobacter sp. | reverse complement strand
CGCCGGATCACCGCCGCCCCTCCACCGCTGCCGCGCTCGCGGCGCGCGGGGCAAGCGAGGCGGATGATCCCGCAGCCCTTGCTCGCGACACGGGCGGGCTGTTCGCCTGATTGGCGGCGGCGCGATACCAAATGGAGCTGACAGGGCATGGCGAAGGGTAAGGACAAGGCCGAGGGCGCGGAAGGCGGCGGCAAGTCGGGCAAGAGCGGGATCATCAAGATCGCGCTGGGCGCGGTGCTGCTGCTCGGCACCGGCGCGGGCGGGGCCTACGGCGCCTATGCCATGGGCCTGTTCGGCGAGGCCGGGGGCGAGCACAAGATCGACCAGCCCAAGCTGGTGCTCAAGGACGAGGAAGACCCCTACGCACCGCCTGCCAAGGACAAGGACAAGGAAGGCCACATGGTCCATGGCGAGGGCGGCAGCAAGTATCGCACCGCCTATTACTCCTTCGAGGAGGCCTTCACCTCCAACCTCGCGGATTCGCCCGGCCTTATTCAGGTCGAGCTGGCGGTCTCCACCCGCCGTGACGGGCGCGTGCTGCAATGGGTCAAGACCCATGAACTCGCGATCCGTTCGGCGATCATCGCCCAGCTTGCCGCCACCTCCGAGGCCGAGGCCTATGATGTCGAGGGCAAGAAGAAGCTCGCCAAGCGACTGACCAAGGCGGTCAATCAGGTGCTCGAGGAGAACGAGGGCTTTGGCGGGATCGAAGCGGTGCACTTCAAGGGCTTCCTCGTCCAATGAGGATGGGCCATGATTTCGCGCCCGTGCGGGCGGCGGCGGTGCATTGCGCCGAACTGACGACGCATTCGTCAGGTCGGGGCCCCCGTCCGGAGGAAAGCGCCGCGATGATGGCGGCATGGCGGCGCGATCTGGCGCGGCTGCTGGCCGACGACCTCTCCGGGCTGCTCTCGGGAGACCGGCTCGATGTGAGCATCACCGAGCCCGAGCGCCTCACCGGCGCCGACGCGCTGCGCCGCATCGGGCCGCTTGCCGCCAACAGCCTGATCCGCTGCGGGGCGAGCGCCGAGACCGCGCTTCTGAGCTTCGATTTCGCCACCGCCATCGCGCTCACCGACCGCAGCTTCGGCGGCGACGGGCGGGTGAGCGGGCATGTGCCCGAGGCCCTGCCGCGCTCGGCCGCGCTGCTGGTGGAGGAGGCCGCCTGTGTCATCGCGGGCGCGATCACCGCAGCGAGCCATGGCGATATGCCGCCGCCCGCCGGGGCCTCCACCAGCGGAGAGGTGATCGTGCGCAGCGAGAGCGCGGCGCGCCTCAAACCCTTCGCGCTCGAGGCGCAAGCGTTCTTCTTCGTGATCGAGATCGCCAACCGCCAGGGCTGCATCTGGCGCGCGGCCTTGGCAGTTGCGGGCGAGCGGATGGCGCGGCTGCTGCCGGGTGGCGGGCGTCGCCCGCGTCCGCGCGGGCCGCGCGGGGCGGCGAGCCCTTTCGCCGCGCCCTTCGCCGAGGTGCCGCTGGCGCTCCACGTGGTGCTCGCCGAATTCGATCTCTCGCTGACGCGGCTTCAGAGCCTCAGCCCCGGCGACATGATCCCGCTGGCGATGGGCCGTCAGGTGCCGCTGCTGGCGGGCGAGACGCTGGTCGCGCACGGCAGCGTCGGCACCGCCGAGGACCGCATGGCGATCCGCCTGACCCGCATCCCGCTCCCCCAATCCGCATCACCTGAAGGGCTCGCACCATGACCGCTTATCAACCCGCCGCTTTCGCCCGCTTCGGCGATGTCGCCGTGCGCCTCTCGGTCGAGCTTGGTCGGACCGAGATGCCCTTGCGCGAGGTGCTGATGCTGGGCGAGGGGAGCACCGTCACGCTCGATCGGCTGACCGATGAATTGCTCGATGTCACCGCCAACGGCCGGGTCATCGCACGCGGCGAGGTGGTGGCGGAGAAGGGGCGCTTCGCCTTACGGATCGTGAGCCTTGTGGGCGAGGACGGGCAGGACGTGCCGCCTTCTGGCGAAGTCGCCGAGCCTGTCGTCCCCTCTGACGACGCGCTGTAAGCGGGCGGGGGTCGCGCCATGCTCGAATATCTCCTGCGCCTTGCGCTGCTGCTGCCGGTTCTGGCGGGGCTGATCTGGGGGAGCCTGTGGCTGACCCGCTGGCTCCAGACGCGGCTTGGCCAGACCCCCGGCAATGGGGCGGGGCGGCAGCTCCAGCTGATCGAAACCAGCCTGATCGCGCCCGGCATGAAGCTCGCCGTGGTGCGCTTCCGTGACCGCGAGATCCTGCTCGGTTGCACCCGGCAGGGCCTCGTGCGGCTGGGCGAGGCGCCCGTCGCCCCCGCGGTTCCTGCGGAGAGCGAATGATGCGCGCCGCCGCGATTGTCAGAGCGGGGGTGCTGTGTCTCGCCGCGTTAACCATGTTCTGGGCAGCGCCCGATCTTGCCCATGCCGCTGCGCCCGATCCGGTCACCGCAGGCGTGGGCGCGGCGGTTGAACGGGCGCTCGGCGATCAGGGCGCGGGGGATGACAGCCCGCTGAGCTTGTCGCTCCAGCTCTTGGTGGTGATGGGTCTCCTCACCATCCTGCCCGCGCTGGTGCTGATGATGACGAGCTTCCTGCGCATCCTCGTGGTGCTGTCGATCCTGCGGCAGGCTTTGGGCTTGCAGGGCTCGCCGCCGGGGCAGGTGCTGGCCGGATTGGCGCTGTTCCTCTCGCTGTTCGTCATGGCCCCGACATTGGACGTGGTGAACGCGCAGGCGATCGCGCCCTATGCCAGCGGAGCCCTGTCGGCCGATGCCGCGATCAGCAAGGCGGGCGAGGCCTTCCATGCCTTCATGATGGCGCAGACCCGCGAGGCGAACCTCATCATGTTCACCGACATGGCTGGCGGCGGCACCTTCAGGAGCGGGGCGGACGTGCCCTTCTCGATCCTGCTCCCCGCCTTCGTGACCAGCGAGCTCGAGACCGCCTTCCAGATCGGCTTCATGATCTTCCTGCCCTTCCTCGTCATCGACCTCGTGGTGGCGAGCGTGCTGATGAGCCTCGGCATGTTGATGCTCTCGCCCACCATCATCTCGCTGCCCTTCAAGCTGCTATTGTTCGTGCTGGTCGATGGCTGGGCGCTGCTGATGGGCAGTCTTGCGCTGAGTTTTTCGACATGAGCGAGGACAACGCCCTCCTCGCATTGGCCGATCAGACCCTGTGGGTCACCGCGCTGATCGCCGGGCCGGTGCTGATCGCTTCGCTGATCGTCGGCCTGGTGGTCGGGATTATTCAGGCGGCAACGTCGGTGAACGAGCAGACCCTCAGCTTCATCCCCAAGCTGGCCGTCACCGCGCTGGTGTTCGTTGTGCTGGGCGCGGCGATGATGGGCTTGCTGGCCGATTTCACCCGCGAGATCATGGCGCAGGTCGCGGATCTCAGCCGGTGAACATCCTCAACCTCGGCTTCGGCAGTCTCGAGGCGCAGCTGTGGGTGATCGTGCTGCTCTCGATCCGGAGCGGGGCGGCACTGATGGCCGCGCCGATGATCGGGGGCACGGGGGTGCCGGTGCAGCTGCGCATTCTGCTGAGCCTCGTACTGGGCTATTTCGTGGCGAGCTGGGTGACGCTGCCCGCACCCCCGCCGATGCTGAGCATCGCCGCCGTGCTCGCCGTGGTGCAGGAGATCGCGGTCGGGCTGATGCTCGGCTTCGTGCTCCAGATCGCCTTTGCCATTCCGCTGATCGCCGCCGAGCAGATCGCGGGCACCATGGGGCTTGCCATCGCCACTTCGGTCGACCCGTCGAGCGGCGCGCAATCGGGGGCGCTGGGGACCTACCTCGGCCTCGTCATGAGCCTGCTGTTCTACGCCACCGGTGCGCATCTGCTTTGGTTCGAGCTGATGGTCGAAAGTTACCGCCTGCTGCCCGCCGGACAATTCGCCTTCGGAGCGTGGCGGGCTGAGAGCGTGGTGCTGTTCATGGGCTATGGCCTCGCCACCGCTGCCGCCATCGCGCTGCCGGTGGTGCTGGTGCTGCTGCTGGTGCAGATCGTCACCGGGCTGATCGCCCGCTCCGCGCCTGCGCTCAACCTCAATACGCTGGGCCTTCCCGCGGGCGTCGTCGCGGGGATCGCAGCGATGATCATCGCGCTGCCGGTGATGACCGCGCAGATACGCGGCGCGATAGAGGCCGCGCTCGAACAGACCGAGGTCCTCCTCCGCCCGGAGGCGCTGTAAATGGCCGAGGAAACCGCCGGCGAGAAGACCTTCGCTCCGACCCAGAAGCGGCGCGAGCAGGCCGCCAAGAATGGCGACGTCCTGCGCTCGCGCGAGTTCGCCACCCTTGCCGCGACCGGCGCGGGGGCGCTGGGCCTCTATGCGCTCGGGTCGTGGCTCACCGAAGGGGTGGCGGGCGTCGCGCGCGCGGGCTTCCGCTTCGACCGCGCCGCATTGGACGGCTTCACCCCGGGCGCGATCATGGGCGACGCGGCGCTCGCCGCTCTCCCGCCGATCATCGCGCTGGGCGCGATCGTCGCCGCTGTCACCACCGCCTCGCAATTGCTGCTGGGGCAGGACGGGCGCTGGATCCCCGGCAATGCCGGGTTCAAGGGGCGGCGGATCAATCCGCTCTCGGGGCTGAAGCGCATCTTCGGCACGCAAGGGCTGATCGAGCTGGGCAAGGGCCTCGTCAAACTCGCCCTGCTCGGCGGGATTGCGTGGGTGTGGGCCAGAGGGCGGGCGGACGAGCTGCTGTCGCTCGGCGCGATGCCCTTGGAGGCGCAGGTCGCGCGCGGGCTCGATGCGATCACCTCGCTGGCAGGCGCGCTGCTGATCGGCCTCGCGGTGATCGCCGCGATCGACTACCCGCTGCAACGCTTCCAGCGCGACAAGCGGCTGATGATGAGCCTGCAGGACGTGCGCGACGAGAACAAGCAATCCGAAGGCTCGCCCGAGATGAAATCGGCCCGCCGCCAGCGCCAGCGCGATCTGGCGCGCGGCGGCGTCGCCAAGGCGATGAAGGACGCGCAGTTCGTGATCGTCAACCCGCTGCACTTCGCCGTCGCGCTGACCTATGACCCGAAGCGCGCCCCCGCGCCGCTGTTGCTGGCGAAAGGCAGGGGCGAGACCGCGCTCGCGATGCGCGAGATCGCGGCGGAACAGGGCCTGCCGGTGCTCGAATATCCGAGCCTCGCCCGCGCGGTCTATTTCACCACCCGCCCGAACCAGATGGTGCGCGAGGAGCTCTATGTCGCGCTCGCCTCGCTGGTGGCTTTCGTGATGGCCCTGAAGCGCGGCCAACGCCCGCGCCGCCCGGTGATCGAAGTGCCCGAACCCTTGCGCTTCGACGGCGACGGGAGGGCCGAGACATGATCCTCCCCCTTGGGGGAGGGGGACCACCCGCAGGGTGGTGGAGGGGCGAGCGGCGCTGCCCCGAGCGCAAAGCCTTTGGATTACCCTCGCCCGCCCCTCCACCATGCTGCGCATGGTCCCCCTCCCCTTAAGGGGAGGATCAACCCCTTAAACCCACCCCCGGATGGACGTCTTCAGCGACATGGAAAACTTCGGCTCTTCGATCCTGACCTCGCTCGGCTTCGGCAACGGGGTCAATTACAGCCAGCTGGCGACCGACATCGCCGAGGCGAGCTTCGGGTTTCAGCGCCAGACGGTGGAGACCCGGCGCGAGACGCTCGAGGCGCAGATTTCCGCCGCCACGCAGCTGCGCAGCGCGATCTCCGGGCTGGCGAGCGCGCTGGGGGACCGCATCCGCAATGGCGAACTGGCCCCGCAGGCAAGCATCGGCAATGCCGCCGTGGCGCGTGCGAGCGTGCCTGCCGGGCTCTCCCCGCGCGGCAATTTTTCGCTCGAGGTGACCCAGCTTGCTCGCAGCCAGACGCTGGTGACCGGGGCCTATGCCAGCGGCGCGGCGCTGGTCGGCGCGGGCACGCTCAACATCCGCTTCGGCGAAGTCGACGGCGCGAGCTTCAACCCCGATGCCGCGCGCGACCCGCTGGCGATCACCGTCACCGCCGATGATACCCTTGCCACATTGGCCGCCAGGATCACCCGCGAGAGCCGGGGCGCGGTGAGCGCCTATGTCGCGCAAGGCACGGGCGGCGCGCAGCTGGTGCTCAAGGGCGCAGAGGGCGCGGCCAATGGCTTCGTGCTCGAACCCGTGGGTGCAGGCGGCGCGGCAGCGCCGGGCGATCTGTCCTATCTCGCCTGGAACCCCGCCACCGATGCGGGCGAGCTGCGCGGCACGGCGGGCGATGCCAGCCTCGTGCTCGACACCGTCCCGATCACCAGCCCCAGCAACCGCGTCACCGGCCTGCCGGGGGGCTTCACGCTTGAACTCACCGCCACCAATATCGGCGCGCCGACTACCGTGTCCTTCACCAATGACGCCTCCGCGATCACGGCGGTGATGAACGATTTCGTCGCCGCGCTGAACGATATCGCCACCCAGCTCAACACCGTGGCCGCGCCGCTCGGCGGGGAGCTGGGCAATGACAGCGGCGCGCGCGAATTGCGGCGCGAGCTGTCGGCGCTGTCGCGGCTGGTGGTCAACCCCAATGCCGCCCCGAACGAGCCGCGCACGCTCGGCGACCTTGGCCTTGCGATCAACCGCGATGGCACCTTCCGGCTCGATCCGGTGCCGCTCAATCGCGCGCTCGAAGCGAACCCGGAAGCGGTCGCGGGGCTGTTCACCACCGGCGCGACCGGGGTGTTCGCCGCCTTCGACCGCTTCGCGCGCGAGGCGACGCTGCTTGGCGATCCCGGCTCGCTCGGCGGATCGGTGCAGCGTTACCAGCGCCAGCTCGAACAGACCGATGAACGCCTCGCCCGGATTGCCGAACAGCAGGAAGCCTTGCGCGAACGGCTGAGCCGCGAGCTGACCGCTTCGGGCCAGCGGGTCTCGGCGGCGCAAACCACGCTCGATTTCGTGCGCGCCAACTTCGCGCCGCGTGACGACAACAACTAAGGGGCCCGAGCGATGCAGATGCTGTCCCGCAACCCTGCCGCCGCCTATCGCCGCGTCGCGCTCGACGCGCGGATCGAGGCTTCGGGCAGCGGCGATCTCACCCGCATTTGCCTCGAGGAGGCGCAGGCCGCGCTGGCGCAGGCCTATGGCGCGGTAGTGCGCGGGTCATCGGCGGGTCGTGAGCCGCTAATGCGCGCGCAGACGATTCTGCTGTGGCTGGCCCGCTCGGTCGCCCCCGCGCATCCGCTGGGTGCCAGCCTCAAGGCCTTCTATGGCGGGCTGGCGGGGCAGGTGGGAAAGCAAATCCAACAGGCCGACGCGCAGAGACTTGAGGAAATTCGCAAGGATATCAATGATCTGCTGGAGGCTGCGAGTTAGGTTGGCGGCAATGTTTCACGTGAAACATTTGCGGAACATCACGCCTCGCCGATAAACTCCGCAATGATCCGCGCCGCATCCGCCGGGTCCTGGAACGGGTGGAAGTGGGTCATGTCCGGCCGGTAGAGGTCGCTCCCCTGCAGCATCCGCGCCGCCAGTTCCGGCCAGGTCGGCGAGCTCTTGAAGTCGTTCAATGTGGTGTGTTTGGCGCGCACCACCAGCACCGGAATGTCCACCCGCATCGCCGCCTCCAGAATGCCTGGATTGCTGCGGCTCGCGGCATAGACGCTCGCCTCGACCTCGGGCGCGCAGGCGAGTTCCATGCCGTCCCCGTTTGCCGCGGGGACGAGCCCGTGGCGGCAGTAATCCTCGAACACGCGTGCATCGAACAGGTCATAGGGATCGCGGCTGGCGAAGCGTTCGATCATCGCCTCTGCCGAAGCGAAGTCACGCTTGCGGCGGACCGCGGGGTGGGGGTTGTCGGCGGTGTAGAGCGCCTCCGTGGGGGCGTAGAATTCGGGCGCGAGGATCACGGGGTCAAACAGCACAAGGCGCGAAAACCGCCCCGGCGCATCGGCTGCGACCTGCACCAGCGTGTGCGCGCCCATCGAATGGCCGATCCCCACCGCGCCCGAGAGGCCCGCTTGCTCGAGGAAATCCGCAACATCGCGCGCCAGAAGCCGCCAGTCGTCGATCGGCGCGGCGCGCGACAACCCGTGCCCGCGCAGGTCGATGGCGAAGACCGGATGCGCCGGAAACCGCTCGGCAATCGCGTCCCACACCCGGCCGTGAAACCCCGTCGCATGGGCAAAGACCAGCGGCGCGGCATCTCCGTCAGAGGCCCATTGGTGGACGGCAAGATCAATCCCGTTGACGGGGTAGAAGCGGGTGGTCGGAGCAGGGCGGGCGGTGGTCATGGCCTCGCCCAACCGCATCGCCTGCCCCAAGTCAATCAGGCGCTTTTGACAGGCCTATTCCGCCGGTGCGGGCTCCGGCTGGTTCCCGTCGCTGTTGCGGGCGAAGTTCAGCGCTTCGGCCAGGCGATCGGGCGCGATGATGTTGAGCGCGCCGAGATAGAGCGCCACGCCCAGCGGCACCGCCACCCCCAGCGCGACCCAGTCGGGCACCGGCGGCAGGCCGCGCAGGCCCAGCCACACCCCGCCCGCCATCGCCAGCGACGCGAGCAGCGGCGGCAGCACCGCGCGCAGCAGGCCATCGAGGCGCAAGCCGATGATCCGGCCCGACAGCGTGACGGTGGCCGCAGTCAGCACCGCCATTCCGCCGACCCACGCCCAGGCAAACCCCGTCACCCCCCAGTGCGAGCCGATATAGTAGGATGTGGTCATCACCACGCTGCCGATCATCGTGATGCGCAGCGCCGCCATCGGCACGCCGCGGGCATTGGTGGCAGGCGCGAACAGGATCTGCAGCGTCATCATCGCCATCGCCGCGGCAAGGATCGGGAGCAGCGGGACGATCTCGATCCAGTGTTCGCCCAGCAGCACCGGCACCAGCACCGGGGCGACCACGGCAAGACCCGCATAGGCGGGCAGCGCGATCAGCATCACGAGGCGGATGGTGGCGAGCAGCGCGCTCGCGCCCAGCTCAGGCTGGCGGGCATAGGCGGCGTAGGCGACCTCGTTGATCGGCGGCACGAACTTGGCGGCGAGCAGCTGGGCGAGGAACAGCCCGGTGGTGTAGACGCCAAGCGAGTGGGGATCGAGCACGCGCCCGGCGATCATTACATCGGCCTGGCTCTGGACGAACCAGAACAGCTGGGTCGCGGTCATCACCCCGCCGAAACCGGCGATGTGGCCTGCGCCCGCAAAGCGGAACGAGGGGCGCAGTGGCGTGCCGGCGGCGCGGGTCATGCCGACCGCCTCGGTGAAGACCATCACCAGCGGCGCGCTCACCAGAGTCCATACGCCCCAGCCTGCAAGGGCTCCGGTCAACGCTGTCCCTGCGCCTGCAATCGCGGCGACGAGGCGCACCTGCGCCGGGCGGCGGAAATCCATCCGGCGCGAAAGGATCGCGTGTGACAACGCGCAAAAGGGAACCGCGAGATAGAGCAGCGCCTGCACCCGCAGCATGTTCGCGACCATCGGCTGGTCGAACCACAGCGCGACCAGCGGCGCGGCGAGGAATTGCACCAGCGCGAGGCCCCCGTTGAGCAGCATCAGCATGCCCAATGTCTGGCGCAGCCGCTCGTCGGTCACCTCCTCCTCGCGGATCAGCGCAGAGGCGAGGCCGTAGCCGTTCATGGTGTTGAGCAGCACCAGCATCACCTGCGCCATCGCAAACAGGCCATAGTCCTGCGGGGCGAGCAGGCGGATGACGATCAGGGTCGAGGCCCAGGACACGATCTGCGTCCCGATCTGGCTGCCCGAGCGCCAGATCACCGCCGTGCGCACCTGCGCGGCGAGCGAGGGGGAGGTGGTGCGATCAGGCATCGGCGCGGGCGCGCTCCACGGGATCGATTGGCGGCCCCCATGCCTTTGCCAGCGCCCATGCCGCGATCGGGCTGCGGACCAGCAACAGATCGGTCATGTCATAGCCCGGCCGGGCGCCCATCTCGCGCTTGTAGCCGCTATCGCCCGATCCGAGATCGAAGCGCGACAGCGGGGAGGCCAGGCATTCTTCGAGCGCGCGGTAATTGACATGCTTGCCGATATAGCAGTGCTTCAGCTCCTCCGCATGGCTGCCCGCGATAGCGTAGCGAATTGGGCCATCATCGAGGTCGAAACTGAAGGCGACCGGGCGGTCGTCCAGCATCAGGATGGCGGCGGAGAGCCGCTCGACGAGCGCGGGGTCGGTCAGCGCGGTGCGCCAATAGGCGCGCTGCGCGGCGTTCAGAAACTTCGCGCCGCTGCCGTCGGTGCTGCGCCCGATCCAGCTGTCCGCCTCGATCCGGGCAAGGTCGTCGAGCACGCTGTCATTCCATTGTGCGCCCCGGATGGTGCGCCAGCTCGGAGTACCGAGCGCTTCGAGCTTGCGCCAGCCGTTGCGCAGCTTGCGGGCGACCGAATTGCGGGGCAGGCCGGTGCGGCGCATCGCATCCAGATCGATCACCCAGCTGGTGCCTGCGGGCCGAGAGAGCACGCGCCATCCGGCAGCATGGGCACCGCCGATCAGCGTGAGTGCCGCGGGATCGTCCATCCGCGCCGGGCCGAGCCGCCACACCGGGCCGAAGGCCTTGTGGCGCAGCGCGGCGGCGAGCTCGTGCTCGGTGCAGTCCGGGGCGATGAGGATGCTGCGAAACGGCCAGTAGAGCCCGGCAACCTTGTGCGTTCGCGCGATCGCCGGGCCGAAGGGGACGAGCGGAATAGCGGCAAGCAGCGCGCCGCCCTCGCCGCGCTGCACCACCAGCGTGGCGCCCGCCTGCTCCCCGGCACCGCGATACCACGCCGCGCGCAGGAAGCCGTAGCCCGGCCGCGCCTGATCGGCGAGCGCGTCGATTTAGGGCGGAAAGCCCGCTATCGTCGCGACCGCCAGAGGACCGGCTGCAATCCTGGCCTGATACATGCATCACCTGCTGCGCCGGGGGGGCTTCGCACTAAGCCCTTAGACCCTCGGTGTAACCACGCGGTTAACCACGGGCAGGTGCACAGGCGATCAGAACACCACGACAGAACGGATCGACTTGCCTTCGTGCATCAGGTCGAAGGCGGTGTTGATCTCTTCCAGTCCCATGACGTGGGTGATCATCGGGTCGATCTCGATCTTGCCGGTCATGTACATGTCGACGATCTTGGGCACGTCGGTACGGCCCTTGGCTCCGCCAAACGCGGTGCCGCGCCAGTTGCGGCCCGTCACCAGCTGGAACGGACGGGTGGCGATTTCCTTGCCCGCTTCGGCGACCCCGATGATGACGCTGGTGCCCCAGCCGCGGTGGCAGGCTTCGAGCGCGGTGCGCATCACTTCGGTGTTGCCGGTGGCATCGAAGGTGTAGTCCGCGCCGCCGTCGGTCATCTCGACCACCTTGGCGACGATCTCCTCGCGGCTCATGCTCTTGGAGTTGAGGAAGTGGGTCATCCCGAACCGCTTGCCCCATTCCTCGCGCGCCGGATTGATGTCGACCCCGATGATGAGGTTCGCCCCCGCCAGCCGCGCGCCCTGGATGACGTTGAGGCCGATCCCGCCGAGGCCGAAGACCACGACATTGTCGCCCACCTGCACCTTGGCGGTGTTGGTCACCGCGCCCACGCCGGTCGTCACCCCGCAGCCGATGTAGCAGGCCGACTGGAACGGCGCGTCCTCACGGATTTTTGCCACGGCGATCTCGGGCAGGACGGTGAAGTTCGAGAAGGTCGAGCAGCCCATGTAATGGAAGATCGGCTGGCCCTTGTAGCTGAAGCGCGTGGTGCCGTCGGGCATCAGCCCCTTGCCCTGCGTCGCGCGGATCGCGGTGCACAGGTTGGTTTTGCCGCTGAGGCACGACTTACACTGGCGGCATTCGGGGGTGTAGAGCGGGATCACGTGATCGCCGGGCTTCACGCTGGTCACCCCCGGCCCGACCTCGCGCACGATCCCGGCGCCTTCGTGGCCGAGCACGCTCGGGAAGATCCCCTCGGAGTCGAACCCGTCGAGCGTATAGGCATCGGTATGGCAGATGCCGGTCGCCATGATCTCGACCAGCACCTCGCCGGCCTTGGGGCCCTCAAGATCGAGCTCGACGATTTCGAGCGGCTGCAGGGGCGCAAAGGCAACGGCGGCGCGGGTCTTCATTTGGCTCGTTCTCCGGTGAATCAGCGGCGGCTGGGTACGGCTTCGTGATCGTAAGGGCAATGCCGGCACGCCGAACCGCAGCACTTGCCGCGCGCGAGATGCGCCAGCCGTGTGAACACGGTGTAGCCCGTCTCCGGGTCGCGATAGGTGCTCTCGCCGCGCGCGCAGGCGGCTTCGTGCAGGGCATGCCAGTCGGGCTCGGTCATCGCGGCACCCGATAGATCACAAGCTTGCGCAATGCCATGCCGCTTGCGCGCACTCGCGATTTGCGCTTTTTCGTTTCACCGCCATTCGCGCCGGAGAGCCTGCCTTGCGTATCGTTCTGCTGATTGCCGCCCTGTTCCTCGCCGTCCCCGCCTCCGCCCAGAGCGTGCAGCAGACCAAGGGCGATTATCAGGACAAGTTCCGCCAACTCGACGAGGTGCTGCCCGATCCCAACACCTATCGCAACGCGAGCGGCGCGCCGGGGCACGAATACTGGCAGCAGAAGGTCGATTACAACATCACCGCGACGCTCGACGAGCCGAAGCGGCGGCTGACCGCCAAGGGCACGGTGCGCTACACCAACAACTCGCCCGATAGCCTGCCGTGGCTGTGGATGCAGCTCGACCAGAACATCTTCAAGCGCGATTCGATGGCCGAGCTGACCGATGCCTTCGGCGGCGCGGGGCGGCGCGGGCCCAAGGTGACGCTGGGTTCGGGCAATGAGCCGACCAAGCTCTCCTTCGAGGAACTGCGCCGCCAGCAGGCGATGGCCGACAACCGCTATGGCTATGACATCACTGCGGTGACGCTGAATGGCGCGGCGCTGCCGCACACCATCGTCGGCACGCTGATGCGGATCGACCTGCCCGCGCCGCTCGCACGGGGCGAGACGGTCGAATTCGCCATGGAGTGGGCCTTCAACATCGTCGAGGAAGACGCGGTGGTCGCGCGCTCGGGCTACGAGCATTTCCCCGATGATCCGAGGAAGGGGGGCAACGACATCTTCCTCCTTGCCCAGTGGTTCCCGCGCATGGTCGCCTATTCGGACTACGAAGGCTGGCACAACAAGGAGTTCCTCGGGCGCGGCGAGTTCACCCTCGAATTCGGCGACTACGCGGTCGAGATGACCGTGCCGAACGATCACATCGTCGCCTCGACCGGCGTGCTCCAGAACCCCGACGCGGTGCTGACCGCCGCGCAGCGCCAGCGGCTGGAGACCGCCAAGGACGCCGCCGCGCCGGTCTTCATCGTCACCCCGCAGGAAGCCGCCGCCGCCGAGGCCAAGGGGCCGACCGGCACCAAGACCTGGCGCTTTGCCGCGACCAATGTGCGCGATTTCGCCTGGGCCAGCAGCCGCAAGTTCATGTGGGACGCACAAGGCCACAAGCAGCCCGGCGCCGAGTTCGATACCGTCATGGCGATGAGCTTCTGGCCCAAGGAGGGCGGCGAGCTGTGGCGCAAGTATTCGACCGCCGCCGTGGTCCACACCATGAAGGTCTATTCGCGCTTCAGCTTCGACTATCCCTATCCCACCGCGCAATCCGTGAACGGGCCGGTGGGCGGGATGGAATATCCGATGATCACCTTCAACGGCCCGCGCACCATCCTCAACAAGGATGGCACGCGCACCTATTCGCTCGCCACCAAGGTCGGCCTCGTCGGCGTGGTGATCCACGAGATCGGGCACATCTACTTCCCGATGGTGGTCAATTCGGACGAACGGCAATGGACCTGGATGGACGAGGGATTGAATTCCTTCCTCGATTCGGTCGCGGGTTATGAGTGGGACCCGGAGATGCCGTGGACCCGCAGCCTGCCGCGCGACATGATCCCCTACATGGTCTCCTCGAGCCAGCAGCCGATCATGACGCAGTCGGATTCGGTCACCGACCTCGGCGCCAATGCCTATGGCAAGCCCTCGGCCGCGCTCCACCTGCTGCGCGACACGATCATCGGGCGCGAGCGGTTCGATTTCGCGCTGAAGGAATATGCGCGCCGCTGGAAGTTCAAGCGGCCGACCCCTGCGGACTTCTTCCGCACCATGGAAGAGGCAAGCGGCACCGATCTCGACTGGTTCTGGCGCGGGTGGTTCTACACCACCGACCACGTCGATATCTCGCTGGACTCGATCTACCGCCTGAGGGTCGACACCAAGAACCCCGACATCGACTTGGGCCGCCGCCGTCAGGAGCGCGAGGACGAGCCAGACGCGGTCGGTATCGGCCTCAACCAGCAGCAGGGCCTGCCGATCTGGGTGCTCGAGAACCCGGGCGTCACCGATTTCTACGACAGGAACGACGAATTCACCGTCACGCCCAAGGACCGCAAGTCCTACACCGAATTCCTCGACAGCCTTGCCCCGTGGGAGCGCACGGCGTTTGATCGCGCAGTGAAGGAGGATGCGAATTACTACGTCCTCAATTTCACCAACAAGGGCGGGCTGGTGATGCCGGTGATCCTCGGCCTGACCTTCAAGGACGGGTCGACCGAGAAGCTCTCCATCCCCGCCGAAATCTGGCGCCGCAATGCGCGCGAGGTGGCCAAGCTGCTGGTCTTCCCCAAGGGCAAGGAGCTGGTGCAGGTGGTGGTCGATCCCGACTGGGAGACGGGCGACGCCGACATCGAAAACAACCACTACCCGCGCCGCATCATCCCGAGCCGGATCGAGACCTTCAAGGACGAGACGCCCAAGTCGCGCACCGGCCGCGACCTGATGGGCGAGGCAGCGAACGCGGTGCCTGACGGCAAGAAGAAGTGAGCCTGCTGCGCCGCCTGTTGCTGCTGGCCGCGCTGGCGCTCGCCCCGCTGGGGCTGGCGGGCAGCGCGTTCGCGCACCAGCAGAAGATCGCGATTACCACGGTCTCGCTCAACAAGCGGACCGGAATGATCGAGATCGCGCATCAGGTGCCGGTCCACGATGCCGAACACGCGCTCACCGCGCAGGGGATCAAGAGCCCCGACATCATCGGCAGCGCCGAGAGCCGCGAGGCTTTCGCCGCCTATGTCACGCGCCGCTTCCTGTTCGAGGTCGACGGCGCCGCGGTCACGCCCGCCTATGTCGGTGCCGAGATCATCGGCGGGAGCCTGTGGGTCTATCAGGAAGCGCCCGCGCCCACGGGGGGGAAGGGGCTGCTGCGGTTCAATTCGCAGGTCCTCACCGATGTCTGGGCGCGGCAGGAGAACCGGGTGAACATCGGCGGCGGCACCGCGCCCGAAACCTTCATCTTCCGCAGCGGCGAGCCCCCGCGCGAGGCATTGCTCAAGTAGCTCAGGCGCGCAGGCGCTCGGCTTCGTCGCTATCGCCGAAGCGCGCCTGCAAGGCATCGAGCAGCATCGGGCGGCCATAGCGGTAGCCCTGCACATGGCGGCAGCCGATGGCGCGCAGGAAGGTTTCCTGCTCCTCGGTCTCCACCCCCTCGACCACGACGCGCAAGGCCAGCGAGTGGCCCATCTGCACGATCGCCTGGATGATCAGCCGCGCCTGATGGTCTTGCCCGATCGCGGCGATGAAATCGCGGTCGATCTTGACCTTGTGGATCGGGAAGGCGCGCAGGTGGGTCAGCGAGGAGAAGCCCGTCCCGAAATCATCGAGACAGATGGTAAAGCCGCAATCGTCAAGCATCGACAGCGATTGGCGCAAGTGCCCGCCCGCGTCGAGCAGCATCGTCTCGGTCACCTCAATCGAGATATTGTGCGGGCCGAGCGGGCTGTCGTCGATCACGTCGATCAGGTGCCGCACGAAATCGCCGCGCCTCAGATCCGCATCCGAAAGGTTGATCCCGATCCGTGTCTCGGGCCCGAACAGCGCAAGGATCGCGGGGCCATCGGCGGTCACTTGGTCGAGCATCACCCGGCTCACCCGGCGCGAGAGTTCGGGATCGAGCAGGGCGGAAAACACCTCGCTCGCGGCGATGATGCGGCCGTCCTCGTCCTTGAGCCGCAGCAGCGCCTCGACCGAAACGACCCGGCCGGTGGCGAGTTCGATGATCGGCTGGTAGGCGGCAATGGCGCGCCCGGCGTTCAATGCGCTGCTGAGCCGCGCGATCGCATGCTGGCGTTCGGACTGGCGCGCCTCGATCTGTTCGTCCCAGAACACCACCGTGCCGCGCCCCTGTTCCTTGCCGCGATAGAGCGCGAGGTCGGCGCGGCGCATGATCTCCTCGCTGCCGGCTGGACAGTCCATCCGCGCCACCCCGCAGGTCGCACCGATCCGCAGCATCGCGCTGCCCAGCGGCGGCATCTCGCCCAGTTCGGCGATCAGCTCGTCGAGGAAGGCTGCCACTTCGGCCCGCGTCATGCGGGGCGGGAACAGCAGCGCGAATTCATCGCCGCCCCACCGCGCGAGGAACACGCCGGTGGCGGTGCGCAGCTGCAACTGGCTGGAGATGGTTTCCAGCACGCGATCGCCGACGAGGTGGCCGAGCGTGTCGTTGACGTTCTTGAACCCGTCGAGATCGAGCAGGGCAATGGTGACCGGCTCCTCGCCTGCGCGTCGCATCGCCCGCGCCAACCGCTTGTCGAAGCTCGCGCGGTTGTAGAGTCCGGTCAGCCGGTCGCGCTCGGCCGCGCGCTTGAGGGCGACATTGCGCAGGTGCTCCTCCGTGCAATCGAGGATGATCCCCGCGACGCATTCGGGCTTGCCCTCGACATCGACCCGCTCGCCGACAACGCGGATGCGGCGCGGCTCGCCATCGGGGCGGTAAATGGTGGTTTCGAAGCTGAAGGGCGCGCCGTCCGCCACCGCTTCCTCGAGCCGCTTGCGGACCATTGCCTGGTCTTCGGGCTCGTAGAGGCCGAGCGCCTCGGCCACGCTCGGCACGCGGCCTGTGATCATGCCGTTGATGGCATAGACCTGATCCGACCAGCTGAGCTGCCATCCGGGGATATCGACCCGCCAGCTGCCGACGTTTGCCGCGCGTTCGGCCTGGCGGAAGATCCGGCTCTGCTGGCGCAGCGCGGCATTGGCGGTGCTGAGCGCACGGGTACGGGCGTGGAGCGCGATCGACTGTTCGGCCATCTCGGCCAGCATTGCCAGCGGGGCGATCTGTTCGGGGCGGAAGGCATCGGGCTCGGGCGCGATGCAGCACAGCGCGCCCAGCACGATACCCTCGTCCGAACGGATCGGAACGCCGAGATAGGAGCGGATGAAGGGGGCGCCGGTCACCAGCGGATTATCGGCAAGACGCGGATCGGCGCGCGCATCGGCAATCAGTCTCGGCTGCTCGCTCTGGATGCACACCGCGCAGAACGAATCGCTGATGGGGGCCTCGGTAAGGTCGGTGCCGGTGCGTCCGAGAAACCACTGACGTTCCTGCTCCACCACCGACAGCAGCGCAATCGGACAGCCGAGCATGGTGCTGGCGAGCAGGGTGATGCGCGAGAACAGGTCGCGATTCTGCACCGCATCAAGGCCAAGGCTGCGGATGGCATCAAGGCGCAGAGATTCCGTCACACTCGCCCGTTTGGTCCAGTAGACTTAATAAAGCGTAGGCCCCGATACTCGTTTTATCGCAGGGGCTTGGGGTGTGGCGCGATGGGCGCAGCACCCGGATCGAGCGGTCCCCGGCCGCCGCTCTTGGACAAGCGTCCGGAGCGGGGCCGGGCGGCCTTGCGATCCGGGCACGCTTACCAGCCCAGCTTGCGGCGCAGCGGATCAAGGATGTTCGAGAAGTCGTCGGTCCACACCCGGAAGTCGGCCGGAACCTGCGTCTTCGTCCAGCGCGGATCGTCGGCGATGGCGCCGACATCGGCGGGTCGACGTGCGACCACCGCGACTTCGACCGGGGCTTTGAGGGTTTCCATGAAGGCGCCCGTGGTCCTGGGATCGTCGCGCCGGTGCCAGGTCGCCAGCCCCGCCTCGCGCGCCGAGGCGGCGACGACATGCGAGAGCACCATGTTGCGGTTCGAGATGTTGAAGATCAGCACGCCGCCGGGCGCAAGCTTCGATGCATACATCGCCACCGCTTCCTTGGTCATCACGTGCACCGGCGGTGAAGCGGACGAGAAGGCATCGAGCATGATCAGATCATAGCCGCCCGCCTCATCGGCCAGCGTCAACCGGCCATCGCCGATAACCGTGCGTGCGCCGGGCGTGCATTCGCCGTAGGAGCGGAACAGCTGCCGGTCGCGGGCGATGCGCACCACTTCGGGGTCGATCTCGAAGAAGTCCCAGGCCTCGCCGGGCTGCGCGTGGCAGGCGAGCGAGCCCATCCCGAGCCCGACCACCGCGACCTTGCCGAGCTTTCCGCCGTGCACCTGCCGCGCCTGCCCGATCGCCTGATGATAGGCGCCGCCGAAGTGGAAATAGCTCGCCGGTTCGGGCCGCCCGGTCAGCGCCGTGCCCGCGGCATCGGCCACGCGCTCGGCCCCGTGGAGGGTATTGCCGTGCTGGAGGTAACGCCCCTGGCCGTTCGGGGTCTGGAAGATCGTGTGCACCGCGAAGAACGACCGCGTGCGCTCGACAAGGTGCGACGGTGTCGAGACCGCGACCGCCACCACCATGCCGGTCGCCGCCGCCGCCAGCAGCCGCGCAGGGCGGCCCACGGAGAAGATGGTGAGCACCAGCGTGACGACGAACAGCACCATGATCGCCTGCGGCGGCAGGCTCTCCTGGTTGAGCACGCCGCGGTCGGCGAGGAGGAAGGGCACCACCGCCGCGGCGAGCCCGGCGGCGACCAGCAGCGGGTTCGCCCTGGCCAGCCACGCGCGCACATCGGTGCGGCACAGCAGCACCGCCAGCACCAGCAGCGGGAATTCGAGCAGGCCCTCGAACAGCAGCGGCGCGGCGAGCGAGGCCAGCGCGCCGCCGATCACGCCGCCCAGCGACATGAAGAAGTAGAACTGCGTCAGGTGCGCGACCCCCGGACGGCGCGCGTAGAGTTCGCGGTGGCACAGGATCACGCTCACCGTGAAGAACGCGAAATTCATCGCCAGCAGCGCGTAGAACGGCACCCCGCGAATGAAGGGCAGGCTCGCCATGATCGTGGCCAGCAGCACCGGCTGGGCGCGCAGCAGGATCTTGTCGAGCCGCTCGCCCCCGGCACGGAAGGCGACCGAGAAGGTCAGGAGATACAGCGCCAGCGGCGCAACCCACATCAGCGGCACCGCGGCGACTTCGCTGGTGACGTGGGCGGTGGTGGCGACCAGCAGCGCGGAGGGCACCATCGACAGCCCGATCCAGCCCAGGCGGTCATGCATCGACACGGGCGCGGCGCTTTCATCATCCGGCGCGGCGGCAGGATTGGCGACAGCGGTCGCGGCCGGTCGCAAGAACAGCGCGCTCGCCGCAATGCTCGCCATCAGCGCGCCGAACCCGGCGCTCCACAGCGTCGACTGCCCCGCCAGCGGCAGCATCTGTTCGACCACCAGCGGATAGGACAAGAGCGCGAGCAGCGAGCCGATGTTGGAGGCGCCATAGAGGAAATAGGGATCGTCCGCGTGCGGGTGCCCGGTGCGCGCGAACCACGCCTGGAGCAGCGGGCCATTGGCCGAGACCGCGAAGAACGGCAGGCCGACCGAGACGGTGAACACCCCGATCAGCCACAGCGCCTGGCCTTCCTCGGGCGGCGTGCCCCAGCCGCTCCCGAAGGCAATCGGTAGGCCGACGACCAGCACCACCATCATCAGCGCGAGATGGACGACCGCCGCCACGCGCGGATCGAGCCAGCGGGTCAGGCCGTGGGCATAGGCATAGCCCGCCAGCAGCACGGTCTGGAAGAACACCATCGCCACCGACCACACCGCGGGGGTCCCGCCCAGCACCGGCATCACCATCTTGGTGAACATCGGCTGCACTCCGAACAGGAGGAAGGCCGAAAGGAAGATCGTGAGCGTGTAGATCGGCAGCGCGAGCCGACTGTCGCGGGTCCCTGCCCAGCCGGCAAGACCCGGTCGCGCAGTAACGGTGGTCGTCATCGCTTTGTGCCCCTGAAGAGAGATAGCCTTATACCATCGCCTAGGCAGTCACCCCCTAAGACGGGGTTAAGCATGAATTGAATTTCCGCAAGCCGCCGACAGCCCGCTTCTGACGGGGCGGGCGTTGATCTGTAGGGATATTTGCAGATTAACTCTGCGAGCGGGTGGGGGAGCGGGCATAGGCAGGGCGCGCCGGAATGCGAAGTTCGGCCACAGTTCCAGCGGCTTGTCGACTTACCCTGCGATCACCGTGACAAAGCGGCGCGCGACCCAGCCTGACCGGCAGGGGCCGTCATAGGGCCTTGCCGCGCCCGCGACCGGGCTCGACACCCCGCAATCGGTGACGCTCGGCCCGCCCATGGGTTCGGGATAGACCACCCCCACCCACTGCCCATCGGCGCTGTCCTCGCACAAGTGCAGCTCGCGCCCCGGTTTCAGCTTGTCGAGCATCCGCGCCTTGACCGAGGGCGCGGCGCGCACCGCGACGAAGCCGTCACCCCCTTTGCGCAAGGGAATGATCGCGCCGGCGCTCGGACACGCGTCAAGCTCGGGCTCTCCGCCGACCATCACCGGACGCGTGGTCGGTGCCTTGGCCTCGGCCGGGACGACAAGGGCCAGCGCGAGCGTGGCGGCAAGGAGGGTGCGGTTCATCGCCGCCAGCTTAGCCTTGCCCGATCACTTGGCGCAATCGCCGACGCGCTCGCTGGTGAGGGTCATTTCCATATTGGCCTTGCCGCCCGGCAGCTTGTCGTCGGTCATCTCGCCCGCCAGCGCCCCGGTGCTCTTCGCGGGCGCACTCAAGGCCTCGTTCTGGTTCGTGAGCGGGCTGTGCGCGCTCGCCGCGGCGGATCACGGTGAAGAGCCTCGCGCCAGCAGGCGGCCCGATCCGTATCGCCATCGGCGACGATGGCACCGGCCTGCCGGAGGGCTACCGCCGCGGGCGCGGGCTCACCAGCATGGAGACTCGCGCGCGCAATCTCGGGGGCGCACTGACCATCGACATTGGGCCGGAGGGCACCCGGTTGTCGCTCGAGGTGCCGGTCTCCGCCACCGCCAGCGCCGACTGAGGCCGCGGGCCACCGCGCCCGCAGGCGAGGGCTTTCAGCTTCGGAGCAGGGAGAGAAAAGTGGTGCGGTCGAGAAGACTCGAACTTCCACGGGCTTTCGCCCACAACGACCTCAACGTTGCGCGTCTACCAGTTCCGCCACGACCGCACTCGGGGTTTGCCGGGGCGGCCAAAGCGCTCGCCCCGCGGTAGGAGCGCGCCCCTAGCAAGGGGTCTGCGCTCGCGCAAGCACTTTGACGGGCGCTTGCAAAAACCCCCTTCTCCTGAGGGGGTCAGCGGTGCGCCCAGCCGATTGCGGCGCCGGTGGCGGTCGGGGGAATATCGGCGATCGCCTCGGTCACGGTGACGGTCTCGCCCGGCGCGAGGCGGCGCTTGGAGGGCACCACTTCCCAATCGCCCACAGGGCGCTCGCGGCTGTCGGAGAACACCACCAGCAGCTTGGGCACGTCCATGCTCTCGCTGGCGGTGTTGCTGATCGTGCCGCGCACCTGGAAGATTTCCTGCCCGTTCTCGAGCGTGCTCTTCTTCTGATCGGCCACCGGGAAATCGAGCGTCAGCCCCGGGCGGCCGATGCCGAAGGCGGGGCGCTGGAGCGGGAGCCATTCGGGCAGGCCGTAGTAATTGACCGCGACCGCGGTGCCGCCCGCGAGCAGGGCGAAGATCACCGCAGCGAGCGTCCACATTTTCGCCGGATTGCGCCGCCTGTTGAAGGGGGCGCGGTAATCGAACTGCGAGTCGGCATCCTCGTCGCTGCTGTCATCCTCGCCATAGGCGGGTTCGTCGCCCAGCGGGGGATCGGCGTATTCGTCCGCGGGCGGGGCGGGGTCGGAGAAGGACGGCAGCGGCGCGGCAGGAGTGGGCGCGGGCTGGGCGTTGGCCTCGCCTTGCGCATTGAGCCCGCGGCGCAGCGCGCGCATCGCCATCGCGGCGTCGCCCTCGCTGTAGCGCGCGCCATGTGCGAGCTCGCCCGCATTGTCGCTTGCGCTTTCCGGCGTGCGCCAGTGGCTGATCGAGGGGCCATCCCGGTGGGGCTCGGGCGCAGGGGCAGGCGCTTCGCGCTGCATCGGCGGCGGGGCAGGCTCGGGCTGCCGAACCGGCGTGGGCGCAGGCGTCTGAGCGGCTGGAGCTGGAGCCGGGGCTTGCGGCGCGCGCGCGGTGGGGGCCTGTGCCTGATCGTTAGGGGGCGGGTCCTGATACCAGCTGTGCTTGCACTTGGCGCAGCGCACAGTGCGGCCCTCGCTGCCGATGGCAGTATCGGGCACTGCATAGCGGGTGCCGCAGGCTGGGCAGGCGATGATCATGTCACAATCGGCAATAGTCCGCGCACCCTTTCGCACAAGAGCGCGCGCGGCGCATGCCCGCATTTACCCTCTGTTTTCCACATTGCGGGGGCTAAATCGTCGTTCCGGGCCGTTGTCGGGCGATCTGCGGCTTTCCCGCGGTCCAGCCCCCTGATAGGTGCGCCGCATGAGCGAAAATCTCGCGGGCCATGTGAAATTCGACAATGTCGGGCTGCGCTACGGCACCGATCCCGAGGTGCTGAGCAACTTGAGCTTCACGCTTTACCCGGGCAGCTTCTACTTCCTCACCGGCGCGAGCGGGGCGGGCAAGACCAGCCTTCTGAAGATGCTCTACCTCGCGCAGCGCCCCTCGCGCGGGGCGATCCGGATGTTCGGGCAGGATCTTGTGACGATGCCGCAGAGCCGCCTGCCCGAGTTGCGGCGGCGGCTGGGCGTGGTGTTCCAGAACTTCCGCCTCGTCCCTTATCTGACCGCCTTCGACAATGTCGCCCTGCCGCTGCGGCTGGCCGGGGCGGAGGAGAAGAAGGTCCAGCGCGCGGTGGGCGACATGCTCGACTGGGTCGGGCTCGCGCACCGCGCCCATGCCGTGCCGCCGAGCCTGTCGGGGGGCGAGCAGCAGCGCGTCGCCATCGCGCGGGCGGTGATCGCGCGGCCCAAGATGCTGATCGCCGACGAGCCGACCGGCAACGTCGACCCGGACATGGCGCTGAAGCTCCTCCGCCTGTTCGAGGCCTTGAACAACCGCGTCGGCACCACGGTGGTGGTCGCGACCCATGATGTGCACCTGCTGAAGAAGGTGCCGGATTCGCTGATCATGCGCCTCCACAAGGGCCAGCTCAGCGATCCCACCGGCGCGCTGCGCTATCCTCCCAAGCCGGGCGGGAGCAGCGCGGGATGAGCAGCCTCCCTCCGCTCCCGGTCGAGGCCGAGGACGGCGAGCCCGCGCCCGAGCGTCCGCCCCAGCGTCCGGAGGGCCGGGCCGCCGCGCGGTTGCTGCCGCCGCAGCGGCTGACCGGGCCGATCCCCTGGGTGATCGCGATCCTGATCGCGCTGGTGGTGATCGCGGCGGCAGGCGGGCTCGCGATGCGCAAGCTCTCCGAAGCGGCAAGCGCCAGCCTGTCGAGCGCGCTCAGCGTGCAGGTGATCGAGCCCAACCCCGACCTGCGCGAGGCGCGCGGAGCCGAGGCGGCAAGGATCCTCGCCGGGATCGAGGGGGTCTCCTCCGTGCGTGTCAAGCCCGAGGCAGAGCTCGTGGCGATGCTCGAACCCTGGCTGGGCGAGGGCGCCTCCAGCGGTGACGTGCCGATCCCCGCGCTGATCGATGTCGAACTGTCGCGCCGCGCCGGGCCGGCGGATGTCGCCCGGATCAAGGCCGCGCTCAAGGACAAGGTGCCGGGCGCGCGGGTTGATGCGCAGGGCGATTTCCTCGCGCCGGTGAACGACGCGCTCGCCGCGCTGCAATGGCTGGTGTTCGGGGTCGCGGTGATGGTCGCGCTGGCAACCGCGGCGGCAGTGTGGCTCGCCGCCAAGAACGCCTTTGCGGCGGCGCGCGATACGGTCGAGATCATGCACCTGCTCGGCGCCAGCCAGCGCCAGATCACCGCCGTCTTCCTGCGCGACGTGCTGCGCGAGGCGATCCTTGGCGCGCTTCTGGGGGCCGGACTCGGCTTCGGGGCGGTGTGGCTGCTCGGCCAGCAGTTCGCGCAGCTGGGCAGCGGGTTGGTGAGCGGCGGCGGCCTTGCCCTTGCCGACTGGCTGGTGATCGGCGCGGTGCCGCTGGCAGGCGTGCTGCTGGCGGGCCTGACCGCGCGCATCACCATTGCCTTTGCCCTCAAGGACATGCTCTAGGGCTGAAGCGATGATCCGGCGTGCCCTCTCTCTGCTGTTCCTTGTCTGGGCATTGGGCTTCCTGTGGTTCGTCGTGTTCCTGCCCAAACCCTCCGACGGGGTGACCACCGACGCGGTGATCGCGCTGACGGGCGGCCCAGGGCGGATCGCGCGCGGGCTGGCGGTGCTCGACCAGCGCCTTGCCGGGAAGATGCTGGTGAGCGGGGTCGATAAGGAAGTCCGCCCGCAGGAATTCGCTGCCCAGTTCGGGGTCAGCCCCAAGACCATGGCCTGCTGCGTCACCTTGGGCTTCACCGCGGTCGATACCCGCTCCAACGCCTCGGAGACCGCCAAGTGGGTGGCGCAGAACGAGGTCCGCTCGCTCCGGCTCGTCACCACCGACTGGCACATGCGCCGCGCCGCCGGAGAGCTTGACCGCACCCTGCCCGAACATGTCACCGTGATCCGCGACGCGGTGCCCTCGCAGCCCGATCTGGGCACGCTGTTCCTCGAATATCACAAGCTGCTCGCGAGCCGCGCGGCAGGCATGGTCGACCTTTGACTACGCTGCTCGCAGCCCTGCGCTCCCTTGCCTTCTACGTGCTGTTCTATGGCGGCAGCGCGGTGCTGGTGGTTGCCTCGGTGGTGGCGGTGACGGCGCGGCGGGGCTGGCTGCGCGGCATCGTCGAGCGCTGGGGAAGGTGGCACCTGTGGTGCGTGGAGCGATTGCTCGGCATCGAGGTCGTGCTCGAGGGCGCGCTGCCGCAGGGCCCCGTCCTGATCGCGGTCAAGCACGAGGCCTTCTTCGAGGCGATCGACACCCCGCGGCTGTTCGCCTACCCGGCGGTCTTCGCCAAGCGGGAGCTGTTCCGCATCCCCGGCTGGGGCTATTCCGCGCTGGTTTATGGCCTGATCCCGGTCGCGCGCGAGGACGGCGCCAAGACCCTGCGCCAGATGATCGGACACGCCAGGGAGCGTGCCGAGGCGGGCCGCCCGCTGGTGATCTTCCCCGAAGGCACCCGCGTCCCCCACGGCACGCAGCCACCGCTTCAGGCGGGCTTTGCCGGGCTATACAAGCTGCTGCGCCTGCCGGTTGTGCCGATCGCGGTGAATAGCGGGCGGCTCTACCACCCTCTGGTCAAGCGCCCGGGGCGGATCACCTACAAGGTCGGCGAAACCATCCCCGCAGGCCTCCCGCGCGAAGACGTCGAAGCGCGGGTGCACAAGGCGATCAATGCGCTGAACGGATAGGGCTTGATGGCACCCATATGTCTCGATGATACCGGTAAAACGTTCCTTCACGCCCTTGGTATCCTGTAAGTTGGCGAGCCAGCAATCGAGAGGCATCGCAAGGCGATAAGACATCGACAGCGAAATTCAACTTCATGTAATTTTTAGTTGTATGCTGGTTCATTTTCTGTTCGTTAAGCACGAAGCGATGACGGGGGTGTACTGGTGGTTGTGAACGGGAACAACAAATACGAGAACGTAACAGAAAAGGACATCGCTCTGTTGCGCGAGCTCGTTAGAGATTCGAGCCAGGCAAACAAGAGACTGGCTGGAAAAGTCGATATTGCTGAAAACAGGATTGCGCAGAGCAAGGAACGCCTTGCGAAAGCCGGCCTCTTGAAGCGCCACACTGTCGAGGTTGACTACAAGAAGCTCGGCTTTGGTGCGACCATTCTGTTTACGCTGAAGCTCAAGCAAAAAACTGGCAGCGACACGGAGGAGTTGCGGAGCTTTCTGATTGAGAACGACAAAGTGGTCGAGGTTGTTACCGTGCTCGGCCCTACCGCGGACTTCATCGTGAAAATCATGGGCCGTGATCTCGAGGAGGCGGCGGACGTCGTGGCTGCCATCAATCGTTGGGACAACGTTGACCCGTCGGCGTCATTCACAATGGCTGTGGCCCGAACCCACAAGTCGGAGCGCGGGCCCGCTAACTGGTAATGCCGGAATAAATGGCGCTGGCCGCTACACCCGACGCAACAGCGATTGCCGTGCTGAGCGTGAACATGAGGATACGCTTGCCGGTCGACGCGCGCGCCTGCGTCCGGGGCGCATTCTCAAAATCGGGCTCAGCCTCGATTTGCGTGATTGCCCTGTCGGCGGGCAGTTCATCTTCGAAGATCCAGACTTCTTCTTCCTGCTCTTCGATCCGGATGTAACTCTGGCGGCGCACAAACTTTGTCATGGTCCCTGTCCTTTGTGGCGTGGAATGGTTCGGCGGCGATCTTTCGCGGGCGAGTGGTTTGAACATGGCTGTCTTCCTTTGTCTGGATTGCTGAGCGCCTGTGGCAGTCAGCAAGCCGGCGGGTCGTGTTTATGAAAGCGCATCGACTGGTTCCTCTGCATGTGCCCCTTGGGGGGCTACTTCTGTGATTCTATGTAGCCCTTGAGGAACAAAAAGGACATCAAAAAATGCACTATCCTTAGTGTCACCGGCGGCCGGCGAGCAGGGTATTGCGCTCCTTCTGCCAGTTCCAGTTCCGCCTTCGAACAGCGTGAACATCAAGTTAACGATGAAGGCTCCTGGTGCGGGATAGCTAGTGGCCGAAACTGCCACCGGTATGCACATAAAAAGTTCGACAAGGTGTCCTTTTGGGGTATGCAAGAGGCCTCTGTGGGCATATAGGCCGCGCTTTCTGTTTGGAGTAACGAAGATGTCGACCGAAGAACTAAAGCGCCTACCCCGCCGCAACCTGACGCTTTATGCCTCGTCAGAAGAGATCATGGCGCGATTGCGGGACCGCCTTGAAGCCAACACCGATTCGGAGATCGTCCGCAATGCCGTGAAGTTTCTCGATCGCTTGCTAGCCGACGAGGATAAGGGGTTGGTTCTTGAGGTTCGACCTCGCGGGGCTCCCCGCTATGTCGTGCGCTACCGTTCGCTGGCTGCCCGGTCTGGCGAGAACCTGGCGATAGTAAAGCGCAACATCATCCTGAATGATGCTGCGATTGCGCGGCTGAGCCGAATGAAGCGCATGGCTGGCGTCACATCCGATTCCGAAATCGTGCGGCGGGCGCTGCGCTATCTTGATCTGATCAGCACCGAAGCGGCAAACGGTGCGGAGTTCGTGGTTGTCGATACCAACCGTGTCGATCCCGAACCCGACGTCCGGGTCCGTATGGATATCTTCGTGTGTCACTCGACAGGTGACGATCTTCCGGTGCGGGTTCCGGCAGTCGCCTAACGGCCTCGACTGCGGTTGATCGTTGTCGCCCCACATTCATTGCCATCCAGTTCGTGAACAGACCCCATCGCTGGGTCTGTTCACGGGCCAGATCGGTTTTACGCCTCTGGACAGTGTCTCATGTGTCTCCAGCAGGCGTGGAGACAAACGCAGGCGGGGTAGGCGCGGTCAGGCCCCGTGCTCACGCCCGAAATCGGGGCGCTCGTCGTCCTGGCCTTGCTCGATCACCGCGCGGCGGATCGCCCGGGTGCGGGTGAAGAGGTCGAACAGGGTATCGCCGTCGCCCGAGCGGATCGCGCGCTGGAGCGCGGTGAGGTCCTCGGTGAAGCGACCGAGCATCTCGAGCACCGCGCCGCGGTTGGTAAGGAACACGTCGCGCCACATGACCGGGTCGGAGGCGGCGATGCGGGTGAAGTCGCGGAAGCCCCCGGCCGAATACTTGATGACCTCGCTCTGGGTCACGTCTTCCAGATCGCTGGCGGTGCCGACAATGGTGTAGGCGATGAGGTGCGGGATGTGACTGGTCACCGCGAGGACGAGGTCGTGGTGGGCGGCGTCCATCAGCTCGACCTTGGAGCCGAGCTGGGTCCAGAAGGCGGATAGGGCCTCGACCGCGGCGGGGTCTGCGCCCTCGGGCGGGGTGATGATGCACCAGCGCCCGGCGAAGAGGGTGGCAAAGCCCGCGTCCGGCCCGCTCTGCTCGGTGCCCGCGACGGGGTGCGCGGGGATGATGGTGGCTTGCGGGAGCGCCTCGGCCAACGCCTCGGCGACTGCGGCCTTGGAGGAACCGACATCGCTGACGATCGCGTCAGGCTTGAGGCCGAGGGCGATGGCGCGGGCAGCGTCAGCCATTGCGCCTACGGGGACGCACAGAATGACGAGATCGGCGCCCGCGACGGCGGCCTCGGCGGTCTCGGCGATGGTGTCCGCAAGGCCACGCTCGGCAGCGCGGGCGCGGACGGCGGGGTCGCGGTCCCAGCCGGTGGTGGTGACGGCAAGCCCGCGCGCCTTGACCGCAAGCCCGATCGAGCCGCCGAGCAGGCCGAGGCCGATGATGGCGAGCGAGCGGATGGTCATGCCGCCTCTCCGCACAGCCGCCGGAGCGTGGCGATGACGTCGGTGGTTGCCTCGGTTGTGCCGATGGTGATGCGCAGCGCGTTCGGGAGGCCCTGCGAGGGGAGGTGGCGCACGGCGTATCCAGCCTCGGCCAGCGCATCGAGGGCTTGCGACGCATTGACGGTGCCCGCGAAGTGGACGAGGAGGAAGTTGGCCTCGCTGGGTGAGGCCAAGATGCCGTGGTTCCCAAGGGCGGCGATGGCGTCGGCAAGGCGAGTGCGCTCATGGGCGTTGTGCTCGCGCGAGGCGGCGACGAAGGCCTGATCGGAGAGCGCGGCAAGCGCCGCCTTCTGCCCGCTCACCGAGACGTTGAACGCGCCCCGCATGCGGTTGACGAGATCGACGAGGTGCGCCGAGCCGGTGACCCAGCCGACCCGCTCGGAGGCAAGGCCATAAGCCTTGGAGAAGGTGCGGCTGACGAGCACGTTCTCATGCGCGGCGGCCAGCTGGAAGGCTGCCGACTGGAACGCGGGGTCGACATATTCGCCATAGGCCTCGTCCACCACCAGCAGCACGTCGGACGGGAGGCCGGCATGGAGGCGCGCGACCTCGGACGGGGGAAGGAAGGTGCCGACCGGGTTGTTGGGGTTGTCGAGCAGGACGACGCGCGTGCGTTCGGTGACGGCGGCAAGCAGGTTATCGACGCTCGCGCCATAGCCCTCGGGCTCAGCGAACACCGGCGTTGCGCCGACCTTCTGCGCGAGCAGCGGGTAGAGCGAGAACGAGTAGCGCGAGCATACCACCTCGTCCCCCGGACCGCACAGCGCCTGCACCGCGCAGTGCAGCAGCTCGCCCGAGCCGGTGCCGCAGACGATCAGCGCGGGATCGAGCCCGTGGACCTCGGCGATCGCTTCCCGCAACGCGCGGGCGTCGGGATCGGGGTAGTCAGCCGCCACATGCCCCTCGGCCAAAGCCGCAAGCGCCGCGGGCGAGGAACCCAGCGGATTCTCGTTCGCCGACAGCTTGACCAGCGGCTTGCCGCTCGCCGACTTCGACTTGCCGGGCACATAGGCGTGGATCGCGGCGATCCAGGGCTTGGGTTCGGGTCTGGACATGAGGGGTGCGCGTGTAGCCAGTTTGGCTTGCCGAATACAGCGCGAAAACGCTGAGGTGCCCGCGGTGGCGATTGACACGGGCGGGGGGCTACCCCAAGTCGCACGGCCAATGAACGCCGCCCCGCCCGTCTCCCCGGTCTACCGCCTGCCCGACCCCCTGCCGCTCGACAGCGGACAGGTGCTCGAGGGCTGCGAGATCGCCTACGAGACCTACGGGACGCTGAACCCGGACAAGAGCAACGCGGTGCTGGTGTGCCATGCGCTGACCGGCGACCAGTATCTTGCGAGCCCGCATCCGATCACCGGCAAGCCGGGGTGGTGGGAACGGATGGTCGGCCCGCAGCTGCCGATCGACACCGGCCGCCACTTCGTGATCTGCGCCAATGTCATTGGCTCTTGCATGGGATCGAGCGGCCCCGCCAGTCTCGCCCCCGACGGCCAGCCCTATGCGATGCGCTTCCCGGTCATCACAATCCGCGACATGGTGCGCGGGCTGGTGGCGCTGCTCGACGGGCTCGGGATCGAACGCTTGCACGCGGTCGTCGGCGGGTCGATGGGCGGGATGCAGGCGCTGAGCCTTGCCGCCAACTGGCCGACCCGCGCCGCCCGCGTGCTGGTGATCGCGTCCACCGCGCGCCACTCGGCGCAGAACATCGCCTTCCACGAGGTCGGGCGGCAGGCGATCATGGCCGATCCGGCGTGGAACGAGGGCGACTACTACGCCGCCCTCTCCAAGCCCGACAACGGCCTCGCCGTGGCGCGGATGGCGGCGCATATCACCTACCTTTCGGAAGCGGGCCTGACCGAGAAATTCGGGCGGCGGTTGCAGGATCGCGAGGCCAAGGGCTTCAATTTCGACGCGGAGTTCCAGGTGGAAAGCTACCTGCGCTACCAGGGCAGCGGTTTCACCCAACGGTTCGATGCCAATTCCTACCTCTACATCACCCGCGCGATGGACTACTTCGATCTGGCCGAGGAGCATGGGGGCAAGCTGGCGGATGTGTTCGCGGGCACGCAGTCGCGGTTCTGCCTGATCAGCTTCGATACGGACTGGCTCTACCCCACTGCCGAAAGCCGCCATATCGTCCACGCCTTGAACGCGGCCGGGGCGAAGGTCAGCTTCGTGGAACTCTCCGCGCCGCACGGGCATGACTCGTTCCTGCTCGAGCACGACCAGCTCGACCGGGTGGTCAAGGGGTTTGTGGAGTGACCGGTTTACGCCCCGACCTTGCCGCCATCGCCGCCCATGTCGCGCCCGGCAGCCGGGTGCTCGACATTGGCTGCGGGGACGGGGCGCTGATGGCTGAGCTGGAAGCTGCAAGCGGATGCGATGCGCGCGGAATGGAGCTGGACGGTGCCCTGGTCGAACGCTGCGTCTCGCGCGGCCTTTCGGTGGTGCAGGGCGACGCAAACCTCGACCTCGCCAACTACCCCGACAAGGCGTTCGATTACGCGATCCTCAGCCAGACCCTGCAGACCGCGACGCGGCCCGACCTGATGCTTGACGAGCTGCTGCGCGTCGGCCGGCGCGCCTTCGTGTCGTTCCCCAACTTCGCCCATTGGCGCACCCGTGCGGCGCTGCTGCTGGGCGGGCGGATGCCGGTGACGCGGGCCTTGCCGGTGAGCTGGTACGAGACCGAGAACATTCACCACGTCACTGTGGAGGACTTCCGCGACCTTGCGAAAATGAAGGGCGCCAAGGTGGAACGCGCGTGGTTCTTCTCGAACGAGAAACACATCGGCGCGCCAGCAGCTAACTGGCGCGCCGAATTCGCGGTTTTCGAATTAAGTCGGTGAGATCAGCCTGCGCGGTGCAGCATGCACAGCTTGTGGCCGTCCAGATCGAGCACGTAACCCAGATTCAGCGTGCCCATCGCGCCGGTGCGCGGGCCCGGGGGGTCTTCGATCGACTTGCCGCCGGCTGCCACAGCCGCATCGTGGAACGCCTGCACCTGCTCGAGGCTGTCGCAGGCAAAGCCGATGGTCGAGCCGTTCGAGCAGGTCGCTTCCTTGTCATTGATCGGCTCGCTGATCATGAACATTCCACCATTGTGCATCCAGAAGGCGCGGCGGTGGCCGGTGGCGGCGACATTGAGCATGCCTGGCTTCGCGCCCAGCGTCGCAAGCACGGTATCGTAGAATTCCTTGGCGCGGTCGAAATCGCTCGTGCCGAGCATGATGTGGCTGAACATGGGAATGCCTCTCCTCTGGTAAGGTGGGTTGCGGATTAGGACGGATTGCGCGGGGCTGCAATGCAGTTTCCTGTAGCCACGGGTTCATCTTGGGGAGCATAGACAACGCCATGCTCACGCCCCTTCTTGTCGCCATGCTCGCTGCTCAACCCGCGGCCGAACGCCCCGCTCCGTCCGCCTCCGGCGCGAATGCGGTCGTCTCCCTCGACGCGCTCCCGCTCGAGCACGCCGCTGCGGCGCGCTGCGCGGTCGTCTTTGCCACGATCAGCCGCTGGCAGAAGGTGGGCGATGCGCGGGGGAGCGACTATCCCGACATCGAGGCCGCCGGAGGGCGCGAGTTCTTCGTGCGGGTGATGGCCAGGCTGATGGAGGACACGGGTCTGGGGCGCGATGATATCATTGCGCTCTCCACCCGCGCCGCCGACGAGAACGAGGGTGAGGGCGGCGCGGCGCGGGTCAAGGCGATGATGCCGGCCTGCAATCTGATGAAAACCGCCGCGGGGCTGTAGACCGGCGCACATATCCCCGCGCCGGTCCTTGAGGCCGCTGGATTCGCCCTGCCAAACAGGGCATGACGCCCCGATCATGTGGTTGCTCTACCAATTCCCCCTGTGCCCCTTCAGCCGCAAGATCCGGCTGCTGCTGAGCGAAAAGAACATCCCCTTCGATCTGGTGCGCGAGGACCCGTGGTCGGCCTCCGACATGTTCTTCAACCTGAACCCCGCGGGGCGCACTCCGGTGATCGCCGACAAGGAGCGCGGCGTCATCATCCCCGATAGCCGCGCGATCGCGGAATATTTCGAGGAGACGGTCGACCGCAATCCGATGATCAACGGCACCGCCGCCCAGCGCGCCGAGATCCGCCGTCTGGTGGCGCTGTTCGACGAGAACTTCTACGCCGACGTCACCGCGCCGCTGCTGTCCGAGCGAATGAAGAAGCGCATCCTGCGCCTGCCGCCCGATAGCGGCGCGCTGCGCGAGGCGATGAAGATGGCGCACGGGCATCTCGACTATCTCGACTGGCTGATCGACAACCGTCCGTGGGTGGCCGGATCGACCATGAGCCTCGCCGATCTGGCGGCGGCGGCGCAGATCTCGGTCGCGGATTACCTCGGCGGGATCGACTGGAGCGGGCACGAACAGTCGCGCGGCTGGTATGCGGTGTTCAAGAGCCGCCCGAGCTTCCGTCCGCTGCTGACCGAGCGGATGGAGACGATCAAGCCACCGCCGCATTATTCGCTGCTTGATTCTTGAAAGCCGCACGCCCTGCGGCGTGCGAAATCCTCGCTCACGCGGCCTGAAGGCCGCATCGCTGCGGGCGCGCGTTCGCGCTTGCGGATTGCCTGCGGCAATCCGATATCAGCGTGAAGAGGAGAGGTGATAGTATGACCGACGATCCCCGCAGCCTGACCGATGCCGAATGGCGCGAGAAGCTCACCCCCGAGCAGTATCACATCCTGCGCGAGGCCGGGACCGAGCGCGCCTTCACCGGCGAATACGACAAGTTCTATGACGAGGGCGAATACCACTGCGCCGCCTGCGGCACGCAGCTGTTCTACTCGACCGCCAAGTACAATTCCGGCTGCGGCTGGCCCGCCTTCACCAAGCCTTCGACCGAGGACGTGATCGAGGAGCACCGCGACACGACCTATGGCATGATCCGCACCGAAGTGCGCTGCGGCAAGTGCGGCGGGCATCTCGGCCATGTCTTCCCCGACGGCCCGCCCGAGCAGGGGGGGCTGCGTTACTGCATCAATTCGGCCGCGCTGGTGTTCACCCCGCACGAGGGTTGAGGGCAGACTTGCGGCGACCTGCCCCGAGCATCGGGGATGCCTGCGTAAACCCGGGTTCATTCCCGGTTACAACTTGCCTATGCAGGGGGCCGATCTTGCGCGCCGCAAATCAGCAGGCGGCATCAGGTGGGCAGAGGCATGTCGAGAAGGGGTGAGCAGTTGCAGAACAAGGGCGCGCGGGGCAAGCGCCGCGCGGCGGCGGAGCGCGCGGATGCGCCACCCCCCCGTTCGAAGGGCTCCGGGTCCGGCACAGGCGCGCCGCCGCCACGCTGGCGGGTGTGGCTCAAGCGCCTGTTCGTCTGGGGCACGGGTCTTGCCCTTCTGGGGCTGGTGTTCCTCGGCTTCGCGGTCGGCTTCGCGGCCTCCTCCCTGCCCGATTACGCGACCCTGAAGGCGACCCAGCCGGGCCAGACCATCCTGGTGCGCGCGCGCGACGGGCGCGAGCTGGTCGAGATCGGGCCGAGCTTCGGCGAGTGGCTGACCTACGACAACATTCCCGAGAACATGACCAACGCGATGATCGCGGTCGAGGACAAGCGCTTCCGCTCGCACCTCGGGGTCGATCCGGTGCGCCTCACCGGCGCGCTGGTGGAGGGGCTGACCGGCTCGCGCGAGCGGCTCGGGGGCACTTCGACCATCACGCAGCAGCTGGCGCGCAACCTGTTCCTCAACAACAACCGCTCGCTGGACCGCAAGGCGCGCGAGGCGGTGCTGGCGATGGCGCTCGAATGGAAGTTCTCCAAGGAGCAGATCCTCGAACTCTACTTGAACAAGGTCTATTTCGGCGGAGGCGCCTACGGGATCGACAGCGCCAGCCGCAAATTCTTCAGCCACCCCGCGACCGAATTGAACGTTGGCGAGGCGGCGATCATCGCAGGGCTCGTGAAGGCGCCCAGTTCCTATTCGCCCACCGCCGACGTGCAGGCTGCGATCGGCCGTGCCAAGGTGGTACTCGGCCTGATGCGCGCGCAGGGCTATATCACTCCCGATCAGGCGCAGGTCGATGTCAGCGCGGTGCAATTGAAGCAGGACGCCGGGCAGAACTCGGTGCGCTATTTCACCGACTGGGTGCTGCCGCAGCTCGATATCATCCTGCCCGAAACCTACGAGCCGATCGAGGTGTGGACCACGCTCGATATCGGCATGCAGCGCGCCGCGACCGCCGCGATCGAGTCCAACACTCCCAAGGGCGCACAGGGCGCGCTGGTCAGTCTCGACCGTGACGGGGCGATCCTGGCGATGGTGGGCGGCACGGATTACGTCGCCAGCAACTACAACCGTGCCACCGCCTCGCTGCGTCAGCCGGGATCGGCGTGGAAGCTGTTCGTCTACCTCGCCGCGCTGGAGGCAGGCTACGTGCCCGAGGACAAGGTGGTCGACACGCCGGTGACGATCGACGGGTGGAGCCCGCGCAACTCGAATGGCCGGAACGTCGGCGAGACTGACCTGCGCACCGCCTTCGCCTATTCGATCAACACCGTCGCAGCCCAGCTCGGCAACGAGGTCGGGTTCGGCACGGTCGCCTCGATGGCGCGGCGGTTCGGGGTCAATTCCAAGATCGACACCTTCCCCTCGATGGTGCTCGGCTCCTCGGAGATGCGGGTGATCGAGATGACCCAGGCCTTCGCCGGGATTGCCGCCAAGGGCGTGCCGGTGGAGCCCTACGGCATTACCAAGGTGACCGGCGCGAGCGGCGAGGTGCTCTACAAGCGCGAGGCGCAGCGCCAGTCTCCCGCCGTGCCCGATCACGTGGCGAAGGGCATCACCGATCTGCTTCAGGCTGCGGTCCAGACCGGCACCGGGCGCGCCGCAGACATCGGGCGGCCGGTAGCGGGCAAGACCGGCACCACCTCGTCGAACAAGGACGGCTGGTTCATCGGCTTCTCGAGCGGCGTCACCACCGGGGTGTGGATGGGCCGCGACGATGCCAAGGCGGTCGCGGGACTCCAGGGCGGCCGCGCTCCGGCGCAGGCCTTTGCCGCCTATATGCGCTATGCGGTCAAGGACCGCCCGGTCGAGCCGTTCGACGTGACGCTCGAACTGCCCGAATGGCAGCTCGAGCCCGATCAGGAAGCCCTGTTCGGCGAACCCGAGGATTATTACTACATCGACGAACAGGGCAATCTGGTGCAGCCCGACCGGCGCGATCCCTCGCAGACGCCGGAGGGCGATCCCGATGCGCCCCCGGCGGCAAGCCGCGACTTCCTCGAAGAGGCGACCGGCGGCAGCCTGCCGCAGAACCAGCGCCCGCCGCGCCGTCCGGCCCAGCCCCCTGCCCAGCCGCCGCCGCAATAGCGCGGGCACTCACGAAAAAGGGCGCCGGGATATGCTCCCGGCGCCCTTTTTCTTTGTCCTGCCCCCGAAAGGGGGGCGCGGATCAGTTGATGCGCACCGCGACAAAAACGGGCGGAGTGGTGCCGCGCTGGACGCGCAGCAGGATCGCCTCGCGCTTGTCGGCGACGGCGGCCTGCACCTGCGCCAGCAGCGCTTCGACCGTCGGGGTGGCCTGATAGTTTGCCGATAGGATGATGAAACCGCGGCGCAGGCCCTTGCGCGCGGCATCGCCATTGGGATCGACCGCAGCGATGACCACGCCCTTGGTATCGGCCGGAATGCCCAGCGAGCGCGCAACCGCGGCGCTGATCGGCATGACCTGCATGCCGAGCTTCTGCTCGATCGTCTCGTCCGAGGTGCCCGGCGCCATCGGCTCTTCGGCATCGGGATCGAAGGTCTGCGCCTGGGCAGCCAGCTCCTGCTCGCTCGGGCGCTTGCCCAGCGTGACGTTGATGTTGATCCGCTTGCCCTCGCGCAGCACTTCGACCGGCACCACCGTGCCCGGCTGGAGATTGGCGACGAGGAACGACACGGTCTGCTCGGCCGTCACGTCCTTGCCGTTGACTTTGGTCAGGACGTCGCCCGACTTGATGCCCGCCTTGCCCGCCGGGCTGGTGTCCTCGACAACCTGCACCAATTCGCCCCGCCGCTTAGGCAGGCCGAGCGAGGCGGCGTAATCCTCGTCGATCGGCTGGAGCCTGACGCCGAGAAAGCCGCGCTGGATTTCCTGGCCTGCGCGCAGTTTCTCGACGATCGGCGCGGCGGTTTCGGCGGGGATCGCAAAGCCGATCCCGACGCTGCCGCCCGAGGGCGAGAAGATCGCGTTGTTGATGCCGATCACATTGCCGCGCATGTCGAACAGCGGGCCGCCGGAGTTGCCGCGGTTGATGCTCGCGTCGGTCTGGAGATAGCGGTCATAGGCGGTGCCCTGACCGGTGCTGCGATAGACCGCCGAGATGATCCCCGCGGTCACCGTGCCGCCGAGGCCGAAGGGGTTGCCGATTGCCACCACCCAGTCGCCCACACGGGTCGCTGCCGAATCCCCGAACTTGACGAAGGGGAAGGTCTTGTCCGAACGGATCTTGAGCACAGCAAGGTCGGATGCGGCATCCGCGCCGATCACGTCGGCCTCGTATTCGGTGCCGTCCGCCAGCGTGACGGTAATCGATTCAAGCTTCGCGCGGGAATCGGGCGGGCTGATGACGTGGTTGTTGGTGACGACGATCCCGTCGGCCGAGATGATGAAGCCCGAGCCCAGCGACTGCGCCTCGCGCGTTTGCGGCTGGGCCTCGCCGCCGCCGCCCTGACGGCGGTTGAACAGCTCGGCAAAGGGCGTGCCGGCGAAGGGATTGTTCTGCACCTCGACCCGCTGGCGGGTGGCAATGTTGACCACCGCCGGCTGGAGCTGCGCGGTGAGATCGGCGAAGCTCGCCGGCGCGCCTGCGACCGGCACCACGCGGTTCATCACCGCACCGTCGTTCTGCGCCACCTGTGCGCCCAGCGGCGAGCCCGTGATCAGTGAAATGGTAGCGCCGCCCACCAGCAGCGCGCTCGACAGTCCGTATACATAGCGCACTTTGTTCACGTCCTCTTGGTCCTTATCCTTTGCGGAAATGCGCAAGGTCCTTGCGCCGTTCCTGAAACCCTCGTGCGGGAGGCCGCCCGTCGTCGGTGCGGCGGCCTCAAATGCGCCTTCTGCGGCTGAACGCCGATTGAATACCCTCGGCATCCATCGCCTCGCGTTGGCGCTTGGTCGAATGCCTAGGGCTGCCCCTTGAACTGGCGGAAATACTCGCTGTCGTCCGACAGCACCATGGTGCTCTGCCCCTCGGCGTTAAGGAATGTCGAACGGTAGCTCTGCATCGCACGGTAGAAGTCGTAGAACTGCGGGTCTTTCCCATAAGCATCGGCGTAGATCTTGGCCGCTTGAGCGTTGGCTTCGGCCTGAATGATCTGCGCATCGCGCAAGCCCGCGGCGCGGATCGTGGCGGCCTGTTCCTGCCGGTCGGTCTCCATCCGGGTGAAGGCGGCATCCAGGGGGCTGCCTTCGGGAAGATCGGCCCGCTTGATGCGCACGTCGAGCACTTGCGCGCCGTAGGTCCGCGCCTGCTTGTCGAGCGTGGCGGTGATGTTGGTCATCGCCGCCCCGCGCTCGGCATTGATCAGCGCCGAGAACGGGATGCGCCCAAGCTCCTGCCGCAGCACCGAGGTGAGGATCGGCAGCAGCTGCGCTTCGAGCTGGCGCTCGGTTCCGGCCTTCTCGACCAGCCGCACCGGATCGATGATGCGGTAGCGCGCATAGGCATCGACCTGGAGGCGCTGCTGATCCTTGGACAGCACCTGGGTGCGCTCCATGTCGATGTCGAGGACGCGGCGGTCGATCATCCGCACTTCCTCGATGAACGGGATGCGCGGCGCGAGCCCCGCCCCGGTCGAGCCATAGGGCACATCGGGGCGGAACTGGTTGATGACGCGCACGGGCTCGCCGGTGCGGATCACCACTGCCTGATGGGTTTCGGGGACGATCACCACGCTGGCGATCACTGCCACCAGCAGCACGATCGCGCCGATGACGAGGTTGCGGGCGTTCTGGAACATGCCGTTCATGACCTTACTGCCCCTCCGCTTGCGAGGGCTGCGGTGCCGCCTGCGCCCGGCGCTTGAGCTCGGGCAGCGGCAGGTAGGGGGTGACGTTGCCGGATTCGACAATCGTCTTGTCGGTCTTGGACAGGATCTGCTCCATGGTCTCGTAATAGAGGCGGCGACGCGTCACTTCGGGCGCGAGCTTGTATTCCTCGTAGATATTGTTGAATTCGCTCGCATCGCCCTGCGCGCGGGCGAGCACCTGGTTCGCGCCCGCGCGGGCGCGGTTGAGGTTGGCATCGGCGTCCTGCTGGGCGCTGGAGACGTCCTTGAAGGCTTCCTCCACCCGGCTCGGCGGATCGACCTTGTTGATTTCGATCCCCTGCACGCTGATCCCGGAGCGATAGGCATCGAGCCGCGCCTGCATCGCCATGCGCACATCCTGCTCGATCTCCGCGCGGCCCGCACCGGTCAGCACCGAATCGAGATCCTGCCGCGCCACCGCCGCGCGCATCGCCGCCTCGCCGATCTCGAGCAGCGCGTTGCGCGGATCGTTGAGCTGGAACTTGTAGAGCGTCAGGTCGGCGATGTTCCAGCGGATCAGATAGCTGAGATCGACGAGGTTCTGGTCGCCGGTCAGGATCAGCTTTTCGGTCTTGGTGCCGGGCACCTCCTCCAATCGCACCTGCGTCACGTTCTCCTTTTCGACCGTGTGGAGCGGCCAGGGGGCAGTGATGTTCGTGCCGGAGTCCAGCGTGCCGTAATACTTGCCGCCGAGCCAGGTCACCACCGCCTGCTCGCCCGGCTGGACGAAGTGGAAGCTCGTCACCCCCAGCCACACCAGCGCGACGCCGCCGAAGATCACCGGGACCCAGCTCTTGCCATCGGGGCGTTCGGGGAAGCGGAAGCCGGGGCCGCCCGCTCCGCCGCCACCGCCGCCCGCGCGGCGCGGGCCTTCGGGGCCGCGGCTCTTGAAGATGTCCTCGATGCTGGCCGAGCGCCGCTTGCCGGGCTCGCCCCCGCCGGGGAGCCACGGATTGCGCGGGCCGCCGCTTTCGCCGCCGCCGCCTTCGCCTTCGTTCCCGGGCGCGCCATCGTCGCCCGAACCGCTTCCGCCGCCCCAGGGGTTCTTTCCAGCCATGGCAAGGCCCTTAAGCCCCGCGCCAAGGCGTTCTCTCCAGCCGTCCATTCTCTGCATGACCTGTTTATAGGCACGGGTTCCGGCGAAAAACAGGGGTTCGCTGCGTGAATTTGGTGTTAGAGGCGTCGCGTCATGAGCAAGTCAGACAGTCCGCCCCGCGAACCGCATGCCGAAGAGGCGCTGATCCGCGCTGCGCTGAGCGCCGAAATTAACCACCGGCTGCGTTCCGCGCGCATAGTTTTGGGCCGCGCTGTCATCGTTGCCGAGGCGGGCGATCTGCCCGATGAAGGCCGCAAAGCCCTCGAGGCCGAGATCACCGCCGCGCTCTCCGCCCTGCCCGAAATCGCCGAGGTGCGCATCGCGCTCACCGGCGAACGCCGCCGCCGCCGGCTGATCGCGGTGGGGAGCGGCAAGGGCGGGGTTGGCAAGTCGACGCTCACCACCAACCTGGCGGTCGCGCTGGCCAAGCTGGGCCGCCGTGTCGGCGTGATCGACGGCGACATCTACGGCCCCTCGCAGCCCAAGTTGCTGAAAACCGAAGGCATCAAGCCCGGCGCCACCCCCGATGGCGCACAGCTTGTGGCGATCGACAGCCCCTACGGCGTCAAGGTGCTGTCGATGGGCCACATCGTCGCCCCCGGTAAGGCGCTGGCGTGGCGCGGGCCGATGACCGGCAAGGCATTGTCGCAGCTGGTCGAGGCCGACTGGGGCGAGACCGATCTGCTGCTGGTCGACCTCCCGCCGGGCACGGGTGACGTGCAGCTTTCGATGCTCTCCGCGCACAAGCCCGATGGCGCGGTGCTGGTCTCGACCCCGCAGGACTTGGCGCTGATCGACGCCGCGCGCGCCGGGCAGCTGTTCGAACAGGGCGAGGTGCCGATCATCGGCCTCGTCGAGAACATGGCAGGCTATGCGTGCCCGCATTGCGGCGAGGTGAGCGATCCCTTCGGCACCGGCGGCGTGGAGCGGTTCGCCGTCGCGCTCGAAATCCCCTTCCTCGGCCGCGTGCCGCTGACCCTCGCCACGCGTATCGCGGGCGACAGGGGTGAGCCACCGGCAGCGGGCGATGACGAGACTGGAGAGCCCTTCCGCGCCATCGCCGAAAAGCTCGGCCGCTGGCTGGACACGGGGAAACTGTAGCGAAATGCAGGTCTCGCGGCGCGGACTTCTGGCAGGGGCAGCAGCTGGCGGGGGCCTCGTGGTCGCCTGGTGGCTGATCCCGCGCACCTACAGCACCCCGCTGGTGGCCGCGCGGGCCGAGCACGTGTTCGGTGCCTGGCTCAAGATCGCCGCCGACGGCGTGGTCACGGTCGCCGTCCCGCAGCTCGAGATGGGGCAGGGGATCACGACCATCCTGCCGCAGATCATCGCCACTGAAATGGGCGCGGACTGGCGGCAGATCGCCGTCGAGCCCGCGCCGGTTTCGGGGGCCTATGCGAATGTCCCGCTGGCGAAGGCATGGCTGGCGTTGTGGGATTCGCGCTTTACCGGCCTTTCGCCCGCGAGTGACGACCTGCTGGCGATCCGATTTGCCCAAAGCAGCCGGTTCAACGCGACTGCGGGTGGCACCTCGCTCGCCGCCTACGAAATGCCCTGCCGTGAGGCTGCCGCCGCCGCGCGCGCGATGCTCGCGCAGGCCGCTGCGGCGCGCTGGGGTGTTTCGTGGGAAGAATGCGAGGTCGAGAACGGCCTGGTCACTGAAGGCGCCAACCGCGCGAGCTTCGGCGAGCTGGCCGAGGCGGCGGCAGGCTACACCCCGCCCGATCCCCCGCCGCTGAAGCCCGAGCCGCCGCGCGAAAAGCCGCTCCCCGCCGATGTCGACGCTGCGCCCGCCTACCCGCGCATCGACCTGCCTTCCAAGGTTGATGGCTCGCACCGCTTTGCCGGCGACGTGCGGCTGCCCGGCATGGTGTTCGCCTCGATCCGCCACGGCCCGGCGGACGGATCGGAGCTTGAAAGCTTCGATACCAAGGCGGCCGCCGGGATCAGGGGCCTTGCCGGGATCATCGAGAGCAAACGCTGGCTGGCAGTCGCCGCCGACACCTGGTGGAGCGCCGAGGCCGCGCTCGCCGCGATGAAGCCGCGCTTCCGCACCGCCGCCCCCGTCAACAGCGCCGATATCGCCGCGCGGCTCGACACGCTGCTGACCGCGGGGGAGGCGCATGTGATCGCCGAGACCGGCTTCGGCGGTGATGGGCTCGGGCGGGTCGACATCGGGCGGCGCTACGAGGTCGAGCCCGCCTATGCCGCCCCGCTCGAAACCGCGACCGCGTCCGCGCGGTTCGAGGACGGGCGGCTCGATCTGTGGATTGCTGCGCAGGCCCCCGAACAGGCCCGCATCGCCGCCGCGCGCGCGATCGGCATCGCGACCGAGAAGGTCGCGCTCTACCCCACGCCCGCAGGCGGCAGCTTCGACGCGCGGCTCGAACATGACCATGCGATCGAGATCGCGCTGATCGCCAAGGAACTGGGGCGCCCGGTGCAGCTGGTCTGGCCGCGCCGCGACGAGCTGATCCGCGCCCGCCCGCGCGCGCCGTACTGGATGCTGCTCGGCGCGCAGCTCGCCAAGGGCGCGCCCGGAACCTCGGGTGGCACGATTGAGGCAATGCGGGTGCGCGTGGCGACCCCGCCCTCGGCGCGCGAGTTCGGCCAGCGCCTGTTCGGCAACCGCACCAGCATGGCTGCGATGCGCGACACTGCGGGCAAGGCCGATCCGCTCGCAGTCGAAGGCGCGCTGCCGCCCTATACGATTCCCGCCGTGATGGTGGAGCATATCCCCGCCGATATCGGCCTGCCGGTGGGGCGCGTGCGCGGCAATTCATGGGGGCCGACGATCTTCGCGATCGAAAGCTTCATCGACGAGATCGCGGCGAAATCGAAGCGCGAGCCGCTGTCGTTCCGCATGTCGATGCTGGGGGGCGATGTGCGGCTTGCCGCCTGCCTCCAGCGCGCGGCGCAGCTGGCCGAGTGGGACGGGGGTGTCGACCAGAGCGGGCAGGGCCTCGCCTGCGCGCGGCTCGGCGAGGGGGACGACGCCCCCCGCATCGCCTGCGTCGCGACCGCGCGACAGGGCGAGGGCGGCGTGCGCGTGGTGCGCCTGTCGGCGGCGGTGGATCTTGGCCGGATCATCAACCACGACATCGCCAAGCAGCAGATCGAGGGTGGCCTGGTGTTCGGCATCGGCATCGCGCTCGGCAATGCAGTGCGGCTGCGCGGCGGGCTGCCCGAGGCGACGGGTGAGACCGAATTGGGCCTGCCGTTGCTTGCCGACTGCCCCGAGATGCGGGTGCAGTTCATCGCCAGCGATGCGAGCCCCGCCGATCCGGGCGAGCTTGGCGCGGTGGTCGCCCCGCCTGCCATTGCCAACGCGCTCTATTCGGCCACGGGCTTGCGCCTGCGCCGCCTGCCCCTACTTTCGGACGGCATATGATCCCGACATTTATGCAACAAATCGCAGGCACAATGCTTGCCCTGCGGAAACGAAACGCCTGCCGACCGTTAGGCGGGCTATGACCTGGCAGACCCAGCGCCTTCCGGGCGACCATCCTCCTGCGAAAAGCGGCCGTATCGGCGTGCTGCTGATCAACCTCGGCACGCCCGACGGGCCCGATCCGGATTCGGTCAAGCGTTACCTCAAGCAGTTCCTGTCGGACACGCGCGTGGTCGAGATCCCGCCGATCGCCTGGCAGCTGATCCTGCGCGGGATCATCCTCAACACGCGCCCCCAGAAAAGCGCCAAGGCCTATCAGAAGATCTGGACCGAGCGCGGCTCGCCGCTCGCCGACATTACCGCGCGGCAGGCCGAGGCGATGGTCGGGCGGTTCGGCGAAAAGGTGCAGGTCGATTGGGCGATGCGCTACGGCAACCCCTCGATCGAAAGCCGCCTCACCGCGCTGATGGCGGACGGGTGCGACCGCATCCTGATCGCGCCGATGTATCCGCAATATTGCGCCGCGACGACCGCGACCGTGTTCGACGAGATCGCCCGCGTCATGAAGAAGACGCGCTGGCAGCCCGCCTTGCGCTTCGTGCCGCCCTATCACGACGAGCCGGGCTATATCGGCGCGCTGGCCGAGGATCTGACCCGTCAGGTGCGCGCGCTGACCTTCACCCCCGAGGTCATGCTGCTGAGCTTCCACGGGATGCCGCAGCAGACGCTGGAGAAGGGCGATCCCTATTATTGCCACTGTTCCAAGACCGCGCGGCTGCTGCGCGAGGAACTGGCGATGCGGCCCGAATTTGCCGGTGTACGGTTCGAAACCACCTTCCAGTCGCGCTTCGGCCCGGCCGCATGGCTCGAACCCTCGATCGATGCGACGCTGATTGCCGAAGGCGGCAAGGGCACCAAGCGGCTGGTGGTCGCCGCCCCCGGCTTTGCGGCGGACTGTGTCGAGACGCTGGAAGAGCTCGCGATCGAGGGCCGCGAGGAATTCTGCGAAGCGGGCGGCGAGGATTACGCCGTGCTCGATTGCCTCAACACCTCGGATGATGGCCTCGCCATGATCGATGCGATGCTGCGTCGCGAGCTGGCGGGATGGATTTGACGCGGCGGAAACTTGCGCGAAACTTTCATCAAGGTAAGTTGCGAATCCGAACGCGATAACCGGAGCATCTGGAAAGACATGGCCACCCTTGCCGAAGCCCCGCAGGATAGCGAAACCACCGGCGGCAGCGCCCCGGCCGGCGCGCCGCGCCACTGGGGCGAGCAGCGCCTGACCGATGCCGACCTGGCGCACATTCCCGGAGAGGCGGGCTGGCCGGTGGTCGGCAACACCTTCACCATGCTCGCCGACCCCCACGCCTTCGCCGCGCGCATGATCGCCACCCACGGCAAGGTCTACAAGAATCGCGCCTTCGGCGGCTGGCAGATCGCGCTGATCGGCGCGGAGGCGAACGAGCTCCTGCTGTTCAACAAGGACAAGATCTTCTCCTCGGAACAGGGCTGGGGCCCGGTGCTCGACCAGCTCTTCCCGCGCGGGCTGATGCTGATGGATTTCGAGCATCACCGGATCGATCGCCGCGCGCTCTCGATTGCGTTCAAACCGGAACCGATGCGGCATTATTCGGGCGCGCTGAACCGGGGCATTGCCCGCGAAGTGGCGGGCTGGGCGGGGCCGCAGACTTTCTATCCGGCGATCAAGAAGCTCACCCTCGATCTCGCGGCCGACAGCTTCATCGGTCTGCCCTGGGGGCCGGAAGCTGACAAGATCAACGCAGCCTTCGTCGACATGGTGCAGGCCTCGGTCGCGCCGGTGAGGAAGCCGCTGCCCTTCACCAAGATGAAGAAGGGCGTCGATGGCCGCGCCTTCCTGGTCGACTATTTCACCAAGGAAACCCTGCGCCGCCGCAAGGAAGGCGGCGGGCAGGACATGTTCAGCCAGTTCGCCACCGCCACGCGCGAGGACGGGAGCCTGCTGCCGGTCGACGAGGTGGTCGATCACATGAACTTCCTGATGATGGCGGCGCATGATACCATCACCTCCTCGGCGACCTCGCTGATCTATCACCTCGCCACCAATCCCGAATGGCAGGAGAAGCTGCGCGAGGAGATCTTCGCGGTGACCGGCGGCCCGGATGGCGAGGGCAATCCCCGCCCGCTCGATTACGACGATCTCGGCAAGCTCGACCTCACCGAGATGGCCTTCAAGGAATCGCTGCGGATGATCCCGCCCGTGCCCTCGATGCCGCGCCGCGCGCTGCGCGAATTCGAATATGGCGGCTATCGCATTCCTGCGGGCGCCTCGGTGGGGATCAACATCTACTGGACCCACCATTCCGAGGAATATTGGGACAATCCCTTCACCTTCGATCCGCTGCGCTTCACGCCCGATCAGGTGAAGGCCCGCCACAAATATGCCTGGGTGCCGTTTGGCGGGGGCGCGCACATGTGCCTGGGGCTCCACTTCGCCTATATGCAGGTCAAGATCCTGCTGGCGCAGTTGCTCCAGCGGTATCGGATCGAGGCTGGCGCGGGTTACCAGCCCGATTGGCAGGACTGGCCGATCCCGCAGCCCAGGGACGGGCTGAAGGTGGAGTTCACCCCGCTCTGAGTGTTCCACGTGGAACATCGCAGGGGGCACAAGCACCTTGCGACGAGCCCGTGACTACATGGCTATGACCTGGGCACCACCTGGGTACGGGCCGCTTCAGAAATCGACCGCGATCCCGTCCTTCTCCCAATCGCCATAGCGGGTGGGCGAAAGCGTCTCGTCGTTTGCGACCGGCTTGGGGGCGGGCACCGGATCGTTGGTCCAGTGAGCGGGCTTCTTGAAGGCCTTGGCGGCCTCGGACTTTTGCTTGGTCATGGCTGGATCGGCGCTCCGAAGACGATCAGGTTCCCGTCGGGGGCGCGGATCATCAGCTCGCGCTGGCCGTAAGGCTGGTCGCGCGGACCGGCGACATCGCCTTCCGGAAGCACGGCGAGCCGCTCGCCGATCTGCTCCAGCACCGTCTCGACCGATTGGACGTCGATGTAATAGGCAAATCCGCGATGCGGCACGCCAAGCTCGCTGCAATCGGTGTTTCCGAGCACACGCAGCCCTGCACCCTCGCGCTCAAGATAGGCATAGCCGCCGTCATTGACGATCGCGGTGAAGCCGAGCGTCTCGGTGAGGAAGCCCACGGCCCCCTCGAAATCCGCGACGTGCATGAAGGGGGTGATCTGGTGGGTATTGCCGCTCATTGGTCGCAAGATCTCTCGCGGGGGTGCCGGGTATCATCGCTAGCATAAGGCCCGCGACCCCGATAGAGCGCGCGCATGGCACTTCCCCCCGGACTTCCCGTGCGCCGCGCAAGCTTGCGCCTGCTCGATGCCGTGCTGCGGCGGGGCGAGACGCTCGAGCAGGCCGAAGGCACCGCGCTTGGCGACATCCGCAAGGCGCCGGACCGCGCGCTCGCCCGCGCCATCGCAGGTGAGACGCTGCGCTGGCTGACCGATCTCGACGCGCTGATCGACAGCGCCACGAAGCAGCGCCTGCCCGATGATGCCAAGGCGCGGATGGTGCTGCGGCTGATGCTCGCCCAGACGCTGCGGCTGGAGACGCCCCCGCACGCGGTGATCGCAACCGGCCTCGCGCTGCTCGAGGGCGGGCCGCGGCGGCTGGCGCACGGGGTGTTCTCGGCGTTAACGAGAATCGAGGGCGACAAGCAGGGCGCGGCGCTGCCCGAAATGCCGACCTTGCCCGAGCGCGTGATCGCCCGCTGGGGCGCGGAGAGGGCTGCCGCGATCGCCCCCGGCCTCGCCTTCCCGCCCGAGCTTGACCTTGCTCTGCGCGATCCGGCCGCGACCGCGACCCGCGCCGTCCAGATGGGGGGCGTCAGCCTTGCCTCCGGCCATGTCCGCCTGCCGAGGGGCGCGGCGGTGGAAAGCCTTCAGGGCTTCAAGGAGGGAGCATGGTGGGTGCAGGATCTCGCCGCGCAGATCCCCGCGCGGCTGCTGGGCAGCGGAGCGGGCCGGAGCGCGCTCGATCTGTGTGCTGCGCCCGGCGGCAAGACCATGCAGCTGGCAGCGGCAGGGTGGAAGGTCACCGCGCTCGACCTGTCCAAGCGGCGGCTCGACCTGCTCAAGGACAATCTAAAGCGCACCGGCCTTGCGGCCTCGCCCGTGCGTGCCGACGCGCTCACCTGGGAGCCGAAGCACCGCTTCGACGCGATCCTGATCGACGCGCCCTGCACCGCGACCGGCACCTGCCGCCGCCACCCCGATGTGCTCCACCGCATCGGCACGGGGCAGGTGGCCGAGATGGCGGAGCTTCAGCGCGCCCTGACCGCGCGGGCGGCCGAGTGGCTGAACCCCGGCGGGGTGCTGGTCTATGCAGTGTGCTCGCTGGAAGAGGAGGAAGGGGAGGAGCAGGCGGCGTGGATCAACGCCGAACTGGGCCTTGCGCCCGCGCCGATCCCGCCCGAGGAACTCCCTGCGGGCCTTATGCCCACCCCTGAGGGCTGGCTGCGCACCCATCCGGGGATGCTGGCCGAGCAAGGCGGGCTCGACGGGTTTTTTGTGGGGCGGTGGGTGAAGAGCTGACAACCACGTCGCCTCGTGCTTGACACGGGGCGACGAACCTTGGGTTGTTGCCAATGGGGCCGCTTGCAGCACTTCTGCTTTCGGGTTTGCGCCCGGGCGCGGCGAATGGCCGGAAGTGGGTGG
>PNKW01000016.1 GCA_013822695.1 Erythrobacter sp. | reverse complement strand
GCTGGTCGCCGAAGAGCACATTGCCTGCTTCAACTGGGCCTCGAACGACGAGATGCACGACATCTCCTCGATGGCGATCCGCATCAACGATTTCCTGTGCGGGATGTTCGCCGCGATCGATATCCGCCTGATCGACTTCAAGCTCGAATTCGGGCGGCTCTATGATGGCGATTACAGCCGCGTGATCCTTGCCGACGAGATCAGCCCCGATGGCTGCCGGCTGTGGGACATGACGACGGGCGAAAAGCTCGACAAGGACCGCTTCCGCCGCGATCTTGGCGGCGAGGAAGAGGCCTATCGCGAAGTCGCCCGCCGCCTCGGCCTGCTGGGCGCGGAAGACAATGGCCCGGGCGAGGTGTTCGACCTCTCCCACGCCCGCTCGCGCCTGCGCGGCCCGCCGCCGCTCAAGAAGTGACGGCGCTGAATAAATAAGCTGACAGGGCGGTTTCAGTCGCTAGTCTCGCAGGCGTCATAACCATAGCGAGAGACACCTGAAATCCATGCGGAATTTTCCCCTTGCTGCCAGACTTCTGCTGGCGCTGTCGCCGCTCGCCTTCACCACCGCGCTCGCCGCGCAGGACGCCGCCCCGACTGCCGCCGAAGCCGCACCTGCGGCCGAATCCCCCGCGCCTGCCCCGGTCTGGCCCTTCGAGGCGAGCGATCTGCCCGTCGATCCCGGCTACGTCTTCGGCCAGCTTCCCAACGGCATGCGCTACGTCATCCGCCAGAACGCTACCCCGGCGGGCACCGCGCTGGTGCGGATGCGCATCGCCTCGGGCGCGCTTGAGGAGACCGACAGCGAACGGGGCCTGTCGCACTTTCTCGAACACATGGCCTTCAACGGATCGAAGGGCGTTCCCGAGGGCGAGATGGTCAAGCTGCTCGAGCGCGAGGGGCTGGCCTTCGGTGCGGACACCAACGCCTCGACCAGCTTTGACGAAATCACCTACCTGCTCAACCTGCCGCGCAACGACGAGGCGCTGCTGGGCACCGCGCTGATGCTGATGCGCGAGACCGCAAGCGAGCTTACCATCTCCGAGGAAGCGGTAGCCCGCGAACGCGGCGTGATTCTGGCCGAGCGCCGCGACCGCTCCGGCTTCCAGTTGCGCAATTACGAGGACAACGTCGCCTTCCTCGCGCCGCAAGCCCGCTACGGCCGCCGCCTGCCGATTGGCACCGCCGAGGTGCTCGAAAACGCCACCGCTGCCCAGATCCGCGCGCTCTATGAACGCACCTACCGGCCCGCCAACACCGTGCTGGTGGTGGTCGGCGACTACCCGGTGGCAGTGGTCGAGGCCGCAATCCGCGCGCGCTTTGCCGACTGGGTGCCCGCAGGCCCCGCCCCCGTTCAGCCCGATGCCGGGCCGATCGACGTGGAACTCAAGGCCAAGACAGACATCTATCTCGATCCCGCGCTCTCCGAAAGCGTCACCATCAGCCGTCTCGCCCCGTGGCGCGAGGAGCCCGATACGCGCGCCAATCGCCGGCAGGATGCGCTGCGCTCCATCGGCTATGCCATCGTCAACCGCCGCCTCGCCCGCCTCGCGCGCGGGGCCGATGCGCCGTTCCGCGGGGCGAGCTACGGCACGGGCGACATCTTCGAGGCGGCGCGCATCACCAGCCTCACGGTCAGCAGCGTCGATGGCGAGTGGAAGAAGGGCGTGCTTGCCGCCACGCGCGAGGTCAATCAGGCGCTGACCTACGGCTTCACCCGCGCCGAACTGGATGAACAGCTCGCCAACATCCGCACGAGCCTCGAAAACGGGGTCAAGGCGGCCGACACCCGCGGCAATGCCGTCTTTGCCGGTGCTGCTCTGGCGCTGGTGAGCGACGAGCGCGTCCCGACCACGCCCGATTGGGCGCTGGCCGAGTTCGAGAACCTCGCGCCCGCCATCACCCCCGAGGCGGTATGGCAGGCGATGCGTGAGGACGCTGCTCCGTTTGCCGAACCGCTGATCCGCTTCGAAGGCCGCGCTGCGCCCGAAGGCGGCGAGGCAGGCCTGCAAGCCGCCTTTGACGAAGGCCTCGCGCTCGCCATCGCGGCGCCGGTCGACAACGGCCCGCTCGCCTTTGGCTACAGCGATTTCGGCGCGGCCGGCGCGGTGGTCTCCGACACGGTCGAGCCGCGCCTCGGCTTCCGGCAGATCCGCTTCGCCAACGGGGTGAAGCTGACGCTCAGGAAGACCGACGTGCGCAAGGACCGCATCGCCTTTGCGCTGGCGGTCGACGGGGGCGAACTGATGAACACCCGCGAAAACCCGCTCGCGGTCTATCTCGCCAACGCCCTGCCTTCAGGCGGGCTCGGCAAGCACAGCCAGGACGAACTCGCCAGCGTTCTCGCCGGGCGCAGCGTCACCTTCGGGCTCGGCAGCGACACCGATGCCTTCACCGCCTCGGCCACCACCACCCCGCGCGATCTGGCGCTGCAATTGCAGGTGCTCGCCGCGACCCTCACCGATCCCGGCTACCGGCCCGAGGGGGTCGAGCGGTTCCGCAAGAACATCGACAACTTCTTCAATACGCTCGATTCCACGCCCGACCGCGCGCTGGGGGCCGTCACCGGGGCCATCCTGTCGGACAATGACCCGCGCTTCAGCCTGCAACCGCGCGAGGCCTTCTTCGCGCTCGACTTCGTGCAGCTGCGCGCTGCAATGGCAGACCGGCTCACCAAGGGCGCGATCGAGATTGCGCTGGTGGGCGATCTTGACGAAGACGCCGCCATCGCTGCCGTCGCCGCCACGCTGGGGGCGCTCCCGGCGCGGGAGGCCGCCTTCAACCCGCGGTCCGAAAACCGCAGCCGCAGCTTCACCCCGTCGCGCAGCGAGCATCGCATCACCCACAAGGGCGAGCCCGATCAGGCGCTGCTGCAATGGTGGTGGCCGACCACCGACGACAGCGACCTTGCCGAAACGCTGCGGCTCGATCTGCTGTCGCGGATCGTGCGGCTCGAACTCACCGACCGGCTGCGCGAGAAGCTGGGCCAGGCCTATGGCCCCTCGGCCGGGTCGCAGCCGAGCCATCACTATCCGGGCTATGGCAATTTCATCATCAGCGCCTCGGTCGCGGCCGACAAGACCGCAGCGACGCAGGAGGCGGTGGCGACCCTGATCGCCGATCTGCGCGCCGGGCCGCTTGACCCCGACCTTATCGAACGCGCGCGCAAGCCCTTCCTCGAGGAGCACGGCAATGTCCTAAAGGACCTTGGCGGCTGGCTTGCCCTCGCCGCGCGGGCGCAGAGCGAACCGCAGCGGTATGAGCGTTTCCTCGCCGTGCCCGAAGTGACCGCGGCAATCACGCCGGAGGACATTCACCGGATGGCGCTCAAGTATCTCGCCCCCGAGGCGGCCGTGCGCTTCGTGGTGGTGCCGGAGGCCGCAGCAGCCCCATAGACAAAGAAAAGCCGGCAGGTCGCCCCCTGCCGGCTTTCCCCTTTGCGGCGCTCCCCGGTGAAGGAGAGCCAACCCTCAGCTCAGAACTTGAAGCCCACCAGCGCGCCGATGACGCGCGGTTCGTTCACGAAGGCGGTGTTGTTGTTGAAGTCGACCACGCCGAGGACATTGTCCTCGTCGGTGATGTTGCGTGCGAAGGCGGCGACTTCCCACTGCCCGTTGTTGCCCGCATAGCCGACCTTCAGGCCGCCCTCGAAGCGGCTTCCGGCGTTGAACTCGAGGCTTTCGTAGAGCAGGAAGTTGGTCTCACCGAGGAACACCCAGTCGGTGAAGATGTAGAACTCACCCGAATTGCCCACCGGAATGCCATAGCGCGCGGTCAGATCGCCGCTCCACTCGGGCGCGTTGGGGAAGGGGTTGCCGTTGATGTTGGCGAAGTTGATCGGGCCGAAGGGGCCGGCGATGGTGCGCAGCGGATCGGTCACGGTGCACTGCGCGCAGGTGCCGACTTCAAGGCCGGGGTCCTGGATCTCGGTGTTGTTGTAGGCCACGCCGAGCGTCACGAGGAAGTTCGGGGTGATCTGGAACGCGCCGTCGAATTCGAAGCCGTAGCCTTCGCCCTTGTTGGCGTTGATCAGCTGCACCAGATTGCCCGCGCCGCCCACGGCGGTGAATTGCGGGTCTTCGACGGTGTAGTAGTAGAACGCACCGTTCAGACGCACGCGGCGATCAGCCAGCTCTGTCTTGTAGCCGACTTCGTAGGAGGTGATGTTCTCCGACTGCGCCACCGAGGGCGGGTTGAAGAAGGCGACGTCACGGCCCTGAATCGTCGGCCCGCGGAACGAGTTGGCGACCTTGGCATAGAGGCTGACATCGGGCGAAACGTCGGCAAACAGGCTGACGTCCCAATCAAACTGATCGTCCTGCACACTGCGCGGCTGCGGCGCCGAACCCGCGACAACGATGAAGTCCTTCTGGTCATCGGTGTAGCGAATGCCGCCGCTCGCACGCAGGCTGTCGGTGAGCTGGTAGGTCACCTGTCCGAACAGCGCCCAGGCTTCGTTGGTGTGGTTGACGGTGACCGGCGGCGGGAAGGTGAAGCCCACCGTGGTGACGTCGAAATCGCTGTCGAAGTAGAAGCCGCCGATCTGCCAGCTGAGCGGGCCATCGGTGGTCGAGGCGAGGCGGATTTCCTGCGTGAACTGCTCGAGATCGAGCGAGTCCTGCGTGTCCGACGGGAAGGGAATGAAGCCCGGCCCGGTGACAAGGTTGCCGCCGTCGATGTCCCCGCGGCTGAAGCCTTCGCTGGTCCAGTAGCTGGTGATCGAGGTCAGGGTCACGCCGTCGAATTCATAGGCACCGGTCAGCGTCAGACCGACCTGCTCGTATTCAGCCCGGTTGCCGCCGCCCGCATCGTAGAACACGGTGTCGCGGTCGTAGTTTTCGTTGAGGCTGTTGGTGTTGTTCCGCTGGTTTTCGCTCGGCCCGAGCACGTTGGCGCGGAAGAAGGTCGAGGATCCATCGAGGTTGCGGTAGTTGACCGCAGCAAGGATGCTGGAACGCTCGGTCGGGGTGAACAGCACTTGGCCGCGCACCGCGAAGTCGTTGTAGCCGCCGAGCACATTGTCCTCACCGGTGAAGCCATTGTCGATCCAGTTGGCACGGTGCTGGAGCTGGGCGGCGACACGCACCGCGATCTTGTCCTGAACCAGCGCCCCGCCGACCGCGCCGTTGACCGAGATCGTATCGAAGCTGCCGTAGGACAGCGAGCCCGAGGCGCTGAATTCCTGGCTCGGCTTGATGCTGGTGACCTTCACCGCGCCTGCGGGGGTGTTGCGGCCGAACAGCGTGCCCTGCGGCCCGCGCAGGATTTCCACGCGCTCGACATCGAACACCGGGAAGCTCTTGAGCGTGACGTTCTCGAGCACCACGTCATCGAGCAGCACCGAAACCGGCTGCGAGGCGGCAAGGTCGAAATCGGTGTTGCCGAGGCCGCGGATGTAGAAGCGCGGGGCGACGCGGCCGTTCGAGCTTTCGACGTTGAGGCCGGGCGCGGTGCCGGCGAGCGCGGTGATGTCGCCGGCGCCGCTGAAGATCGCGCCGATGCGCTCGGAATCGAGGATGTCGGCCGAAACGGGCACGTCCTGGAGGTTTTCCTCGCGCCGGTTGGCGGTGACGATGATGGTGGCGAGCTGGCCGTCATCAGCGGTGGCGGCAGCCTCGTCCTGCGCGGCGGCAGGGGCGGCAAAGCCGAAAGCGGCGGCAGCGGCAAGGGCGGTCGAGCCGGCCCAGGCAGCACGAATGGCGGAAAAGCGGAGAGACATCGGAAAACCCCCTTGGCTATGGCCTATGGTATGGTCGGATGGTGCGTAGGTGCGCCCGCCCGTGACATTTCTTCCCGATTCGCGCGAGATGGCCCCCCGGCAAATGTTGCGTGAAAGCGACGCTTTGCGGGCGATCTTCGGACAGTTGTTGCAACAGGGTTACAATGCCCCGCTCATATGACTGAAATGTGACAATCTGGGCTCAAAGCGGACCGCCTGCCCCGCATGTTGAGAAGCACGATTCCCGCGATTGCGCCCGCGCCGCGGGGCGCTATAGCGGCCCCGCAAAGCGGCGGCTGGCGGGGCCCTCCCCTCGGCAAGAATGGAGCATCAGGCCATGCAAGTGCGCGTCCTCGTCAGACTGAAGCCCGGGGTGCTCGATCCGCAGGGCCGCGCGGTGCACCATGCGCTCGAGGGGCTCGGCTTCGCGGGCGTCGAGGATGTCCGCATCGGCCGCCTGATCGAGCTTGATCTTGCCGACGGCACCGATGAAGCGACGATCCGCCAGATGTGCGAGAAGCTGCTCGCCAACACGGTGATCGAGAGCTTCACCATAGAGGGCGCCAACTGATGGCGTTCCGGGCGGCGGTGATCACCTTCCCCGGTTCCAACTGCGACCGGGACATGGCTTCGGCGATCGCGGCGGTCGCGGGCGTGCCTGCGATCCGCGTGTGGCACGGCGATGCCGAGCTGCCGGACAGGCTCGATCTTGTCGCCCTGCCCGGCGGCTTTTCCTATGGCGATTACCTGCGCTCGGGCGCGATGGCAGCGACCAGCCCGATCATGCGCGCGGTCGTCGCGGCGGCGGAGCGCGGCGTACCGGTGCTGGGGGTGTGCAACGGCTTTCAGGTGCTGACCGAGGCGCGCCTGCTTCCCGGCGCGCTGCTGCGCAATGCCGGGCAGCGCTTCGTGTGCCGCACCGTGGCGCTGACTGTGGAGAACGCCGCCTCGCCCTTCACCGCGCACTACACGGCGGGCGAGACGATCCGCATTCCCGTCGCGCATCATGATGGCAATTACTATGCCGACACCGAAACGCTCGACATGCTCGAAGGCGAGGGCCGCGTGGCGTTCCGCTATGCCGAAGGGTGCAACGGCTCGGCCCGCGACATTGCCGGGGTGCTCTCCGCCAATGGCCGGGTGCTCGGCATGATGCCGCACCCCGAACGCGCGATCGAGTCCGCAGCGGTGCCGGCGCTGGGCGGTGCGGACGGGCGGCGCCTGTTCGAAAGCGCGCTGGCGAGCTTCGCGGCCGCCTGACGCCGATCACGCGCGGCGTTCGTGCGCCAGCTTGAACAGGTTGCTCGCATCTTCGGCGGTCATCGGCCGGCCGAAATAGAACCCCTGGATCTTGTCGCAGCCGAGATTGCGGATCAGCTTTGCTTCCTCGCCGGTTTCCACGCCCTCGGCCGTGGTCGACATGTCGAGGCTCTTGGCCATCGCCACCACCGCGTTGATGATCGCGAGGCTTTCCGCGCTGCCCTGCGCCGCGCCCTGCACGAAGGAGCGATCGACCTTGATGGTCGAGAACTTGAGCTTGCGGATATAGCCGAGCGAGGAATAGCCCGTCCCGAAATCGTCAAGCGCGACCGAACAGCCCAGCGCCATCACCTGTTCGAGCGCATTGCGGGCAACGCTCGCATCGCGCAGGAAGATGCTCTCGGTCACTTCCACTTCAAGCCGTTCGGGGCGCAGGCCCGTCGCCGCCAGCGCCTGCACCACAGCGGTATGGAAGTCGGGCTCGAGCAGCTGTTCGGGCGAGACGTTGACGTTGATCTTGACGTGATCGGGCCAGTTGCGCGCTTCCTCGCAGGCGCGGCGCATCACCCATTGGCCGATCGGCACAATCAGGCGGGTGTCCTCGGCCAGCGGGATGAACTTGCCGGGGCTGACAAAGCCGTGGTCTTTCGAATTCCAGCGCACCAGCGCCTCGAAGCTGACCACCTGTTCGGTGTGGGCATCGACCACCGGCTGGTAGTGCAGCATCATCTCGTCGCGGCCCAGCGCCTTGCGCAAGGCGACCTCGAGCTGGCGGCGTTCCTCGGCCGAGGCGTGGAGCACGGGTTCGAAGCGGCAATGCTCGCCTCCGCCGGTGTCCTTGGCGCGGTAGAGCGCGAGGTCGGCGTTGCGCATCATTTCTTCCACCGTGCCGCCATCACGCGGGCCCTCGGCCGAACCGACGCTGGCACCGACATAAAGCGTGTGGTGATCGACCTGATAGGGCTCCGACAAACGCTCGATCACCCGCTGGGCGAGATTAGAGATCGAATGCGGCGCGCTCGCATCGCGGATCACGATCGCGAATTCGTCCCCGCCCAGACGCCCGCACAGCTGGGTCTCGCCCATCAGCGATTGCAGCCGCGCGGAAACCTGCGCCAGCAGCTTGTCGCCGGTCATGTGGCCGAGCGAATCGTTGACCGCCTTGAACCGGTCGAGGTCGACCATCAGCAACGCGCAGCGCGTGCGCCACTGCACGGCATAGCGCAGCGCCTCGCCCAGCGCCTCGGTCAGCTGCAAGCGGTTGGGCAGCTGGGTGAGCGTGTCGTAGCGCGCGAGATAGGCGATCTTCTCGGAGGACTTGCGCTGTTCGGTGACATCCGAGCCAACCCCGCGGAAGCCGGTGAAGCGGCCCTGCTCGTCGCGCATCGGGGTGCCCGAAAGCTCCCACCAGCGTTCCTCCCCGAGGATCGAGACCTGCACCAGCATGTTCGAGAAGTTCTCGCGATTCTTGAGCCTTTCAGCCAGATCGTGAAGGCTCGCGGGGAACTGGCCGCTCGACCAGCGGGTGCCCGCGATCATCTCGAGCAGCGGCTTGCCCTCGACCTCGACCTGCGGCCTGCCGAGTGCATAGGCGAAGCGCGGGGATACCGCCCGCAGGCGGCGGACGGGATCGACTTCCCACAGCCAGTCGGCCTCGTTCTCCTCGAACTCGCGCAGCAAAAGTGAGACCACCGCCTCCTTCTCCGCCACCGCCGCCTCGGCAAGCCGCGCCTTGACGAAAGTGGTGCGGATTTCGATCATGGCGACAATGTTGGCGATGGTGAACAGGATCGCCCCGCCCATCGCATGCCACTGCCCCGCCAGCGCCTGGCCGATGATCGTGCCCGCGCCAAGCACCGCGATGTAGATCAGCACGCTGAGCGGCGAGGTCGAAAAGACAAAGGTCGATGCGCTGATAAGGGCGAGGATGACCAGCAGCATGGCAGTGGCCTGCGCGCCGTCCGAAAGCCACGGGAACAGCAGCAGCGCCGCCAACCAGCAGGCAGCGCCCGCAATTGCATTGATGTTCTGCGCGCGCTCAAGGCTCGCTGCGCCCATCCGGGCGCCGGCCTCGACCAGCTGCATGTCGGTCTGGCGGGTGCGGATCAGGATCGCCGCGAGCACGCCCGCCCAGGGCAGCACCACCGCGAGCCCGATCAGTGGCGCGAAGATGCTGACGACAAAGGCTGCGAGCATCGCATTCGCGATCACCCGGTTGCGGCTCGCGCGGGTCAGCCCGGCCACGTCCTCGGCCCGCAGGCGCGTCGGATCGAACGCGGGATTGCGCGACAATCCGAGCACATCGGAAAGAGGCAACTCGGCTTGGATCGCCGGTTGCGGTGAGGTGACTTCTTGGCCCACGGATCGAGCCTTAACCGTCAATGGTTAGTGCGCAGTAAAGCTTCTGGAAAAGCAATGGAGCCAGACGGTTAGCCCCTCTGCGACGGCAGAAACCAGCTACGGCGGCAAGACGCCTATTCGACCGTCACCGATTTTGCGAGATTGCGCGGCTGATCGACGTCAGTGCCCTTCACCACCGCGACGTGGTAGGCCAGCAATTGCACGGGCACGGCATAGACCAGCGGCACGATCAGCGGGTGGACGACCGGCATTTCGATCGTCGCGATGCAGCCGTCGCCTGCTTGCGCGATGCCCTCGGCGTCCGAGATCAGCACCACCTGCCCGCCGCGCGCGCGCACCTCTTCCATGTTAGAGACGGTCTTTTCGAACAATGGCCCCGAAGGCGCGATCACTACCACCGGCACGGCATCGTCGATCAGCGCGATGGGCCCGTGCTTCATCTCGCCCGCGGCATAGCCCTCCGCGTGGATATAGCTGATTTCCTTTAGTTTCAGCGCGCCCTCCAGCGCCAGCGGGTAATCCTGCCCGCGTCCGAGATAGAGCACGTCGCGCGCCGGGGCGATAAGGTGCGCCATCGAAGCGATATCGTCGTCATGCGCCAGCGCGGCATTGAGCGCGGCTGGTGCTTCGAGCAGGTGGCGCACGATTTCGGCCTCCTGCTCGCGGTCAAGGCGCCCCTTCCTGACCGCCATATGCGCGGCAAGCGCGGCCAGCACGGCAAGCTGGCAGGTGAAGGCCTTGGTCGAGGCGACGCCGATTTCCGGCCCCGCGTGCGTCGGCAGCAGCAGGTCAGCCTCGCGCGCCATGGTGCTGGTCGGCACGTTGACGACCACGCCGATGGTCTGGCCGTTGGCCTTGCAGTGCCTGAGCGCCGCTAGCGTGTCTGCCGTCTCGCCGCTCTGCGAGATGAACAGCGCCAGCCCGCCTTCTTCCAGCACCGGATCGCGATATCGGAACTCGGATGCCACATCGATGTCGACCGGCACCCGCGCGAACTGCTCGAACCAGTATTTCGCCACCATCCCGGCATAGAAGCTGGTGCCGCAGGCGACGATCGTCAGGCGGCGGATTGCCGAGAGGTCGAAATCGATCTGCGGCAGTGCCACCGAATTGTCCGACCGGCGCAGGTAGGAGCCGAGCGTCTGCGCGACCACGGTGGGCTGCTCGTAGATCTCCTTCTGCATGAAGTGGCGGTAGTTGCCCTTCTCGACCGCCGCAGCCGAAGCGCCCGAGAAGCGGATTTCGCGGGTGACGGGGTTGTTCGCCGCATCGTACACCTCGGCGCTGTCACGGCGGATCACCACCCAGTCGCCTTCTTCGAGATAGGCGATACGCTGGGTGAGCGGGGCGAGCGCGAGCGCGTCCGAGCCGAGATACATCTCGGCCTCGTCCCCGTCCGGCCCGTAACCCACCACCAGCGGCGAACCCAGCCGCGCGCCGATCAAGAGGTCGGGAGCCGCGCGGAAAGCGATGGCGAGCGCAAAGGCCCCGCGCAGGCGCGGCAGCACCGCGCGCACCGCCGCCACCGGATCGGCCCCGCCCTCGACCTCGGCCGAGATCAGGTGGGCGACAACCTCGCTATCGGTCTCGCTCTCGAACACGCGCCCCTTGGCGGCAAGCTCGGCGCGCAACTCCTTGAAGTTCTCGATGATCCCGTTGTGGACAATCGCCACCTCGCCCGTGGCATGCGGGTGGGCGTTGGATGCGGTCGGCGCGCCGTGGGTGGCCCAACGGGTGTGGGCGATGCCGACATCGCCCGGTGCCGGATTGCCGGCAAGCACTGTCACCAGATTGGCAAGCCGTCCTTCCGCCCGCCGCCGCACCAGCGCACCATCATGAAGCGTGCAGATCCCGGCGCTGTCATAGCCGCGATATTCCATGCGCTTGAGCCCGTCGACCAAGCGGTCGGCAACGCTGCTCTGGCCGACGATCCCGATGATGCCGCACATCTCTTGTTATTCTTTCCCTGTTCGAATCCGCCTTGCTCTAGCCCCACGATCCTTAACGGCAAGCCCAACCATCGGGGGCGTCCGGCATCCTTAGGAAAAAAACAACCATTACCTCCTATTCACCATTTCTCGTGACGTCGCCTTCGCCTGATCGGGGCGAGGTGGACGCGATTGGTTTGAGACCCTTGGGGGCTGGGAATGAGCGCATTCGGCAAAAAGGGCAATGCAGGCGGAATGAAGCCGGGCTCGCGGCCCGCTTTCGGCGTCGCACGCCCGATGAAGGGTGCGGGCGCTGCCCCGCGCGGCGGCGAGCAGTTCCCGCCGATCCCGGGCGAGGCCGCCGCAGCGCGCCCCGCACCCGCGCCTTCGCCCTCGCTTGCCAAGCCGCAGACGACCTCGGAGGCGATCGACCGCCTCAACGAGCGCATGCAGTCGATCAACGCGGCTGAATCCGAAGTCGGCGGCTTTGAAGCCAGCGTCCACAAGATCAAGGAACAGGTGCTCCCGCGCCTGCTCGAACGGGTCGATCCCGAAGCGGCGGCGACCCTGTCCAAGGAGGAGCTCTCCGAGGAATTCCGCCCGATCATCATGGAAGTGCTGGCCGAGCTCAAGGTCACCCTCAACCGGCGCGAACAGTTCGCGCTGGAGAAGGTGCTGATCGACGAGCTGCTGGGCTTCGGTCCGCTCGAAGAGCTGCTGAACGATCCGGACGTGTCCGACATCATGGTCAACGGCCCGGACCAGACCTACATCGAAAAGAAGGGCAAGCTTCAGCTCGCCCCGATCCGCTTCCGCGACGAGCAGCACCTGTTCCAGATCGCGCAGCGCATCGTCAACCAGGTCGGCCGCCGCGTCGACCAGACCACGCCGCTGGCGGACGCCCGCCTTAAGGACGGCTCGCGTGTGAACGTGATCGTCCCGCCGCTCAGCTTGCGCGGCACTGCGATCTCCATTCGTAAGTTTTCCGAAAAACCGATCACCATCGACATGCTGCGCGACTTCGGGTCGATGTCGGACAAGATGGCGACCGCCCTGAAGATCGCGGGCGCGTGCCGGATGAACATCGTCATCTCGGGCGGTACCGGTTCGGGTAAGACGACCATGCTCAACGCCCTGTCGAAGATGATCGACCCGGGCGAGCGCGTGCTGACCATCGAAGACGCGGCGGAACTTCGCCTGCAGCAGCCGCACTGGCTGCCGCTCGAGACCCGCCCGCCCAACCTTGAAGGCCAGGGCGCGATCACCATCGGCGACCTTGTGAAGAACGCCCTGCGTATGCGCCCGGACCGCATCATCCTCGGGGAAATTCGCGGCGCGGAGTGTTTCGATCTCCTCGCCGCGATGAACACCGGTCACGATGGTTCAATGTGTACGCTCCACGCCAACTCCCCGCGTGAATGCCTTGGCCGTATGGAAAACATGATCCTGATGGGCGACATCAAGATCCCCAAGGAAGCCATCAGCCGCCAGATCGCCGAATCGGTCGATCTGATCGTGCAGGTCAAGCGTCTGCGCGACGGTTCGCGCCGCACCACCAACATCACCGAGGTGATCGGGATGGAAGGCGATGTGATCGTGACCCAGGAATTGTTCAAGTTCGAATACTTGGACGAAACCGACGACGGCAAGATCATCGGCGAATTCCGCGCCTCGGGCCTGCGTCCCTACACGCTCGAAAAGGCGCGGCAATTCGGGTTTGACCAAGCGTATTTGGAGGCGTGTCTCTGACACGCCGATCCGGGCCCTCCGGCCCGGATCATTCGGCCTAACCGGCCGGCGGCCGGTTGGCCTTGCGAACCCTTCGGGTTCGAGGGTCATTCAAATTCTGGTGTTCTTCAGTCTCTCCCCGCTGCGCAGCAATGGGGAGGTGGCAGCCGCGCCAGCGGCTGACGGAGGGGTAACGAGGCACCAACCCCTCCGTCACGCCCGCTAGCCCCTGAGCACCGCCGGCAGCGCCATCGCCAGCAACCCCGCGCCGAGCATCGCGCTCAGCAAAAACAGCCCTGTCCACGGCACCCATCCGACCTGTTCAAGCCGGGCGAGATTGCGCGAGCGCCCGCGGCGCCATTCCATCACGCTCGCAAACACGGCGAACACCAGACAAGCGCCGCCTGCCCACGCGACCTGCGCGGCATCGCTCAGCAATTCGAATTGCGCGATCACGTCCATGGCGCGCCATGTAGGCGCAGCTGCGCCTTGCGCAATCCCCGCGCCTCGGCCAAGCCCGCCGGTGATGGATGGCTCGATCGCACGCCCCCGCCCGCTGCTTGCGCTGTTCGTGCGGCTGCTCGCCGCCTTCGCTCTGGCGACGATGGGCATGCTGGTGAAGCTGGCGGGGGAGCGCGGCGCGCATCTGGGCGAGCTGATCTTCTGGCGCCAGCTCATCACCACCCTGCTGCTCGGCGCGGGGCTGGCGCTGACCGGCAGGCTTGCGCTGCTGAAGACGCAGCGCCTGCCCGCCCATGCCCGGCGCGCGGCGAGCGGGTTGTTCGGGATGATCTTCACCTACGGCGCGGTGCTGCTGTTGCCGCTGGCCGAGGCGACCACGTTGGGCTTTACCGCTCCGGTCTTCGCCGTGCTGCTCGCCATCGTGCTGCTGCGCGAGCGGATCGGCCCCTATCGCTGGAGCGCGGTCGGAATCGGCTTTGCCGGGGTGATCGTGGTGATGCAGCCCTTCTCGGGCCTCCACGAAGGCGTAACGCTCGCGGGCGTCGCAGTTGGTCTTGTCGCGCCCTTCATGGTCGCGCTGATCAGTTTCCAGATTCAGGACCTCAACACCACCGAGAACCCGTGGAGCATCGTCTTCTGGTTCGCCGCGCTGACCACGCCGGTCGCCGCGCTCGCGCTGCCCTTCGTGGCCGCGGCGCATGATCCGCTCACCTGGGGGCTGATCCTCGGCATGGGGCTGGTGGGGGCGGCCGCGCAGATGCTGCTGACGACCTCGCTGCGCTTCGGCTCGGCCGCGGTGATCCTGCTGATGGATTACACCGCGCTGCTGTGGGCGAGCTTCTACGGCTATGCCATCTTCGAGCGCGCCCCGCCCGCCAGCCTGTGGCTCGGCGCGCCGCTGATCATCGGCGCGGGCCTGCTGATCGCCTGGCGCGAGCGGCAGCTTGCCAGGGCCCGCACCGCCGCGCCAAAACGTGTCGCTTCAGCGGCTAGTCAGGAATAAATGTTCAACCCTGCGCGTTAACTGGTCGAGACTCGACAAGGAGCCCTTCTGTGATTCGCACCACCATCATCGCCGCCGCGCTCGCCGCTTTCATGCTGACCACCACCGCCTGCAACACGGTCGAAGGCGTCGGCGAGGACATTCAGTCCGTCGGCCGCGCCGGAAAACGCGCGATTGATTGATCCGCTCGGCTAGATCGGGCGAAAAATCAGGCTCAAATTATTGGCAGGCATCGCGTGGCGCGCCGCGCGGGCGAGCCCGTGCGCGGCGGCAAGGCTGTCCAGATCTTCGGCACGCCTCAAGCCCCATTCCTGATCGCGCGATCTGAGGCTTTCGTCGAAGGCGAGATTCGAGGCAGCCGTCTCCACCCCGTCCTCGAGGAACGGCCCGTAGACAATCAGCGGCCCTCCCCCGCTGCCCAATAATCGGGCAGCCCCCCGGAAAAGCCCTTGGGTCGCGGCCCAGGGGCTGATGTGGATCATGTTGATGCACACAATTGCGGCAGCCTCGGCGACCGGCCAGGTCTCGGGCGCTGCCGCATCGAGCATCATCGGCGCGGACAAGTTCGTGCCCGGATAGTCCGCGCGGTATTCCGCGATCGAGGCCAGCGCGTCTGCTGCCGGATCGGTGGGCAGCCATGCGAGCGCACCGAAACGCTCCGCAAAGAACACCGCATGCTCGCCTGAACCTGCCGCGATTTCGAGCACCGTGCCGGACGCCGGCAATTCGCGCGCGAGCACCTCGGCGATGGCTTCGCGGTTCCTGAGCGCCGCTGGGGCGTGCTTCTTGGCGCTCACGACAGCGTCCTCACGACACTTGCCGCTCCTGCCCCTCCCAATAGGGCGCGCGCAGCTCGCGGCGCAGGATCTTGCCGCTGGCGTTGCGCGGCATCACCGGGATCACGTCGACGCTCTTGGGTGCCTTGAAGGCCGCGATCCGCTCGCGCGTCCAGGCGATGACGTCGTCCGCGTCGATCTCCATGCCCGGCTTGGCGACGACGCAGGCCTTGACCTCCTCGCCCCATCGGGCCGAGGGCACGCCGATCACCGCGACCTCGGCAATCGCGGGGTGGCCGTAAATCGCGCTTTCCACCTCAGCCGGATAGACGTTCTCACCGCCCGAGATGATCATGTCCTTGATGCGGTCCTGAATATAGACATAGCCGTCTTCGTCCATCACGCCCGCGTCGCCGGTGTGGAGCCAGCCATCGCCATCGATGGTCTTGGCGGTCGCTTCGGGCAGCTTCCAGTAGCCCGCCGTGTTCGAGGGCGAGCGGATGCACACCTCGCCGATCTCGCCGCGCGGCACCTCCACATTATCGGGCCCGCGCACCGCGATCTCGACCCCGGGCAGCGCCTTGCCGGCCGAGCGCATCCGCTGGTTGCCTTCGAGGCTGTGATCCTCGGGCGGCAGGATCGAGACCGTGCCGGTCGTCTCGGTCATGCCGTAGGCCTGCAGGAACTGGGTGTTCGGCATGGTCTGCACCGCCTGCTTGAGCAGTTCGAGCGGCATCGGCGCGGCGCCGTAGATGAGATAGCGCAGGTTCGAGAAATCAGTGCTGGCCGCCTGCGGGTGCTGGATCACCATCTGCAGCGCGGCGGGGACGAGGAACATGTGGGTCGCCCCCGCCTCGATCGCCGCGAGGACACCTGCGGGGGTGAATTCCGCCTCGAAACGGCAGCGGATGCCCGCCAGCATGGCGAGGCTGAAGGTGCCGGTGCCGCCGATATGCGCGATCGGCATGGCCACCATCATGCAATCGCCCGCGCGGTAATCGGTGTAGTAAGTGAGGCCCGCAGCAATCCCTTCGACCCTGAGCCGGGTGAGATTGGCGTTGGACAGCAGCACGCCCTTGGGGTGGCCGGTGGTGCCTGAGGTATAGAGCTGGAGCATCGGATCATCCGCGCCGCAGGGCGTGAAGGGTGCCGCATCGCAGCCGCGCGCCGCGTCCAGCATCGCCGCATCGTCCAGCAGTTCGGGCGGGCTCGCCAGCTCGGCCATGGCCGCAGCGGCAAGCTCCATGAAGTCGGGCGCGGCCACCAGCAGCCTGGCCCCGGTGTCGCCGAGGATATAGGCGATCTCGCGCGCGGCCAGCCGCCATCCGACCGGCGCGATCACGATCCCGGCGCGCGCGCAGGCGCAATAGAGTAGGCCATAGCTCGCCGCATTCTTGCCCAGAAACGCCACGCGGTCGCCCGCGCCGATGCCGCGCGCGGCCAGCATGGCGATGATCTGCCGCGACAGCTGCTCGACCTCGCCATAGGTGAAGGCAAGCTCCCCGCCCTCGATCGCGGGCGCATCGGGCTGCTCGGCAATCCAATGGGCGAGGATTTCATCAAGCGTCAGGAGGTTGTGCTGCGCGATCTCGGTCATGCTGGTGTCTCTCTCCGGGCGTATTTTTGCCCGCGAGATTAGCCCACCAGCGCGCGCCGTCCAGCGGCGAATTTTAACGAAACCGCCCCTGCCGCCGCGCCGCAGGCCCGCGCACCAGCAGCCAGATGCCCAGACCCAGCGGCCCCGCCATAAAGGTCGCCAGCAGAATCGGGGCCTGAAGGAAGCGGGAGATGCCCTTGGCGTCCGCATCGCGCGCGATCCACAGCCCCGCGAAGAGATCGAAGGCGAGGTAATGTGTCCAGCCGATCGTGACCCCGCCATCGGTAGCAAAGATCGCGCGGATGCCGGGGATCGTGGTGAAATCGGCCCCGCCCCCGCCAGCATTGGGGATCAGCCCGCTCACCACGCCGATGAGGCCCGTGGCATAGACCGCGCAGAGCAGGCCGACGCCGAGATAGAGGATCGCCGAGAGCAGTGCGGGCCAGCGCGGCAGCAGGATCAGTGCGGTCCATGCGACCAGCGCGAGCAGATTGACCGCCTTGAACACCAGCGCCCAATCCATCACGCCTCTTCCCCCTGCGCTGCCGCCTTGCGCCATTCGCGCGCGGCGCGGCGCATTGCCTCGTTATCGTGGGTGAAGCGCCCGCCCGCCCTGCGCAGCGCAAGGCCGAGCGCGGCCTCGGCGACCAGCCCGGCATCGATCGAGCGATAGCGTTCCCACTTGCCCGACAGCAGCGGATCGATCAACGGCGCGGCGATGATCGCGGCGCGTTCAGCGAGGCGCAGGTCGCCCTCGCGCTCGCCCCGCAGAAGGCCGGGGTGGAGGATATCGAGCCGCTTGAACCCGATCCGGCTCACCGCGTCCTCGGTCTCGGCCTTGACCCGCATGTAGAGCGCCTTGCTGTGCTTGTCGGCCCCGGCGGCACTGACCAGCACCATGTTGGGGATGCCGGCGCGCTTGGCTGCCTCGGCCGTGGCGAGCACCAGATCGTGATCAACCGCGCGGAACGCCGCCTCGTCACGCCCGGCCTTCTTCCAGGTGGTGCCCAGCGCGCAGATCAGCGCGCGCGGGCGCACCGCATCCAGCACCTCGCCCCACTTGGCAGGCTCGGCCACGAACATCTCCATCCGCGCGCCGGGCGGCAGCGGCGCCTCGCGTCGGGCAATGCCCAGAATGCGGACCTGATCGCCCGCACTCGCGACCTCGATCACGCGGCGACCGATGAGGCCCGTCGCCCCCACCAGCGCGACCCGCACCGGGCCGGTTCCGCGCGGCTCATACATTGATCAGCCCTTCCGGCCTTGTGCCATAAATCTCGCCCACGGCGCGAATTGCGAAACGATCGCTCATCCCGGCGATGAAATCGGTGATCACGCGGGCCCGCTGCGGTTCTGCCGCGGGCAGCCGCGCGAGCCAGTCGTCGGGCATCAGTGTCGCATCCTGTGCATAGGCCGCAAACAGGCGCGCCACGACATCGCGCGCCTTTTCGGCGGCGGCGATCTGTTCGGGGTGGTAGTAGAGCCTTTCGTACATGAAGCTCTTCAGCCGCCGTTCCTGCGCGGCCATGCCGGGGGAGAAACCCGCCAACAGGCGCCCTGCGGCGCGCACTTCGGCCACGCTGGCGAGGCCGCGCGCCTGCTCAGCCGTGTGGGCAATCACGTCGTTCACCATCATCCCGATCTGGTCGCGTATCATCTCGCGCAGCAGACGCTCGCGCGGCGCGTGGGGAAAGCGCTTTTCGACCGTCCGCCACTGGTCTGCGAGGAAATCCAGCGACAGCAGGTCATCAAGCCGGAGAAACCCGGCGCGCAGGCCATCGTCGATGTCGTGGTTGTCGTAAGCAATATCGTCCGCCACCGCCGCGACCTGCGCTTCCAGCGAGGGCCAACTGCCCAGCTCCAGCGGAAAGGCCGCATCGAGTTCCGCCAGCGCCCAGTTCGGCGCGGCGATCGGGCCGTTGTGCTTGGCGAGGCCTTCGAGCAGATCCCAGGTGAGGTTGAGGCCGTCATGCTCGGGATAGGGACACTCGATCCGCATCACCGTGCGCAGCGCCTGGGCGTTGTGGCAGAAGCCGCCATGCCGCTCCATCGCGTCCGAAAGCGCGGCCTCGCCCGCATGGCCGAAGGGCGGATGGCCGAGATCATGCGCGAGGCACAGTGCCTCGGTCAGATCCTCGTCGAGCCCCAGCGCGCGGGCGATCACCCGCCCGATCTGCGCGACTTCGAGGCTGTGGGTGAGGCGGGTGCGGTAGTGATCGCCATCGGGCGCGATGAACACCTGCGTCTTGGACTTCAGGCGCCGGAAGCTCATCGAATGGATGATCCGGTCGCGGTCGCGCTGGAACGGGCTGCGCGGGCCCCGCTGTTCGCCCGCATCGGCGCGCGCGAATTCGCGGGCAGGCCCGGCGGCAGGATCGGCGGCGAAAGGGGCGCGGGTGGTCACGGGCTCAGCGCTTAGGAGGATGGCCGTCGCGGCTCAACCGGAACGGGGCGTGAACACCGCAAAATCTCCCGAATTTCAACCGCTTGGTGTCCGCGAAACTGGGGAGAAATATGGGGCCGCCCTCCGGTGATTGGGGGGGAGGAGAGCGGCCCCAAGGGCCTGCGGTGCGACCCGAAGACCCGGATGATGTCTATTACGTTTCCGTGACAAAATCCGAGGGCGCAGATAGTGAGAACGTTAAAGCGGTGCACCCCACGCAAGCGAGCCTTGCGACCGACCGCCCTCTCAGGAGGATGAACCGAGGATTATCCCCCGACTTCCTGCTCAAGGATCCAGTTCGCCGCCGCCTCGCAGTGGATTCGGGTGGAATCGAAGATCGGCAGCACATTGGCATCGACGTCGACTACCAGGTCCAACTCGGTGCAGGCGAGCACCACTGCGGCCGCGCCCTCCTGCACGGTGTTGGTGATGATCGTCTTTAGCGTGCGTTCGGCCTCGCGGGTGACCTTGCCGACCATCAGCTCGTCATAGATGATCTTGTCGAGCATCTCGACGTATTCGAGGTTGGGCGGCAGCAGGTCGATCCCGTGGGCGACGAGGCGCTTGCGATAGAAGCTCTCGGTCATGACGTTGCGGGTGCCGAGCAGGGCCGCGCTGGTCTTGCCGGCGCGCTTCATCGCCAGGCCGACATATTCGGCGATGTGGAGGATGGGGATGTCCACTGACGCTGCGACGTCATCATACAGGCGGTGCATCGAATTGGCGCCGATGATCAGCGCTTCGGCCCCCGCGCCCTCCAGCCGCCGCGCGCTTTCGGCCAGCACGCTCGCCGCGCGCTGCCAGTCGCGTTCGGCGGTGAGCGCGTAGAGCTGGCAGAAATCGAGGCTTTCGATCAGCAGCGGCGCACTCGCCATCGGGGCCGCGCGTTTCTGGACGATCCGGTTGATGCGGTCATAATAGGTCGCAGTCGACACCCAGCTCATGCCGCCGATTATCCCGAGTTTGCGCAAACGGGTGCCCCTTCGATAGTTCTGTTCGCAGTTGCGAAGCGGTGTAAGACAGGCCGCTTCCCCGCGTCCAGAGGTCACACCGCGCGCAGCCGAATTACTCGGAGTTTGGCGGCAGGGCGTGCTTGGCAAGCCACGGTTCGAGATCGGCGAGGGTCGCCTTGGGGGCCTCTTCGTGCGGCAGGTGGCCGATCCCGGGATAGATGCGCAAGGTGTTGGCCGGGAGGGTCTTCGCCAGCCACTGCCCGGCCTCGACCGGGATGATGCGGTCCTCCTCGCCCCACAGGATCAGCGTCGGCACCTGCACCTTGGCAATGTCGGCTTCCGCGAGCGGGTCATAGGGCTGGCTGAAGCGCGCAAGGGTGGCGCGGCGGTTGCCGGGGTAGCGCAGCAGCTCCCAGTAGCGGTCCACCGCAGCGGGGCTCGCCACCGATTTGACCGAGACCGATTGCTCAAGGCTCTGCTGGATCAGCGAGCGCGGGGTGATCTGTTCGGCGATAAGGTTCACCCCCGGCATCCGCGCGATGGTGAAGCCGATATTGCCGGAGTCCTTCTTGTCCTTCGCGAGCCGCGCAATCTTCAGCATCGGCCCGCCGCTGCCGTCGACCAGCACGAGGCCGGCCAATCGCTCGGGATGGGCGATGGCGAAGGCGAGCGCGTGCTTGCCGCCCATCGAATTGCCGCCGAGGATGAATGTGGAGAGCCCCAGCTTGTCCGCCACCTCGCCGATATCGGCGACGAAACTGGCGGTGGCGTAATCCTCTTTCGTGTCGGGGCCGGTCAGACCGTGGCCGACCTGATCGAAGCGGATCACGCGATACCTCGCCTTGAGCGCCTCGACCCACGGCTCCCAGGTGTGCAGATCGGCGTTGGAGCCGTGCAGCAGCATGATCGCGGGCGCATCGCGCGGGCCTTCATCACGCAGGTGAACTTTCAAGCCATCGCCGATTTCGACGAATTGCGAGGGCGGACCGCCATACTTGGCGCGCATTGCGGCAGGGTCGGTGTCTGGCGTGCGAAAGATCAGGAAGGCGATCACCAGCACGCCAAGAAGCGCGAGGAGCCCGCGCAAGAGCCACTTCATCACCGGGGCATCTCCGCAATCCAGCGGCGCACCACCGCGACCCCGTCCTTGTCGACGCTCGCCTTGCCGAGCTCGGGCATGGCGATGCCCGGTGCCGCGCTGGCCATGCGGTAGAGCAGGATCGACTGGTCCGGATGCCCGGCGACGATCGAGAACTCGTATTCCCCCGCCCCGCGCCCCGCCGCGACCGGGCGCTTGCCGATGCCGAAGGCGTGGGGATCGCGCTGCTCCCAGCGCAGGTCGAGCCCGGAGTTGGAGGCACCGCCTCCCGGCTGGTGGCAATGGGCGCAATTGACATCGAGATAGGCGCGCGCGAGCGGCTCGGCCGCGTCCGACGGCTTGCGGGCCGCCCAGACGGGGAGCGTCCCCGCCCCCTCCGGCACGCGGTCGAGCACGCCCGCCTTCACCATCTGCCCGAGCCATGCGGCGGCCAGATTGCGCGCCTTGGGCCCGATCGGCACGACCTTGTTGTCGATCGAATGGCAGGTCTTGCACTGGTTCTTGTTGGGGATGGCATAGGAGATTGCCTCGCCCGCAGGCGTCACGATGTCGATCCGCCCGCCGGTGAGCGCCAGCGTGGCCTCGGTCTGCTCGGCGTTCCAGCGATAGGGCAGCGCCACCCAGCCATCCGCGCGGTGGAGCAGCACGCGGGTCTCGATCAAGCGGCGGTCCGCTCCCTCGCCGAAGGCAAAGATCTTGATGATCGCCGCGCCGACGGGGAATTGCAGCAGGCCCTCCCCATCGGCGGTGAGCCGCGAGCCAGCGGGCAGGTAGATGAAGCGGAGCTTCTCCGCCCCGTCCGACCACAGCGGGGTATTGAGCGCATAGGGATGCACGCGGCCCGAGGGCCCCTGCGCGCGCCCATCCTGAAAGAATGCAAATTCGCTCAGGGCTTTGGGGAAGGCCGTTCCCGTGATCGCGGCATCATTGACGGGCTCCGGATCGAGCACCGTCGCATCGGCCAGCGCCGCGCCGAAGGTGGCGCAGGCGAGCGCCAGAAGGCCGAACCCGTGCTTCACTTCAGCCGCGCCTCCAGCGCAGCGGGGGCGCCCACCTCGGGGAATTCCCAGCTCTCCAGCGGGGTCAGCTCCAGCGGCCCGGGCCGGGCTTCGGCCATCGACTGGCCGGGCTTGGTTAGGTTCAATGTCCAGCCGGTGACGCCTTCCGCGATCCGCAGGCCATTGTCATCCTCGACAATTCCGTCCCACAGCACCGGAGGCAGCGCCCCCCCGAAGGCTTCGAGCAGCGCCTCCTTGCCATCGAGCTGCGGATCATCCCCGCCCCGCCCGAAGGCATTGGGGCCGACGATCACGTTGCGCGCGTAAGGGTTGTAGCGCGGATCATCGAAGGGCTGGACATAGGCGATCACCATGACATGCGCGGTCGGGTTGTTGTCGAAGGCGTTGTCCTCGATCAGCACCCCGTCATTGGCCATCACCAGCACCCCCGTGCCGCGCCGCACGCTGGCGACGATATTGCCCGGGGGGGCGAAGTTGGGGGTGTCGTTGTCGGAGACCACGTTCTCGCGCAGGATCACGGTGCCGCCGTTCATCACCGGCAGGCCGGGCAGGTCGAACACCAGCAGTCCGCCGGTGTTGCGGCTGGCGATGTTGTTGGTCACGAGCGCGCGGCGGCTGTTCTCGATCTCGATCCCGGCCACATTGAAGGTGACGATGTTCTCGCTCACCGTGATGTCGCTGCTCTGGCCCACGTAAATCCCTGCGTCCGATGCGCCCGAGACCTTGGAATTGGTGACCAGCACCCCCACGCTCTCGACCGGGTAGATGCCGTAAGCGCCGTTGGTGGGTTTGGGCCCGCCGGTCCATTCGACGCGGATGCCCGAGTAGACGATCATGTCCGCGCCCTTGGACTTGATCCCGTCACCCTTGGGGTTCTCGACCGCGAAATCGCGCAAGGTGACCTTGTCGGAGGTGACCAGCAGCCCCTCGCCCGCGCCCTGCTGGCCGGTGAAATCGAGGATCGATTTGTCCATCCCCTGCCCGCGCACGGTCACCCCGTCGACATCGAGGCTGAGCCCATCGGTGAGGGTGAAGCGCCCCTCGCCCAGCTCGATCACGTCACCCGGTTGGGCAAGGATCAGCGCCTCCTGCAAGCGCGTCGCCGCGCCCTCGCCCGGTTCGATGCGGTGCGTGTCGGCGGCGAGCGGCGCGGCGGCAGCTGTGCTGAGCAGCGCGGCGGCGTAAGCGATGCGTTTCATGAAAATCTCCCTCTCCGCTGCGCAGTGTGGCGCATCGGGGGGAGGGAATGCAAGCGTCAGGCGCTAACCGAGCCCCACTGCGCACAGCCCGGCCGAAGTGGTGAGCACCGCCACCGCCTCGCCATCCTTGACGCGGCGCAGGCGCTTGACCAACTCGCCGAGGCCCAAGCCTTCCTCGGGCTCGCCTTCCTGCGGGGCCATGCCCTGTCGCAGCTTCCACAGCTGGCCGATGGTGAGCCGGTCGACCATCCGTTCGGCCATGCAGGCCGCGCGCTTCTCGCCGATGCCGGAATCGACGAGCGCGCTCTTCACCTGCCATTCGATCAGCGGGTTGGCGAGGCCGGTATAAACCGCCCCGCCCGCCAGCAGCAGCACCAGCAGCACGGCGATAATCAGTTTGCGCACAGCCCGCTCTGCCTCAATCCAGCGACTTGACGATCTCTTCGACCATCTTCTTGGCGTCGGCGAGGAGCATGACGGTCTGGTTCATGTAGAACACGTCGTTGTCGACCCCGGCATAGCCGACGCCGCCCATCGAGCGCTTGATGAAGAACACTTGCTTGGCCTTGTCGACGTCGAACACCGGCATGCCATAGATCGGTGAGGACTTGTCGGTCTTGGCCGCCGGGTTCACCACGTCGTTCGCGCCGATGATGAAGGCGACATCGGCCTGGGCGAAATCGGAGTTGATGTCTTCGAGCTCGAACACCTCATCATAGGACACGCTGGCTTCGGCCAGCAGCACGTTCATGTGCCCCGGCATGCGGCCTGCGACGGGGTGGATGGCATATTTCACCGACACGCCCTTTTCCTTGAGCTTGTCGCCCATCTCGCGCAGCGCGTGCTGGGCCTGCGCGACCGCCATCCCGTAGCCGGGGATGATGATGACGCTTTCGGCCTGCTCGAGCATGTAGGCGGCGTCTTCGGCGCTGCCCTGCTTGTAGGGCCGCTGTTCGCGCGCCCCGCCGCCGCCGGCAGCGCCTGCGTCGGCGCCGAAGCCGCCCGCGATCACGCTGATGAAGCTGCGGTTCATCGCGCGGCACATGATGTAGCTGAGGATCGCGCCCGAGGAGCCGACCAGCGCGCCGGTGATGATCATCGCGGTGTTGCCGAGCGTGAAGCCCATCGCCGCCGCCGCCCAGCCCGAATAGGAGTTCAGCATCGAGACCACGACCGGCATGTCCGCGCCGCCGATCGGGATGATCAGCAGGAAGCCGATGATGAAGGCGAGCAACGCAACCGCGATCACCATCCAGCCCTCGCCCGCGCCGCCGACCGGCGAGACGGTGTAGAGGCCGATCAGCACGAGGATTGCGCCCAGCGTGCCGAGATTGATGATGTGCCGCCCCGGCAGCATGATCGGCGAACCGCTCATCCGGCCCGAAAGCTTGAGGAACGCAATCACCGAACCCGAGAAGGTGATCGCCCCGATGGCGATGCCGAGGCCGAGCTCCACGCGGCTCACCGCAAGGATCTGCCCCGCGGCGTCGACAATCCCGAAGGACTGCGGATCGAGCCACGCGCCGAAGCCGACCACGACCGCCGCCAGACCGACAAGGCTGTGGAAGCCTGCGACCAGTTCCGGCATCGCGGTCATCGCGATGCGGCGGGCGACCACGACACCGATCGCGCCGCCAATGCCGACCGCGATCAGGATTTCGACGATATTGGCAATGTCATGGGTGATGAGCGTCGTGCCCACGGCCAGCGCCATGCCGATCATGCCGTTGCGGTTGCCGGTGCGCGAGGTCGCCGGGCTCGAAAGACCGCGCAGCGCGAGAATGAAAAACACGCCCGCGACGAGATAGGCGAGCATCGCCCAGGCGGGGGTCCCGGCGCCGTGCTCTGCGCCGGCGGCAAGAAGGGAGAAGGTCATGAGCTCACTTCTCCTTCTTCTTGTACATCGCAAGCATGCGCTCGGTCACGGCAAAGCCGCCGAAGATGTTGATGCTCGCGAGCACCACCCCGAACAGGCCGAGATACTTGGCAATCGGGCTGTTCGCCTCGGCCGAAGCGATCAGCGCGCCGACGATGATCACCGAAGAGATCGCGTTGGTCACCGCCATCAGCGGGGTATGCAGCGCCGGGGTCACCGACCAGACGACGTAATAGCCCACGAAACAGGCCAGCACGAAGATGCTGAGGATTGCAATGAAGTCCATGAGTTGCCCCTAATTGGCGATTTACTTTCCGGGCGCGAGATATTCGGTCAACAGCGTCACCAGCCCCGGCACGTCGGCCCCGCGGCTGAGGTTCAAGGCGATCGGCTCGCTGCCCGAAACGGTGATGGTGAGTTCGGTATCGAGATCGAAGTGGCCCGCACTCTCCAGCGCGAAGGTGGTGATCGCGCGATAGGGGATCGAGAGATACCGCCGCTTCGATCCGGTCAGGCCCTGAATGTCGGTGATCATGATCCGCCGGTCGGTGAAGATGATCGAATCGCGCACCATCTTGAAGGCGAACCGCACCTGCTCGCCGCGCCCAAGCGCATAGCCGAGATCATCGGCGGCGTCGGCGGCATCCCACACGGTGGCGTTGATCAGGCCCATCGGCTTGACCCGATTGCGGCTCGTTGACGGCCACGCTGCGCCGGGACGGCCACCGACCGGGCGACATAAGCACCCGCAAACCAGGGCAGTCCGACGAGCCGGAGGGTTGGGACCAAGACCATCAGCCCGATGCTCCATAGCCCAGAATGAAGAAAGGCGAATCCGAGAATGGTGTGACAGCCTTGATCCTTGGCTTGCCATCCTCGAGACCGAGTATTTCGAATTGCGCACCGAACGCGCTGAAACGTCCCGGAAGCTCATCCGCGCCAAACTTCTGGTCGGCGCGCACGTGCAGAAAGACAACGTTATTGTCGCCCTCGCGCCGCGGCGTCATCCCGAACCGGTATGTGCCGCCCATTGTCTTACCAAGGTAGCGGAATTCCGCGAATTCTTTGCCACGCCATTCAGTGGGATCGCCGAGCCGATAGGCTGTGGGATTGATCGGAGCTTTCGGTTTCGGCTGCTTGAAAGTCCCGACGAATGCCGTCATCACGAGCGACTTCATCGAGGTTACACTTTCGAACGACCCGTCGGCATTACTGTCGATCAGGCAGAGATACTTGTTCTTGGGCGGCCCAAGCGGCAGACCCAATGCCTCTGCCCGGTTGGCGACGAAGGTATTGCAAGCCACACGGGTAGCGCCCTGCAACATCGCAAGCTGGCTACCCTCTGGCAGGAGCTCCGTGCCGTCGCCTGACTTGGCCGGAGCGGTTGTCACCACCATCGACATCGGCACAAGTTTTGCGCGGGCAACGACATCATTGGTCTTGACCAGTTTTGCAGGCTCGAGCTTTTCCTGCGGCACAATGCGCCAGACCATCGTCAGGTCGTCAGGCTGCTGCGCGACAGCCAAGCCGCCAGACGTCGCCGAGACGAGCACAGTTGCAGCAAGGAAGCCCTTCAGCTTCACCCCACCAGCCTCTCGTTGACCACCTTGCCGCCCTGCGTCAGGCGGATGGCGTTGCCGATTTCCTCGTCGAGCACGGGCCGCTGCGCCTCCTTGTCCCAGAAGGCGCTGAGGAAGTTGTAGTGGTTGCGCGCAAACAGCGCCGAGGCGTCGGCGGGGAGCGCGGCGGGGGTGTTGGCGAAGCCGATGATCTTGACGCCGTGCTTCACGACGACCTGATCGGCGACCGAGCCTTCCACATTCCCGCCCTGCGCCACTGCAAGGTCGAAGATCACGCTGCCGGGCTTCATCGTCGCGATCTGCGCGTCGGTGATGAGGCGCGGGGCAGCGCGGCCCGGGATCAGCGCGGTGGTGATCACGATGTCCTGCTTGGCGATGTGGCCGCTCACCAATTCGGCCTGCGCCTTCTGGTATTCCTCGCTCATTTCGGTGGCATAGCCGCCCGAGCCTTCGCCTTCGATGCCTGCGACATTCTCGACGAAGATCGGCTTGGCTCCCAGCGACTGGATCTGTTCCTTGGTGGCGCTGCGCACGTCGGTTGCCGAAACCTGCGCACCCAGCCGCCGAGCGGTCGCAATCGCCTGAAGGCCCGCGACGCCCACGCCCATGATGAAAACGCGCGCGGCCTGCACCGTGCCGGCAGCCGTCATCATCATCGGGAAGGCGCGGCCATAGGCGTCCGCTGCCGCCAGCACCGCCTTGTAGCCCGCAAGGTTCGACTGCGAGGAGAGCACGTCCATCGATTGCGCGCGGGTGATGCGCGGCATGAACTCCATGCTCAAAGCCTCGAAGCCCGCCGCCGCATAGGCCTCCACCCGGTCGCGCGCCGTGAAGGGATCGAACAGCGCCGCCACCCATGCGCCCGGCTTCGCACCCGCCAGCAACGCCACATCGGGCGCCTGAATGCCGAGCACGATGTCGGCATCCTTCACCGTTGCCGCGGCATCGCCGACGCTCGCGCCCGCTTCGGCATAGGCGGCATCGGTGATCGACGAGACCACCCCGGCCCCCGCCTCAACCGCGACCGTGCAGCCCAAGGCGGCAAACTTCTTCGCCGTTTCCGGCGTGGCGGCAACGCGCGTCTCGCCCGAGGCGCGCTCTGTCAGGATGGCGATTTTCACTTGGGCGCGCGCTTAGCTGGCAATCGCGGCGACGACAGCGAAGGTGATCACCGCGATCACCGGAACGGCCCATTTCAGCGTGGCCATGAAGCCGCTGTAGGTCGCCGTGGCCTTTTCCATGTCGTGAACACTCATGATGTCTCTTCCCCTTGGGCTCCTCAATGCTCGGGCGAGCGAATGGTTGCCGGATGGTTGCGAAAAAAGCGGGCCAAGTTGCCCCTGTCGCTCCCGTATCGAAGCCGCGCGCGCTTCTCAAGTCACCTTTAGTGAGAGGCTGCGCGCCCTCCCCCGCTACGGCCTGCGCCGCGAACCTGTCCCGCAGCGGCACAGTCTTAATCGGGTTTTTACCCCTCATGGTTATCACCGCCCGATGATGTCGGAGCCGGAACTTGTCTCCGGCCCAGCGAGGGAGCCGAACGGCAGACGCGATGGCAGAGATGGATTGCCTTCCCCAGGCGCAGGACGATGCGCGGATTGTCATGCTCATCGACGATGAGCCCGCGCAAGGCCGCCTCATCACCGCAATCGCCGCGCGCGATGGCTGGCGCACGATCGTCGCCCCCGATGCCGAAACCGCAATCGCCATGCTCGGCACGCGCGAGGGGATGCAGCTTTCCGCCATCCTGCTCGATCAATGGGTGCCGGGCGATGATGCCTGCGCGCTGATCGCCGAATTGAAGTCGCGCCGCCCGGCCCTGCCGATCCTGATGCTCACCACCAGCGCCTCGCCGCTGCTGGCGGTCGAGGCGATGCGCGCAGGCGCCAGCGATTACCTCGTGAAGCCCGTCTCCCCCGACCGCCTGATGGAGGCGCTGCGCAGCGTCACCACCCGCGAAGCCCCGCGCGACGAGCTTGCTCCGCTGACAGAGAAGATGTCCGCCAGCCTCGATTTCGACGCGATGATCGGCACCGCGCCGTCTTTCCGCGCCGCGCTCGCCCAGGCCGCAAAGGCCGCGCGCGGGCATGGCCATGTGCTGATCGAGGGCGAGACCGGCACCGGCAAGGAGATGCTGATGCGCGCGATGCACGGCGCATCCCCGCGCGCCAAGGATCCGCTGCGCATCATCAACCTCGCCTCTGTTCCGCCCGGTTCGATCGATTCGGTGCTGTTCGGCCACGAGCCCGGCAGCTTCCCCGGCGCGTTCGACCGCCAGATCGGCGCGTTCCAGCATTGCGACGGCGGCACGCTGATCCTCGACGAGATCGACCGCCTCACCCCCGCGCTCCAGCAGCGCCTCGCCGAGGCACTCGAAAGCGGCATCATCCGCCCCGTGGGCGCGAGCTACGGCTTCCGCGTGGACGTGCGGCTGCTGGTCACCAGCAATCTCGGGCTCGACCGGATGGTGGAGGCCGGGCAATTCGACGCCGGGCTCGCCGCCAAGCTGGGCGCGACCCGCATCGTCCTTCCGCCCTTGCGCGAGCGCACCGGCGACATCCCCGCGCTGGCCCGCCACTTCCTCGCCCGGATCGGCGAACAACCGGGGCTCAACCACCTTTCAGTAAGCGACAGCGCCCTCGCGCTGCTGGCCGCCTATGACTGGCCGGGCAATGTCCGCCAACTGCAATCGGTGCTGTTCCGCGCGGCGGTCTATGCCGAGAGCAACTCGCTCACCGCCGACAGCTTCCCGCAATTGTCCGAGATGCTCGGCGAACAGGGCAGCGTCACCATCGCCAGCAGCCACGAAGGCGTGGGCATCATGCTCTACACCCCCGACGGCAACCTGCGCCCTCTGGAAGAGATCGAGGCCGACGTGATCCGCCTCGCCATCGGGCACTACCGGGGGCGGATGACAGAAGTGGCGCGCAGGCTCGGGATCGGGCGCTCGACGCTGTATCGCAAGCTCAGCGATCTCGGGATTGATAATGCGGCGTAGGTTCAGAGCGAGGCCAGACACGCGGCCAGCGCATCGGCCGTCGCCGGGCTTTGGAGGTCGGTCTCAAACACTTCCCTGCCGTTGATCCCCAACCCGATCCGCGCAGCCTTGCGCAAGATTTCGGGCAGGTTGCCCTGCATGAAGCTATCGGGTGAAATCTGGACCCGATCCGCCGCGCCGGTCGTCAATGGCCGGTAGCTCGATGGCTGCTTCATCGTCCCAAGCACCTTGCCCGCCCCGTCGCGGGTCCACAGCAACAGGTCGGGATCGGAGGCGCGTCCTCCGTAGCGATCGAGCGCTGCGGGATCGAGCGAGAGGCGCAAGGTGAACACGCCGTCCGGGCCGACGCTGATCGAGAAATGGCTTGTGCCTTGCTCATCATCACTCAGGCGCAGCCGCAAATCGCACAACACTCCGTCAACCTTCCACAGCTCGAATGGGGCAACGGGTGCCTCGATCTGCTGCTGGGGCAGGCGTTTCTGCGCGGCAGCCGGAGCGGCAAGGCCGAAACCGAGTAGCGCCAGCAATGCACCTGCACCGCCGCGCACCAGCTTTCGCCAGCGCAGTTCAGCCGGTTCGGAAAAGTATCGCTTCACCCCAGTCCTCCATTCAGCGACGAAAATGTCTCGTAATTGCACGCGCTTGGCAAGCGTGTCTTGGGCGGGAATGGGAGAGCCGCATCACATGGCTTGATCGGCGGTGGCTGCGCGCCTAGCAGCCCCCGCCATGACACAGGTTCAGGATTTCACCGGGCGCTCCGCCCTCGTCACGGGTGCCGCTTCGGGGATCGGAGCGGCCTGCGCGAAGGCGTTTGCGGCGCGGGGCGCAAGCAGGCTGCTTCTGGTCGATGTCGATGGCGCGGGGCTTGAAGCGCTCCACCTGCCGGGGTGCGAAGTGCACCGGATTGTGGGCAGCGTCGCCGATGAGGCTTTGTGGCAGGACATCGCGCCCTCGTTGGCAGGTCTTGACCATGCGGTTGTCAATGCGGGCATCGGTTCGGGCGGGGTCATCAGCGAGATCTCACTCGCCGAATGGCGGCGCGTGATGGCGGTGAACCTCGACGGGGCCTTCCTGACCTTGGCGACCGCGCTGCGGGCGATGGAGGGGCGGCGTGGCTCGGTGGTTGTCGTCTCGTCGACCACTGGTCTCAAGCCCGTTGCCGGCATCGGCCCCTACGGCGTCGCCAAGGCGGCGGTCGCGCACATGGCCCGCATCGCCGCCGCCGAGAACGCGAAAAATGGCATTCGCGTCAATGCCATAGCCCCCGGCGGGGTCGACACCGCGATCTGGGAGAGCGGCGCGGATTTCAAGGCCTCGGTCGCCGAGATCGGCCGCGAAGCGACCATCGCGCGCATGGCCAAGACCACGCCGCTGGGCCGCTTCGCCTCCTCGGAGGAGATGGCGGACAGCATCCTCTATCTGCTGAGCGATGCCGCCGCCAATATCACCGGGCACGTCATGGTATCGGACGGCGGCTTCACGCTGTGATGGATTGCCCGAGACGGGTTCCTACACTAACCCCTTGAAATGTTTCACGTGAAACATTTTCAGGGATTGGCCGGGATCAAGCCGGCTCGATCGTGAAGCCTTCGACCGCCGCCGGTTCCTTGTGGCCGGGATGGTACATGTCCATGAAGATCATCGACTTTGCGGGTGTGCTGCCCTCGCACACCACTTCATAGCCGTCGATGATCCGCTGATAGACCCCCAGGCCGAAATTGCCGACGCGGGCATAGGTCGGGCGCTTGCCATCGGCGCAGCGCAAGCGGTTCAAGTAGGCGCGCTGGCCGCCGGGCATGTCGGCGCGCACCGGGTTCTCCTTGGCACCGAGCGGGTGCTCCTGCGCCTTCTCGATCAGCTTTTCGAGCGCCTTGCCGCCCGGGGCCTTGCGGCCGAAGATGTCGACCTCGTCCTGCGCTGCTGCGGGCAGCGCCGCGCCGCCTGCCAGGACCACCGCTGCCACAACTCCTGCGATCACCTTCTTGCCAAGCATGATCCGTCCCTCCCGTTGACTTCCCAAAGACTTGCACAAAGCGCGCCGCCCGGCAAGCGGACTCACCAGCCGAAGGTCTGGCTCGCGAGTGTGGCGCTGGTGTTGCCCTTGAGGCTGACGGTCACCGCCTTGGCCTTCCAGTCGATATCGACGAGGCCATAATTCTCGACGGGGAAGAACTTGCCGACCCGCGCCGGATCGGGCTCGCGGGCGGTGCTGCGTTCGATATCGTCCCCGAAGGCGAGGTTCAATGAGGAGCTGGTCAGCTCCCAGATGGTCCCGCCGCCGTGATCGACCTTGTAGATCCCGGCTGCGTGGCGGTCGCCCGACAGCAGCACCAGCCCGCTTGCCTCGCGGGTCTTGAGGAGGTCGAGCAGCCGGGTGCGCTCGGCGGGGAAGTTGGTCCAGCCCTCGAACTGGTGCGCAGTGGTGATGACCTGGGTCGAGGAGACCACGATGCGGAGGTCGGCGGGCTTGGCAAGTTCGGTTGCGAGCCACGCCCATTGCGCCTTGCCCAGCACGGTCTTGTCGGGGCTGTCATCGGGCAGATAGCCGCCCAGCGGCGGGCGATCCTTGGTCCACGCGGCGCGCTTGAGGTCGGAACGGAAGAAGCGCGTGTCGAGCATGATCACCTGCACGCGCTTGCCCGCAGGCCCGGTGATGGTGCTGTCATAGACCCCGGGCCGCGCCCTCACCGCCGCGGACGAACCCCAGAAAGTCTCGAACATCGTCTCCGCCCAGCCGCGGAACGGGAAGCTGCCGCCCGCGTCGTTGAGCCCGAAATCATGGTCGTCCCAGGTCGCCATCATCGGCACGCCGGAGCGGAAGGCGGTGAATTCGGGGTGCGAGGCCTGCAAGGCATAGGCGCGGCGCAGCGATTCGAGCCCCGCATCCGCGTCCCACCCGGCATCGCCATAGACGTTGTCGCCGATCATCAGGAACAGCTGCGGATTGGCGGAGGCGACCTGCGCCCACATGTGCTGCGACGCGCTCTGGTGGTTGCAGCTGCCGACCGCGATGCGGGTGAGCGTGGCCTCGGCGGGCAGCACCGGGTTGATGCCGGCATAGGGCAAGGCCGATTTGGTCTTCAGCGCCTCGTAATAGGGGGAAAGCAGCTGGTCGGGAGTCAACTCCACCGCTTGCGGCGTTTCGGCCGATGCCGGTGCGGCAAGGGCCAAGAGGGCAGCGGCGGAAAGCAGGGTGCGGCGCATGGGCAAGCTCCTTGATCGAAAGGGTTGCGCGAGGGTTTGGCGACGGGCCGTTACAGAACCGTGGCAGGGTCTCAAAGCGGCGGCAGCGTGCTGTAATCGGTGAGGGCTGCGTCCCTCAACCCGCGCCACACATTGCGCGCCTGCACCGTCTCGGCGACATCGTGGACGCGCAGCAGGTGAACACCCGCCTCCATCCCCTTCAATGCCAGCGCGATCGATCCGGCAAGGCGCTCGCCCGCCGCCTCCTCGCGGGACAGCGCGCCGATCATCCGCTTGCGGCTCACCCCGAGCATCAGCGGGCTGCCGAGCGCGTGGAACAGCGGCAAGGCGTTGATCAGCGCAAGGTTCTCGGCCAGAGTCTTGCCGAAGCCGATGCCGGGGTCGAGGATGATGCGATCCTCGGCAATCCCTGCCGCCATCGCAGAGGCGCGGGCGTGGTGGAGGAAATCGAACACCTCGCTCACCACGTCGGCATAGCCCGGGCCCTTGTGCAGGTCCTCGCCCGCGCCCGGTGCATGCATCAGCACCACCGGACAGCCCTCGGTCGCCACCACTTCCTTCGAGCGCGGATCATAGCGCAGGGCCGAGACGTCGTTGACCATCTGGGCGCCAGCGGCCAACCCTGCGGCCAGCACGCCTGCGCGGCGGGAGTCGAGGCTGATCGCGGCGCCCATCGCGCCGCAATATTCGATGGCCGGGACGACGCGGCGGATCTCCTCGTCCTCGAAGGTCGCGGCGGCCCCCGGGCGCGTGCTCTCCCCGCCGATGTCGATGATCGCCGCGCCTGCCTCGAGCATGGCGGCGGCGTGGGCGCGGCCCGCCTCGAGCGTATCGTGCTGGCCTCCGTCCGAGAAGCTGTCGGGCGTGACGTTGAGGATCCCCATCATCTGCGGCTGATCAAGCCGGACGGTGCGCGCGCCGAGCTGCAAGGGCGGATGCACCTTGGCAAGGTTCGCCCACTGCGCCGCGCCCTCTTCGGCGAGAGCGCCTGAAAGGCGCGCGAGCGCCCCCTCGATCACGTCACGCGTGCCGGTGATGCGCTCCTCCACCGCGCGGCCATCGCGCAGCACCAGCGCAAATTCGCGGGCATAGGCCATGCTGCCCCCCAGCCGCACTGCCGCGCCCTCCACCGCCTGCGGGCCGGGGGTGAGGGTGAGCGGGTGGATGTAGATGCTGTCGGCCATGTCGGCAGTTGGTGCCAATCAGTCCGTCAATTCGAGCCGCCGCTCGATACGCTCGAGACGTTGCTCGATGCGGTCAACCCGATGGCGGTCGGTGATCACTTCGCTCTGGGTATGCGCAACTTCCGTAGACTGCCGGGCAACCAGCCGTTCCACATTGATGAGGCGCTCATGGATATCGTCGATCCGGCGGCGCATGGCTGCCATCTCCGACTGAATCGCTTTCAGGTGTTCGAGTATCAGATTTTCAACATCGGCGGTCATAAGCAGATATTACTAGGGATTGCGTCAGCGGCCAAGTCAATCCTCGGCGGCAAGCAGGTAGAGCTGGCGCGCCGCGTCGATCGCTTGCACCTCGCCGCCCTGCTCGTAGTGCCAGAAGGCCCAGCCGTTGCACGACGGCGCGCCCTGCAGCTCCTTGCCGAGCCCGTGGATCGAGCCGGTCTTGCCCTGACACTCCAGGCTGCCATCGGTGCGCACGGTCGCGATGAAGCGGCGCTTCTTGTCGAAGATTTGCGAGCCGGGCGGGATCAGCCCCGCCTCGACCACCGCCCCGAACGCTACCTTGGGCGCGGTGCGCGGGGACTGCATCGTGGTGAGCGCGCTTTCATCGAGCGGCAGCTCGCGCGCGATGCGCTTTTCCGCGACGCCGCGGTAGAAATCCTCGCGCTCGCAGCCGATCCATTCGCGCCCCAGTCGCTTGGCGACCGCGCCCGTGGTGCCGGTGCCGAAGAAGGGATCGAGCACCACGTCGCCCTTTTCGGTGGTCGCCAGCAGCACGCGATACAGCAGCGCTTCGGGCTTCTGGGTCGGGTGGGCTTTCTTGCCGTTCTCCTTCAGCCGCTCCCCGCCCGAACAGATCGGCAGCACCCAGTCCGAGCGCATCTGGAGTTCGTCATTCAATGTCTTCATCGCGCGGTAGTTGAAGTGGTAGCGCGACTTCTCGCCCATGCTCGCCCAGATCAGCGTCTCGTGCGCATTGGTGAAGCGGGTGCCCTTGAAGTTGGGCATGGGGTTGGTCTTGCGCCACACGATGTCGTTGAGGATCCAGAAGCCGAGGTCCTGGAGAATCGCACCGACGCGAAAAATGTTGTGGTAGCTGCCGATCACCCACAGCGCGCCATCGGGCTTGAGCACCCGGCGCGCCTCGGTCAGCCACTCGCGGGTGAATTTGTCATAGACCGCCATGCTGTCGAACTGGTCCCAGTGATCGGTCACCGCATCCACATGGCTGCCATCGGGACGGGCGAGATCGCCGCCCAGTTGGAGGTTGTAGGGCGGATCGGCGAAGACCAGATCGACGCTCGCGGTGGGCAGCGAACGCATCGCCGCGACGCAGTCGCCGGGCAGGATCCGGCCCAGCGGCAGATCGAGCGCACGCACGGTTTCGAGCACCTTTTCAGCGCCTTTCGCACGCGACTTCACCTTTTCTATCACGCCTGCCACGGGGCCCTCGCCTGTCATGTGGGGAAACTTATCCACAGGCATGATTCTTTGAAGAGTCCGCGTCAAGCCTCTAATTTTGCGCGGCCTTTGTGACAGCACGCCGCGCGCGGGCGGAACGAAACGAGTCCGGCACAAGATGTAGAGTCCCGCACGCTACCGGGGACTCCGGATATGGGGGTGTGGCGGGGAGGACTCACATGCGCCCGAAGGCGACCTAGATCAGCGAGAGCTGCGCCACCGGCGCGAAGCTGCGGCGGTGGAGCGGGCTCGGCCCGTGCAGCCGCAGCGCTTCCATGTGTTCGACCGTGCCATAGCCCTTGTTGCGCTCCCAGCCGTAATGCGGATGCGCGGCGGCCGCCTCCAGCATCATCCGGTCGCGCCATTCCTTGGCGATGATCGAGGCGGCGGAGATGGCGGACTCGATCCCGTCCCCGCCGACAATGGCGCGCGCGGGCCAGCACCATTCGGCGCAGCGGCCGTGGGGGGTGAGGTTGCCGTCGATCATCACTTCGCGCGTCTCGCACCCCAGCGCCGTGGTCAGCGCCGCCACCGCGCGGGTCATCGCGTGCATCGTCGCCATGAAGATGTTCAGCCGGTCGATCTCATCCGGCTCCACCACCGCCACCGCCCAGCCGCATCCCTGCCGGATCGCTTCGTCGAGCACAGCACGGCGGGCGGGCGAAAGGCGCTTGGAATCGTCGAGCCCCGCAGGTATCGCCGCGCCCAGAACCACCGCCGCGGCCACCACCGGCCCGGCGAGCGGCCCGCGCCCTGCCTCGTCGACGCCGATCACCAGCGGCTGCCCCGAGGCGATCAATTCCGGAGTGACTCCAAGCATGATCCGTTCTGCCCGTTTGCTCGCCGCTTTTTCGACCCCTGCGCTGATGCTGGCAAGCTGCGCCAATGCGCAAACCGGGGAAAGCGCTGCCGCTCCTGCGGAGGCCACCTTCAAGACGACTGACGTCGCCGGCTTCGAAGAGCCCTGGGCGATGGCCTTCGCGCCTGGCACCGCGACTTTGTTCGTCACCGAGAAGGCGGGCACGGTGAAGCTGATCGACACCAAGACCGGCCAGACCGCGACCGTCACCGGCGCGCCCAAGGTCGATTACGGCGGCCAGGGCGGGCTCGGCGATATCGCCTTCCTGCCCGCCGAGGCCTCCGAGACGCTCGGAACCCGCACGATCTACCTCAGCTGGGCTGAAGCCGGCGAAGGCGACATCCGCGGCGCCGCGGTCGGCAAGGGCCAGCTGGTGTGTTCCGCCCCCACGGCGTGCACCATCGAGGGCCTGTCGGTCATCTGGCGTCAGACCCCCAAGGTCACGGGCCGCGGCCACTATTCGCACCGTCTGCTGTTCTCGCCCGACGGCAAGTATCTCTACGTCGCCAGCGGCGAGCGGCAGAGGATGAGCCCCTCGCAGGACACCGCCGCAACGCTCGGCAAGATCGTGCGCCTCAATCTCGACGGCACCCCGGCTGCGGGCAACCCGATGGCAGACAAGGGCGGCGTCTCGGCAGAAATCTGGTCGATGGGCCACCGCAACATCCTCGGGATGGCGTGGGACGCGGAGGGGCGCCTGTGGGAAGTCGAGCATGGTCCGGCGGGCGGCGATGAATTGAACCTTGTCGAACCGGGCGCCAATTACGGCTGGCCGGTGCGCTCCAACGGCGACCATTACAACGGCGACCCGATCCCCGATCACGAAGCGGGTGACGGCTTCGCCCAGCCCGCCTTGAGCTGGACCCCGGTGATCGCACCGGGCGGCATGATCTTCTACACCGGCGACCAGTTCCCGGCGTGGAAGGGCCATGCGCTGATGACGGGCCTCGCCAGGCAGGCGCTGGTTGATGTCGCGATTGAGGGCGAGAGCGCACGCGAAGTCGCCCGCCACGAGTTCGATTCGCGCCTGCGCGCCATCGCCCAGGGCCCTGATGGGGCGATCTGGATCGCGCAGGACGGCAAGGGCGCGCGGTTGCTCAAGCTCACCGCGAAATGAGCGCAAGCCCCCGGGCGGCCAACGCTGCGACGATCATCCCGCTCGAGGCGGTCGACCCCGCCATGATCGAGGAAGTGCTCGACCGCGCCTTCGGGCCGGACCGCCATGCGCGCACCGCCTACCGCATCCGCGAAGGCATGGCGTGGCTTCCGGGCCTCAGCCTCGCTGCCTTGGACGAGAACGACCTGCTGGTGGCGACGATCCAGTGCTGGCCGGTGGGCCTCCAGACCAAGGAGGGGCAGGTGCCGCTGGTGATGGTCGGCCCCGTGGCCGTGGTGCCCGAACGGCAGGGCGAAGGCTTCGGCGTGGGCCTGATGAGCGCGATGCTGGCCGAGGATGCGCGGCTGGCGGCAAGCGGGGGGCGCGTGTCCTCAAGTAGCGAAGCGGTAGGACAACAAGGACTCCCCCAAGTTCTGATCGGTGATGCCAGCTACTACGGCCGCTGGGGCTTTTCCGCGGCGATGACCGGCGGCTGGCGCTGCCCCGGCCCCTATGAACAGGACCGTCTGCTCGCGCGTGGCCACGCCCTCGCCGCCATGCCCGCCGAGGGCATGCTGGGGCCGTGGGAGGGTTGAATAAGGGAAGGTAACCCCTTCACCTTCCCCGCCCCATCTGCCATCCCCGCATAACAATGCCCTACGATCCGCCCCCGCACCTTGCCGGCCTGACCCTCGCCGAGATCGCCGCTCTGGTCGAGCAGCGCCAACTCCCCCCGGTCGAAAGCTGGTCGCCCGCCAAGATCGGCGAGAGCCACATGGTGATCGCCGCCGACGGAACGTGGTTCCACGAGGGCGGCGTGATCCGGCGCGAGGCGATAGTGCGCGCCTTTGCCAGCCTGCTCACCCGCGACGAGGCGGGTCATCACTGGCTGGTCACTCCGGTCGAGAAGCTCGCCATCGAGGTCGAGGACGCGGCCTTCATCGCCACCGATTGCGTGCGCAAGGATGATGCGCTGGCGTTCCGCGTCAACACCGACGAGTTGGTGATCGCCGGCCCCGGCCATGCCCTGCGCGCGGCAGGCACGGCCGAGGAGCCTGCGCTCTATCTCCACGTCCGGCGCGGGTGCGAGGCGCGCCTCAACCGTTCGACCTGGACCCAGCTTGCCGAGATCGCACTGACCGAGGGGGCGGAGGACAACGGCTGGCAGGTCACCAGCCGGGGCGAGGCGTTCCGCCTGCTGCCATGAGCCCATCCGCCAGTATCTTCGATGCTCTATCGCTGGCCTTCACTGAAGGCCACGCGCGCGACATCCCCGACCTCATGACAGATGCACAATTCGCGACGGAGGGGGCCACGCCTGCGGCCGTGCTGGTCGCGATCACCGATGTCCCGCATGATCCGCAGATCATCCTGACTCAGCGCCCCCGCGCGATGCGCGATCATCCGGGGCAGGTCGCCTTTCCCGGCGGCAAGCTCGATCCAGGCGAGGATGCGGTGACCGCCGCCTTGCGCGAGGCCGAGGAGGAACTCGCCCTGCCGCGTAGTGCGGTGCGCGTGATCGGCACCAGCGATCTCTATCACACCGGCACCGGCTTTCTGGTGGCGCCGGTGGTCGGCGTCGTCCCGCCGGGTCTGCCACTCACTCCCAATCCGGAAGAGGTCGAGGCATGGTTTGAAGCGCCGCTCGCCACGCTATTCGATCCCGCCAGCTGGACCGCCCACGAGGTGCTTTGGCGCGGCGCGAACCGGCGCTATCTCGAACTCGACTGGCAAGGCTTCCGCATCTGGGGCGTGACCGCGGCGATCATCGCCAACCTGTCGCGCCGCATCACGCTGGAGGCGCTGCGCGATGCTGTGTGATCTGCGCGAGGCCGACTGGACCCGGCGCGAGGGCCTCGTGGCACTGACCCGCGCGCTCGGGGCGGAGAATATCCGCTGGGTCGGCGGGGCGGTGCGCGATGGCCTGCTGGGCGTAGGCGTAGCGGACGTCGACTGTGCCACAAAGCTCATGCCCGCCGAGGTGATCGCCGCCTGTGGCCGCGCCGGAATCCGCACCGTGCCAACCGGGATTGACCACGGAACCGTCACCGCGATCCTCAAGGACGGGCCGGTGGAAGTCACCACCCTCAGGCGCGATGTCGCCACCGATGGCCGCCGCGCCACCATCGCCTTCGCCTCGGACTGGGCCGAGGACGCCGCGCGGCGGGATTTCACCATCAACGCGCTCTACGCCCACCCCGAGACGCTGGAGATCGCCGACTGGTTCGGCGGACTCGCCGACCTCGAAGCGCGCCGCGTGCGCTTCATCGGTGACGCGGCGGCGCGGATCGCCGAGGATCACCTGCGCATCCTGCGCTACTACCGCTTCCAGACCCGCTTCGGCGCGGACCTCGATCCTGAGGCCGAGGACGCCTGCGCCGCGCTTGCCCACACCCTCAAGGGCCTCAGCCGCGAGCGCATTGCGAGCGAACTGCTCGCCCTGCTCGGCCTGCCCGATCCCCACGCCACCATCGCCCGGATGCGCACGCACGGCGTGCTGCCGGTGATCCTGCCCGAGGCCTGCGCAGCCCAGATCGCCGCGCTTGGCAAGCTGATCGCCGCCGAGACCGAGCAGGCCATCGCCCCCGATCCCGTCCGCCGCCTCGCCGCGCTGCTGCCGCCCTCACCCGAGGTGGCCGAGACCGTAGCCGCGCGCCTCCGGCTGTCCAAGGCGCAGCGCGCCCGGCTGGTGGCGGCTGCCGAGCGCAAGGGCGATGACGCCGCCAACCCGCGCGCGCTCGCCTATCGCCTGACGCCGCCCGTCGCCACTGACCGACTGCTGCTGGCAGGCGGCGATGCGCAGGTGCTTGACGGCTGGCAGGTGCCGGTCTTCCCGCTCAAGGGCGGCGCAATCGTTGCCCGCGGGGTGACCGCAGGGCCACTGGTCGCGCGCATCCTGCAAGAGGTCGAAGCGCGTTGGGTGGCCGAGGGCTTTCCCGATGCGGGCCGGATCGACGAATTGCTCACCGAAGCGCTGGGTGGCGGCGCCTTCACGCCCGACTGAGACTTCTCACACAAAGACACAAAGATACAAAGAGCCTAGCACGCGCCTCACCCTTTGTGTCTCTGTGTCTTTGTGTGAATCAATCCGCAGCTCTGATGCGTAACCTTCCGCGCCCGCTCAGCCAAACTTGCCCGACTTCGGGAAGCCCTGCGGCGGCATGCGTCCGGCCGCGCCGCGTGCGACCTTCCACATGCGGATCTCGGTCTCGGTGCGGGTGCGCTCGCCCGATCCGCCCATCTGCCAGCTGAGCCCATCGGCGAGCACAAAGGTGGTCGCATCCGCCATCCCGCCGTCGCGGTAGCGTTGCAGCTGCACGCCCTGCCCGCGCGACATGACGGGCAGTTCTTCCAGATTGAACACCACCAGCTTGCGGTTGTCACCGACCACCGCAACATGATCGTGGCCCTCGCCGATCGGGCGGATCACCGTCAGCCGCGCGCCGTCCTTCAGGTTCACCACCTGCCGTCCCTTGCGGGTTTCGGCGAGCAGTTCGTCCATGTTCGCAACGAAGCCCTTGCCGTGGCTGGAGGCGAGCAGCAGTTTACCGCCCGCTCGGTGGACCATCAGCGCGCAGACGTTCGCCTCGCTCTCGAGATCAAGCATGGTGCGCACCGGCTCGCCGAAGCCGCGCGCGCCGGGGAGCTTGTCGCAGCCGAGCGTGAAGAACCGCCCGTCCGACGCGGCGAGCAGCAGCTTGTCGGTGGTCTGCGCGTGGAGGATGAAGGCGAGGCCGTCACCCTCCTTGTATTTGAATTCCTGATCCAAGGGCACATGGCCGCTGGCCGCGCGGATCCAGCCCTTCTGGCTGAGGATCACCGTCACCGGCGCCTTCTCGATCATCGCGTCCATGCTGAATTCGACAGTCGCGGCGGCCTCGGCGATCAGCGTGCGGCGGCGACCAAGGGGGGTGTCCTCGGCATAGTCCTTGCGCAGATTGCGCAGATCGCGCTTCAGGCGGGTGCGCTGCTTGGCCGGACTTTCGAGCAGCTTCTGCAGATCGTCCTGCTCGGCCAGCAGTTCGTCCTGCTCCTTGCGCAGCTGCATTTCCTCAAGCTTGCGCAGGGAGCGCAGCCGCATGTTGAGGATCGCCTCGGCCTGCCGGTCGGTGAGTTCAAACTCGGCCATCATCACCGGCTTGGGCTCGTCCTCGGTGCGGATGATTGCGATCACGCGGTCGAGGTTGAGAAAGGCGATGATGTAGCCGCGCAGCAGCTCGAGCCGCTTCTCGATCTGCTCGAGCCGGTGCTTTGCGCGGCGCTGGAGGATGTCGATCTGCGCGAAGGTCCAGCTTTCGAGCAGTTCCTTCAGCCCCATCACCATCGGCGTGCGCCCGAACCCGGGCCGCGCGTCGAGGACGTTGAGGTTGAGGCTGAAACGGGTTTCGAGGTCGGTCAGCTTGAACAGGCTTTCCTTGAGCAGCTCGGGATCGACATTGCGGCTCTTGGGCACCAGCACGATGCGGATCGCGGTGTCGCTTTCGTCGCGCACATCCTCGAGGATCGGCAGCTTGCGGTCGGCGATCAGTTGCGCGATCTGCTCGATCAGCTTGGACTTGGGCACCTGATAGGGGATTTCCGAGATGACCAGCTGCCACTGGCCCCCGCCCAATCGCTCGATCCCCGCCGCGATGTCGGCCTCGTCCTTGGCCTCGGGCGCAAGGAACCGCCCGCGCAGGCGGAAGGCACCGCGCCCGGTGCGATAGGCCTCGGCGATCGCGGCGGCGCTGTCGACCACCTGGCCTCCCGTGGCGAAATCGGGGCCGTGGAACAGCGTCATGAGTTCTTCATGGCTGACCGAAGGGTTGTCGATCAGCGCCAGCGTTGCATCGATGATTTCCGCGACATTGTGGCTGGGGATGCTGGTCGCCATGCCCACCGCGATGCCGCTCGACCCGTTGGCGAGGAGGTTGGGGAACAGGCCGGGGAAAATCTCGGGCTCGATCTCCTCGCCATTATAGGTCGGGATGAAGTCGACCGTGCCTTCATCGAGCCCGGCCATCAGTTCCAGCGCCGTGCGGGTCAGGCGCGCTTCGGTGTAGCGGTAGGCCGCGGCATTATCGCCGTCGACATTGCCGAAATTGCCCTGCCCCTCGACCAGCGGGTAACGCAGGCTGAAATCCTGAGCGAGCCGGACCATCGCGTCATAGACGCTCGCGTCGCCATGCGGGTGATACTTGCCGATCACGTCGCCAACCACACGCGCCGACTTCTTGAAGGCATCGCTGGGGTTGAGCTTGAGCTGGCGCATCGCCCACAGCAGGCGGCGGTGCACCGGCTTCAGCCCGTCGCGCAGATCGGGGAGCGAACGCGCGGTGATCGTCGAGAGCGCATAGACCAGATAGCGCTCGGACAGGGCGGCATCGAAGGGCGCATCGACGATCGCGTCGAAGCCGTCGTCGGGGGTGCCAAGGGGATCATCTGTGGGAGGGGGCGCGGCCATGCCCCCCCATAACAACCGGCAGCCAAGCGAGGGAGAGGGGTTTCCACAGGGTTGCAAATTTCGTGCTCGCGCGGATCGCGGCAAGAATATGGCGAAAATGCGGTTGGATTATGGCGAAAATAAGGCATGATTACGGCGAAACTGAGGCGGAGGCGCTGAGTCGCGCCCCCGCCGTTCAGCTTCGCCGAGGAGAGAACCCATGCGTAAGACCCTGATTTGCGCCGTTTCCGTCACTGCCCTCACCCTTTCCGCCTGCAGCAAGCCGCGGGACGACACCGACGCCAGCTACGCCGATGGCAGCGAGACCGCCGTCGCCGCCGAGGAAGTCGTCGCCGGCGAGCCCGCCCCGCCCGCCACCGCCCAGCGCGCAGGCGAGGCAAGCAAGCCCCTCCCCGCGCTCGAAAAGATCCCCACCAGCCTGCCGCAGCTCGCCTACGAATATGACTACCGCTGGAGTCTCGAGGCGGCCGAAATCGGCTCGCTCCAGCGCCGTCATGCCTCGCTGTGCGAGCAGCAGGGCCCGGCCTCGTGCCAGATCATCGGCATGTCCAAGACCGGCGCGGAAAGCAGCGAGGTTGAAGGCGTGCTCGAAATGGCGGTCGCCACCCGGCAGGCGCGGGCCTTTGGCGCGCTGCTCGAGGACGAGGCGATTGATGCAGGCGCAGAGCAGGTCTCGGCCGAGATCGCCTCGGAAGAACTCTCCAAGCAGATCGTCGACACCGAGGCCCGCGTGCGCGCGCGCAGCGACTTGCGCGACCGGCTGACCGAGGTGCTGCGCACCCGCAAGGGCAAGGTCAGCGAATTGATCGAGGCCGAACGCTCACTGGCGCAAGTCAACGAGGAGATCGACGAGGCCCGCAGCTGGCTCAGGCAGATGGAGGGCCGCGTCGCCTATAGCCGCGTCACCGTGCGCTACGAGACCGGCGGCGCGGGCGGCAGCTTCCTGCGGCCGGTGAAGGGTGCGCTCGGATCATTGGGCGCGATCTTCGGCTGGATCGCGGCGCTGCTGATCCTGGCGGGCGCGGTGGCGCTGCCGCTGGGCGGGGCATGGTGGGCGCAGGGCGCGCTGCGCCGCCGCTTCACCCCCGCTCCTTCCACGCCCGAGGCCCCGAAGGCCTCCTGACCTCGCGCGCGCGGCGGCTACATCCGCCGCGCGTCGGCGCTGACGGCGGGGATGGTGACGGTGAGGCCGTCCATCTCTGCCGTCAGCTCGATCTGGCACGACAGGCGCGAGGTGCGCCGCGCGCCGGCAGCGAAATCGAGCATGTCCTCCTCCTCCTCGGCGGCGGGCGGCAGGCGGTCGAACCATTCGGGGGCGACGATCACATGGCAGGTCGAGCACGCCATCTGCCCCTCGCAGGTGCCCTCAAGCGGCAGCCCTGCCGCCTGGCCGACACGAAGCAGGTTGTCGCCCGGCTCGGCCGCGGCCGCCACCGGCCTGCCGCGCTGGTCGAGGAAGGTGATGGTGATGCTCACAGGCCTTGCTCCTTGGCGCCCGCGAGAATCGCGGCGGCAGCGGTCTCGATGTCGGCCGGGCTCGTATAGCGCCCGAAACCGAGGCGGATAGAGGACTTTGCCTCGGCATCTGAAAGCCCGATGGCGCGCAAGACGTGGCTCGGCCGTCCCGATCCGCTCGCGCAGGCGCTCCCGGCGGAGAACATGATCTGGCGGCAATCGCTCATCAGCCGCGCGACATCGAGGCCGCCCTTGCGAAGGTTGAGATTGCCGTGCCAGCGATCCACCGCGCTGCCGTTCAAGTCCCACCCGGCGAAGGCCGCGCGCACCATGTTCCATAAATGTTCCACGTGAAACATTTGCTCGGACAGGCTCTCCTGCGCCACCTGCGCCGCCGCGCCGAAGCCTGCGCACAAGGCGGGCGAAAGCGTGCCCGAGCGCAGGCCAGCCTCCTGCCCACCACCGTGCAACAAGGGGGCCACTACCGTGCCATTACCCACCCACAACCCGCCGATACCCTTGGGGCCGTGGACCTTGTGGGCCGAGACCGCGATGAAATCGGCCGCGACCTCGACCGGCACCTTGCCATAGGCCTGCACCGCATCGACCAGCACCCTGGCGCCGACCCGCCGGGCGATCTCGACCACCGGGGCGAGCGGGTTCCTCACACCGATCTCGTTGTTGATCGCCATGACTGCGACAAGACCTGTCGATGATGTGACATGATCTGCCAATGCATCGACATCGGCCCGGCCATCGGGCAGCACCGGGAGCACGGTGAAGCGCCGTCCCTGCGCCTCGACCGCGCGGGCGCAATCGAGCACCGCAGCGTGTTCGGTGGCGAAGGTGACAACGTCGCCGGTCGTGCCGAGGATCACCGCATTGATCGCCTCGGTCGCGCCGCTGGTGAACACCAGCCGCCCACCCACAGGCAAAAGCGCCGCGACACGCTCGCGCGCGGTCTCGACCGCGGCGGCGGCCATGCGGCCCATGCGGTGGGGCGAATGGGGATTGCCGAAAGTGTCGCTCTCCGACCCGCCAAGCCAGCGCAACATCGCCTCGCGGGCTTCGGGGGCGAGCGGCGTGGTGGCTTGATAGTCGAGGTAGATCATGGGGTTACTTCCCACTGAAAGAGGGGAGAGCCTCGGCCCGCCAACGGACGGGCCGCAAGGGCGACTGCCCGCCCGCAGGTGCCCGGAGCGCAGCGGAGGAACAGCACCGAGGACTGCACGCCGGAGGGCGTGCAGCACACAAGAAAGCTGGGTCCCGGGTCAAGCCCGGGACGGGGGAGAAGGTCAGCATAGCGAAGCCCAAGCCTCGGCGAACCGCTCCAGCTCCTCTGGCGTGGTCGACCAGCCGAGGCTCACCCGGATCGTGCGCGCGGCGACATCGTCGGGCACCCCGAAGGCGTCGAGCACGCGGCTCTTCTTCAATGTGCCCGAAGAACACGCGCTCCCCGCCGAGACGGCGAAGCCCATGGCGTCCAATCGGATCAGCAGGGCCTGCGCGCTCATGCGGGGGTGGGCCAGCGCGATGATATGCGGGCATTGATAACCGGGAGCGATGATCTGTGCGTGTTGCGCCAACGCTTTCTTGAAGGCGAACTGCTGCTCGACGCTCACGCCCCATGACTCATAGCCACCCGCTTCGAGCGCGGCGGCCATGCCCATCGCGGCGGGCAGGTTCTCGGTGCCCTGCCGATAGCCCCGCTCATGGCCGCCGACTGGCTCAAGCAGGGCAAAATCGCGCACCAGGAGCGCACCGATGCCAATCGGGCCGCCAAATTTGTGCGCCGATATCACGAGCATGTCAGCTTGGGGCAGGTCGAGCTTACCCGCACCCTGCGAGCAATCGACGAGCAGCGTCCCGCCGAGGTCCTTGACGATATCGGCGAGGGTCGTGCGGACATAGGGTAGAAGCACGGTCCCGGTTTCGGAATTTGCCTGCTGCAATGCGACCAGTGCGCCGGTGCAATCGGGCAGCGTGTCGGGATCGACCTCGCCATCGGCAAGAGGCACCACTTCCGTATCCGGCGCGGCCCGGAACACCGCGTCATGCTCGACCGCGCTGACGATCCGGCGCTTCACCTTCGCCCGGTTGAGCGCGATCCACAAAGCCTCGCTCGCGCCGCTGGTGAAGATCAGCTCGCCTTCCCACCCCAACGCGCGCCTGATCCGCTCGCGCGCATCTTCCAGCGCGGCGCGCGCCTTGCGACCTTCCGCATGGGGCGAGGAGGGGTTCGCCCATAGCGCAAAACCCTCCGCCATCGCCGCGCGTGCCTCGGGGCGCAGGGGGGAGGTGGCGGCGTGGTCGAGATAGACCCGTTCAGGAATGGCGCTTGTCCCCGTAAGAAATTGCGGTTTTCGCTATCGCCCCTATATAGGCCGCACAATTTTCGGCGCCACCCGGCGCTGGGCGCACACTTGTCTAAGGTTCACCGATGCCCTCCGTCATCTTTCCCGGCCCCGAGGGCCGTCTCGAAGGCCGTTTCTCCCCGCCCCCGCGCCCGCGCGCACCGGTGGCGATGATCCTCCATCCGCACCCCGAAGGCGGGGGGACGATGAACGACCGGATCGTGCAGCGGCTTTACAAGACTTTCGCGGATCGCGGTTTTGCGACTTTGCGCTTCAATTTTCGCGGCGTCGGGCGCTCGCAGGGGTCGTTCGATTCCGGCATCGGCGAGCTGTCCGACGCAGCTTCGGCGCTCGACTGGGTGCAGTCGATCCATCCCGAAGCGCAGAGCACCTGGATCGCGGGCTACTCCTTCGGCGCGCTGATCGGCATGCAGCTGCTGATGCGCCGCCCCGAAGTGCGCGGCTTCATCTCGGTCGCGCCGCCGGCCAACATGTATGATTTCAGCTTCCTCGCCCCTTGCCCGGCGAGCGGCATCTTCGTGCAGGGTGCAGCCGATACGGTGGTGCAGCCGGGCGCGGTGCAGAAGCTGGTCGACAAGCTGCGCACCCAGAAGCACATCACCATCCACCACGAGGAAATCCCGCGCGCCAACCACTTCTTCGAGAACGAGATCGACGATCTGATGCGCTCGGTGGACAATTACCTGGATTTCCGCCTCTCCCCGGATTGCCCGATCAAGTAGGGGTATCACGCGCGAGTCCTTGTTTGCGTGGTCGCCTCCGCGACCACGTCCTCGGCGCT
>PNKW01000015.1 GCA_013822695.1 Erythrobacter sp. | reverse complement strand
GCAGGATCGCCGGGCGCGCCTGTTTCGACGCGATGAAGGCGACCCGCTTGGCGGCGGACGGGGTGAGGATCAGGGGCGCGGGGCTCATGGTTCCAATCTAGGGGGCCTCAACGCGGTTCTCAAGCGGTCACGATGCGGTGATGTAGTTCCGGAGCGCCTCGGCCTCACCCTGCACCTCGTCCATCTTGTGCTTCACCAGGTCGCCGATCGAGATGAAGGCAATCAGCTCGCCGTCCTCGACCACGGGGAAATGGCGGAAGCGGCGGCGGGTCATCATGCCCAGCGCCTCGTCGATGGTGGTGGCGGGTTCAACCGTGACCGCGGGCGCGGTCATGATCTCCTCGACCGCGACATCGAGGCAGTCCTTGCCGCGATCGGCGAGGCGGTAGATCACGTCGCGCTCCGACACGATGCCGACGACGCGTCCCTCGCGCAGCACCGGCAGTGCGCCGATGCGTTTGCTGGCGAGGGTCTGCACCACCTCGGCAACCGGGGTGGTGCAGTCGCAGGCGATGATGTCGGCGGATGTGCGTTGGGCGATGATGCGGGCAATGTTCATGGGTGGCTTCCTCTCACTCTCGCATCGCGAAAATGCCATGATTCCCGGCAAAAGGCGAATCCGCCGGCCCCGCACGCCTTGCGCCGGTGGAATAGACCCTTGCAGCCTTTGCGCGTTGCAATGGTGCCGGGTGCAGGCCATGTCGGCAGACATGAACAGCAAATCCCCGCTCGACGATCCCGTGAAAGCCGCTCATGCTTGGGCGCGCTACCGCCAGATCATGAAATGGCTGCTCGCCGCGACGGTGCTGACCGTGGCCTTGGCGATGGGCTTGCTGTTTGCCTATAATGGCATGATTTCCGTGCATTTTTACATCGCGGTGGCGCTGGGGATCAGCCTCACCATGCTGCTCGGCGGCGGGCTGATGGGGTTGGTGTTCCTCTCCAACGGCACAGGCCACGACGAATCGGTCGACAACCACATGCCGAGCAAGGACGAATTCTGGAGCCCGAAGGAGGACTGAGGGGCGGTCAAAGGGTCGCGCCAAAGGTTACGCAGCTTCGCTGCGGGTGTTTCTCGCAGAGGCGCAGAGAAGAAAAGGGAGACGCGGAGGGGCTGTGCCTGCCGGAGGCAATCCTAATCTTGCGACCTTGCCGTTGACCGGAACGTTTGACGTGGAATGCGGCTTTGCCGCGGGCGCGACATCTCTGCGCCTCTGCTTCCTCTGCGTCTCTGCGAGAAACGCCTTCTGTCGCGCTAGCCCTGCGGCCTGAGCCGGTAATCCTCGACCGGCACGCCGCCCACCAGATGCTCCTGAATGATCCGCTCAAGCACCTCGGGCGAGCACGAGTGATACCACACCCCGTCGGGCCACACGACCGCGACCGGGCCTGCGGCGCAGATCTGCAGGCAATCGGCCTTGGTGCGCTGCACCCCGCCGCCCTGCCCGCGCTTGCTGTCGTCATCGCGCACCGGGCCGACCAGCCCCAATTCCTTCAGCCGCGACTTGAGGAAGCCCCACGCCTCCTCCCCCGCCTCGCGCGAGCAGCACTTCTGCTTTTCCGACAGCGCGCACAGCATGATGTGGCGCGTGATCGCGGTGCCCTGCGCGGGATCGCCGAAATGCTTGGCGAGCGAATGGCGCGCGGATTCGAGCTCCTTGCGGCTCACTTCCCGTCTTTCTTCAGCCAACGGTCGAGCCAGGCGAACACCGTCTGGTGCCATTGCAGCGAATTCTTCGCGCCCAGCACCCAGTGGTTCTCGTCGGGGAAGACCAGCAGTTGCGCGGGGATGCCGCGTTCCTGCAGGGCGGTGAAGCTCATCAGGCCCTGCGAATAGGGCACGCGGTAATCCTCCTGCCCGGTGATCACCAGCATCGGCGTTTTCCACTTGTCGACGTGGTTGGCGGGGTTCCACTTCTCGTAGACCTCCTTCGCCTGCTCGTAGGTGCCGCCGTGGTCCCAGCGCGTGAACCACAGCTCCTCGGTCGAATAATACATCGAGCGGTTGTCGAAGATGCCGTCATGCTGGACGATGCACTTGAAGCGGTCGGGCCACTGGCCGGCGATCCAGTTGACCATGTAGCCGCCGTAGCTTGCGCCCATGGCGCAGGCGCGGTCGCCATCGATCTGGGTGTCGAGCGCGATGCCGGCGGCGAAACCCTTCTGCAGATCCTCGAGCGGCCACCCGCCCCAGTTCTGGTTGATCGCGTCGGTGAAGGCCTGCCCGTACCCGGTGCTCCCGTGGAAATCGACCGAGATCACCGCATAGCCCTGGCTGGCGAGGACGCGCGGGTTCCAGCGGTTCGACCAGCTGTCGTTGAAGCTCCCTTGCGGGCCGCCGTGGATGTAGAGGATCGCGGGGATCGGCCCGGTCTGGTCGGCGAGGCGGGTGAGCTGGCCCCACACCGTGTCGCCATTCGCTCCGGTGAAGCTGAAGCGGCGGGTAACGATGCTCGCCATGGCGCCCATGCGGGTGGTGGCGACATCGGTCAGCGGGCGCGCCTGCCCCATCCCGTCCGACAGGAACAGCTCGGCAGGCTGGCCGAGCGAATCGCGGGTGAACAGCGCCCCGCCCCTGGGCAGCGGCACGAGATTGGCGATATGCGCCTCGTTCCCCGCCATCAGATTGAGTTCGGTGACCTTGCCGGTCGCGATATCGATGCGGAAGGCGGGGGTATCGAGCACCTTTTGCGCGGTGGCGATCAGGCTCTTGCTGTCGGCGCTCCAGGCAAGGCTGCCGAAGGAGAGGTCAACGTCCTCGGTCAGGTTGCGGACCTGCCCGGACTTCAGATCCATGAGCTGGACCGCCTGCTTGTCCGCCTCATAGGTCGGGCGCTCCATGGCGAGCCACGCGAGATACTTGCCATCGGGCGAGGGGACGGGGGTGGTGTCGGTCGCCGTGTTGGCCGCCGTCAGCAGCTTGGGCGCGGCCCCGGTGAGGTCCGAGGCATAGATGTCGAGATTGGTCGAGCCGGGTTCATTCGCGTCCGAGAGGCGTGCGGTGAAGTAGAGCGTCCGCGCGTCCGCGGCAAAGGCAAGTTCCTCCGCCCCGCCGAAGGGCATGGTGGGGGTGTCGGCGGTGATGCCGATGGCGGGGTCCTTGCCGTCGACCGGCTGGCCCTCGCCCGAGACCACGCCGCCGGTCAGCGGGTAGACGAAGATGCGGTTGTGCAGGCCCGGCGTCGCCCAGCGGTCCCAGTGGCGCACGAAGCCGTCCTTGGCGTCATAGAGCCGCCCGGTGCCGGGGCCGGGGAGGTAGGGCGTGGCGGCATCGGCACAGCCGAAGGTCGGGCAGGTGCGCGGCACCTCGCCCCACACGGCGATGCGGCTGCCATCGGGGGCGAGCTTGAAGCCGGCAATGTCACGTTCGGTGCCGGGGGTGACGAGCTGCGGGGTGCCTGCAGTGCCGTCTTTCGCGAGGCTCACCCGCCACACGCGGCTCAGCGCGGGCGCGGCTGCATCGGTGTGCTCGCTGCTGAGGAAGTAAAGCGCCCCGTCGGCCCCGAAAGCGAGGTCCGAGGCCTTGAGCGGAAGGGTCAGCGCCATCGGCGCGGTGCCGGGCTTGGCGAGGTCGATGAGGTAATGCGTCGGCGACCGCTTCAATGTCGCCGGGTCGGTCATCGTGACGCTGTAGACCGCCAGCGTGCCCTCACGGTTCACCGCCGGGGCGCCAAGCCGGGGAAGGGTGACGAGATCATCGGCACTCATCGGCGGCGTGCCGACTCCCGGGACCGTGGATGCCGTGCGCGGGCGGGGCGTGTCCTCGGCCGCGAGTGGGGCGGTCAGGGCGAAGGCGGCGGCAAGCGCGCCGAAAGCTGTGATATGACGCATGGCCGGAGGCGTTAGACCTCCCGAGCCCCCTGCGCTAGTCCCGCGGTTACCCTCAGCGGCGCTTGCCGACGATCCGGGCGATTTCCGCCTGCACCAGGCCTTCGACCATCGCGGGCAGGTTGGCCTCGAGCCATTCGGCCAGCATCGGGCGCAGCAGCTCGCGGGTCAGGCCTTCCAAAGAGGTCTCGCCCGAACGCACGATCTGCGGGCGCGCCGGCGGCTCGGCGAGCATGGCGAGCGCGGCGAGGTTTTCCTGCATCGCATCACGCACCTGATCGGCGATCAGCGGGGTTTCCTCGGGAGCGTCCATCGGCATGACAGGCTTGCGGGCCGGTTCCTCGGCCTCGACTTCCATCTCCGACAGGTCGAGCACTTCCTCCGCATCGCGCACCTTGTGGGTGCGGGCGAGCGGGGCGGGCTGGGCTGCGTCGTCTTCGGAAACGAGCATCCGCCGCCGCCGCGCCTCGAGCGCGCCGACGCGGTTGTCGCGGGCGATCACCTTCTTGATCGATTCGAGGATTTCCTCGACCGAAGCCTCGCCGTTCTGACCGTTATCCTGACCCATCATTCGCCCCGTAAGCCTGCCTCAGGTCCCGAATCGGGACGGCGATCACTCGCCAGGCAGCAATTGCGGTCCGATTGTTGCGGTGGCGGGGGGAATGTCAACGGTTCTGGTCGATTTCGCAGCAGGTTCGGGATCGCGGTCCCAATCGTTCAGCTTGCTGCTGACGCGATCGGCATTGATCGTCGGATCGTAGAGCGGCCCGCCGGTATCGAGGTTCAAATCGCGCGCCTCGGCCTTGCCCATCAGCACCAGCAGGTTGAAGCCCGCGACATAGGCATTGCGCCGTGCGGTCACCAGCTGGGCGCGGGCGTTGACCAGTTCCTGCTCGCCATTGAGCACGTCGAGGATCTGGCGGTTGCCGATCGAATTTTCGGCGCGCAGGCCCTCAAGGCTGAGTTCGGCCGCTTCGACTGCGGTCTGCGCGCTCTTGATCACGCCATTGGCTGCCTGCCATGCGGCATAGGTCGCGCGGGTATCGGCGATGACCTGACGTTCGTTGAGGATCACGTCCTCCAGCGCCGCGCTCTCGCGCGCCCCGGCCTGACGCTGGCGCGCCGCGGGCAGCCCGCCCTGGAAGATCGGGATGGTAATGCGCACCCCGGCATTGGCGGTCGTCTCGCTCTGCGCGAATTGCGCCGCGACCGGCCCGCCCAGAGTGCCGTAGAAATCGCTGTACTGGCCGTTGCTGAACAGGCTGACGGTCGGCAGGCGTCCGGCGCCCGCGACCTTGGTGTCAAAGCCCGCCGCCTCGGCGCGCTGCCTCGCGGCATCGAGGACGGGGTTGTTCTCGAGCGCGGTGACGATCGCCGAGCCGACCGTGTCGGGCAGACCCGGCAGCGGCGGCGGCGCTTCGAGCTCGCCCGGTTCCTGGCCGACGAGCCGGATATAGGTCTCGCGCGCGTTGATGAGGTTGGCCTCGGCCGATTGCAGATCGCCTTCTGCCAGCGCGAGCCGCGAGCGCGACTGGGCGACGTCGGTGATGGTGAGGTCGCCGATCTGGAAGCGGTCGCTGGTCGCCTCGAGATTGGTGCGCAGCACCTGCACCTGATTGGTCGCAAGCGCCACCAGCGCCTCGGTGCGCAGCACGTCCATGTAGGCGGCGACGACCTGCGCGAACAACGAGCTTTCGACATTGCGCAGGTCGGCTTCGTTGGCTTCGATCCGCTCCTTGGCGGCAGCGATGTTGTTGCGCACCGCGCCGCCCGAATAGATCGGCACCACCAGCGCTGCGGTCACCCCGAGGTTGCGTTCGGGCGCGGTGAAGGAGTTGGCCGATTGGCGCAGGAACTCGATATGGGTCGCGGTGATATCGGCCGCAGGCAGACCCTGCGCGCGGGCGATCGGCACGTTTTCGTCGTTGGCGCGCTTGTTGGCCCGCGCGCTCTCGAGCGAGGGGTTGGTCTTGTAGGCGGCCGCCAGCGCCTCGCTCAGCGAATCGGCATGGGCGGGTGCGGCCAGCGTGCCGAGCGCCAGCAGGCTCGCCGATGCCGCGAGCCGCAACGATGCGGTGCGAGCCTTCACGCGAAGGTCCAACGACTGGGCGCGGCGAAGGCGGTGAGCACGGGAATGCCGAGATCCTCGAGCGGCTTGAGGCTCACGGTGCCGGCGATCCGGGCACCGCTCGCGAGGCGCGTGACCTGGCGCAGCACGAGGCCGGTGACGATCCGGCCGTTGTCGGCCAGCGCGGCGGCGAGGCCTTCGGGCAGTTGCTCGATCGCGCCGTCGATGACGACGAGGTCGTATTCGCCCGCGCCTTGCAGCGCGGCGGCCCCGGAGGCGGTGATCTCGGTGACGCTGCCCGCCAGCGGCGCGATCAGCGCCGCAAGGTAGCCGGTGCCGCCGCTCACCACCAGCACGCGCGCGTCGGGGGTTGGCGCGGCTTCGAGCAGCAGCTTGCCGTAGAACAGCGGGCTGGCAAGGTGGCCGCCCTCACCCAAGGAAACCGCGCGGTCGATATAGGCCTGCGCGGCCTTCGCGGCGGGGAGGAAGTCCTCGCGCGGGACGGCAAGCATCCGGGCCAGCACATATTCCTCGTTCACGCCGCTGGTGCGCAGCTGGCTGTCGATCATCGCGCGGCGGGCGGTTTTGCTGTCAGGGAGGGTGTCGGTCATGGTGCTCATTGTCTCTCGGGTGACTGTAGTAGGTTCGCAATACAGTCCGTCAACACTCTCCTTAGCCGCGCCGGGTCTGCCTTCCAAGGTATTTGCCCTGTCGAAGGCGCCTATAGTGCAAGTGCACCATATGCCTTTGACCAAAGCGCATGGCCGTGCGTGACCCTGCTTCCACCCGGCTGAAACAGGGTCTAGGGGGAGCGCCAGACCCTGTGGGGCGCAAATCGACTTAGTGAGGGATGGCTTCGATGAGTGACATGACGGTGAGCAGCGGTGAGGTGCGGATCGAGACCGATTCGCTGGGCGAAGTGGCAGTTCCCGCCGCCATGCACTGGGGCGCGCAGACCCAGCGCTCGATCGTCAATTTCCCGATCGGCGGCGAGACCATGCCCCCCGCCCTCGTCCGCGCGCTGGGCGTGCAGAAGCTTTCGGCCGCGCGCGCAAACATGAAGCTGGGCGTGCTCGATGCCGGCATTGGCGAGGCGATCGTCCAGGCCGCGCGCGAGGTGATCGACGGGACGCTCGCCGACCAGTTCCCGCTGGTGGTGTGGCAGACCGGCTCTGGCACCCAGTCGAACATGAACGCCAACGAGGTGATCGCGAGCCGCGCGAACGAGATCCTCACCGGCAAGAAGGGCGGCAAGACCCCGGTCCATCCCAATGACCACTGCAACATGGGCCAGTCGTCGAACGACACCTTTCCCACCGCGATGCACATCGCCGCGGCGGTCGAGGCGCTGGATCACCTGATCCCGGCGCTGAGGAAGCTCCACGGCGCGCTCGATGCCAAGGCGCAGGAATTTGCGCCCATCGTCAAGATCGGTCGCACCCATTTGCAGGATGCGACCCCGATGACGCTGGGACAGGAATTCTCGGGCTACGCGGCGCAGGTCGGTTACGGGATCAAGCGGGTGGAAGCGGCGCTTCCGCGCGTGCTCGAACTGGCGCAGGGCGGCACGGCGGTCGGCACCGGGATCAACGCCAAGGTCGGCTTCGACACGGCCTTTGCCGCCGAAGTCGCCGCCGAGACCGGCCACGCCTTCGTCACCGCGCCCAACAAGTTCGAGGCCTTGGCCGCGCATGACGCGATGGTCGAGATTTCGGGCGCGCTCAACGTGCTCGCGGTCAGCCTGATGAAGATCGCCAATGACATCCGCCTGCTGGGCTCGGGCCCCCGTTCCGGCCTTGGCGAACTCAGCCTCCCCGCCAATGAGCCGGGCTCCTCGATCATGCCGGGCAAGGTCAACCCGACCCAGTGCGAGGCGATGACGATGGTCTGCGCGCAGGTGATGGGCAACCACATGGCGGTGACGGTGGCCGGATCGCACGGGCATCTGGAACTCAACGTCTTCAAGCCGGTGATCATCTATAACGTGCTGCAATCGATGAAGCTGATCGGCGATGCGTCCCACGCCTTCACCGACAATTGCGTGGTCGGGATCGAGGCGAACACCACCCGCATCACCCAGCTGCTGAACGAAAGCCTGATGCTGGTGACCGCGCTCAACCCGCACATCGGCTACGACAACGCGGCCAAGATCGCCAAGAAGGCCCATGCGGAAGGGACGACTTTGAAGGAGTCCGCTCTGGCGCTCGGCCTGCTCACCGAAGAGCAGTTTGCGCAGTGGGTGGTGCCCTCGGACATGATCAAGCCCAGAGATTAAGAGCTGTTGATCGATCCTGAACGGCTGTTCATTATTCGACCAAGGCGAGTCTCCGCCCGACGATATGCGCCCTGCCCGGTAGCCATCGCTCCGGCGGGGCGTTATCGCGTTTGGCATAATGACGACGATCCCGCACAGCGATAGCGCGCCCGCCGAGTCCCCTGCAACTGTGTCCTTCCGCACGGTCCTGATCTCGATGGTGGTGCTGTGGGCGACCTATTTCGTGATCGCCACGCTGCGCAGCATGGTGCTCGACTTCGGCTTGCAGTTCGAGCTCGGCTGGCGGCGTCTGGTCGTGACCGGAGCGGGCGTGTTGCTGACGCTGGTGCTGTGGCTGCTGCTGCGGCTGTTCGACAACCGGCAGCTATGGCTTAAGATTTCGGCTGCGCTGGTGCTCGCGCTTCCGGCTTCCATTGCGATCGGACAGATCAACTATCTGGTCTTCAAGGACATCTGGCCGGCGATGGAGCAGGCCTATGCGCAGAAGAACAACCTCAACCTGCGGCGCGACGAAAGCGGCAACCTGCTGATCGACGTGCCGATACGTCAGGATGGCGCGGCAGGTGCGGGCGGCCCCGCAGCCACCCAGTCGGTCATCCTCGAGTCGGCCGAATCCAGCGACGAGTTCTGGCGCCAGCTGCTTGACGTCGCGCTCGGGCGGTACTTCCTGCTGCTGGCCTGGGCGTCCACCTACTTTGCACTGCTGGCAGGGGTGCAGGCGCAGGCGGCGCAGCGGCGCGAGGAGCAGTTCCGTTCCGCCGCCAAGGCCGCCGAACTGCGATCCTTGCGCTATCAGGTGAACCCGCATTTCCTGTTCAACACGCTGAATTCGCTCTCGGCGCTGGTGATGACGGGCAAGGCCGACAGCGCCGAGCGGATGATCCAGACGATCAGCCGCTTCTACCGCCACAGCCTCGCCACCGAGCCGACCGCCGATGTCAGCTTGCGCGGCGAGTTCGACCTCCAGAAGCTCTACCTCGATATCGAGGCGGTGCGCTTTCCGACCCGGCTGGTGACGCAGTTCGACCTTCCCGTCGATCTCGAGGAATGCCGCGTGCCGGGGATGATCCTGCAGCCACTGGTCGAGAATTCGGTGAAATACGCCGTCTCCCCCGTCTCGCGCCCGGTGACGATCACCGTGGCCGCGCGCGAGGAGTTCGACCGTCTCGTCATCAACGTCGGCGATGATGGGCCGGGCGTGCCGCAGGGCACCACCCACGGCTTCGGCATCGGCCTCGCCAATGTCCGCGACCGGCTCGAGGCGCGCTTCGGGCCCGATATCGGCTTTGCTTCCGCCCCCGTGCCGGGCGGCTATTGCACCGAAATCCGTATTCCTCTGTCGAGACCTGTTTCCCGCCATGCTTGAGACTGAAACCGAGAACGCCGCGCTCCGAACCCTGATCGTCGACGACGAACCGCTCGCGGTCGAACGCGTGCAGGTGATCTGCGCCGAGATCCCGGCGGTGCGCGTGGTCGGCACCGCCAGCGACGGCGCGGCTGCGCTGCGGCTCGCAGAAAAGCTCGAGCCTGATCTGGTGCTGCTCGACATGACCATGCCGGAGCTCGACGGGCTGGGAGTCGCGCGCCACTTCGCCGCGCAGCCGCAGGCGCCGGTGGTGATTTTCGTCACCGCGCATGATCACTTCGCGGTCGAGGCCTTTGATCTCGAGGCGGTCGACTATGTGCTGAAGCCGGTCTCCGCTGACCGGCTCGAGCGCGCGATCGAACGCGCCGTCGCCCGCCGCGGGCAGCGCCGCCAGAAGGCGGGGCGCTATCTCGACGAGCTGTGGGTGCCGCACCGTTCGGAGCTGCTGCGGATCGCGGTGAGCGAAGTCCACCAGATCGATGCCGAGCGCGATTACGTGCGGCTACATGTGGGCGGTGCGGAGAATGCGCGCTCCTACCTGCTGCTGCAGACCATCGCGGGGCTGGAAGAGCGGCTCGATCCCGAACAGTTCATCCGCATCCACCGCTCGACGATCCTGCGCCGCGATCACATCCGCGGGCTGCGGCACGATGGCCTCGGCGTGTGGTCGGCAGAGCTGGTCAATGGCGAGGCACTGCGCATTGGCAGAACCTACCTCGCGCGCGTCAAGGCGATGGCCGGAAGATAGAGGGTTTTTTGTTTGAGGTTTCGCGCCTGCGCGACGCAAAACAAAAAACGGCCCGAACCCCAGGGACTGGAAGGGTTCGGGCCGTATGCCTCGCGCGCGAGGGTGCGCGGGGCAAGTTCGGGGCGGATCAACCGCCGCGCTGTGCGTCGGCCTTCAGGGCTGCGACCTGGTTCTTGGCGTCGGCGCGGGCGCGCGCTTTGCAGTCCCGCGCGCTCTGATCCATGATCCGCGTGCCGGTCTTGACGTCGGCAGCGCGGCACACCTTGCGGATCGCGCCTTCGATGCGGGCATCGAGCATGCGCTGGCCGGCTTCGGTGCCGAGGTCGAGATCGGCGAAGTGCACTTCGGCGGTGTTGCGCGGGGTTTCTGCAAACGGGTTGCCGGCAAACGCCGGGGCGACGAGCGCGGCCGAAAGGCCGGCCGCCATCAGGGAATGACTGAGCGTCTTCGCAAGGGTGTTCATCGGGGTATCCTCCATCTTTCGCAGGGGCCTGAGATCGGGCGGGGGTCCGATCCGGGGGGTGCCAGGCTCCCTGCTGAAACCCTTGATACGCCCCGCCCCGACTGTCCGCACGGCGATGTCGATCAACCCCGCTCAGCCGCTCGACCGGCGCGGCAGCGACATGACCAATGGCATCGCCGGGGCGACAAATGGCGGTTTCCAATCGACCAGCGCAGCGCCATATTCACCCCATGTCGTCCGCCACCGCGATCATCTTCCTCATGGGAATCGCCAACTTCGCGATCTTCGCCGCGGTTTTCGCGCGCGGGCACCCGCTGTTCGCGCGCCTGCCCGCGGCGAGCCAGACCCTCGGCCGTCGCGCCGCGATGCTGAGCGAGTTCGCGGTGCTGTTCTTCGCGCTGCTGCTGTCGGTGAAGGGCTGGCCGGGCTTCGTGTGGGCCTATGCGGTCTATTCCGCCGTCAATGCGGGTGCGGCGTGGCTTATTCTGAACGGCAAGCTATAGCGCCGCCCATGCCGACCCGCCTGTTCCATATCAGCGATGTCCATTTCGGCGTCGAGGACCCTGCCGCGCTGGCCGCGGTGGCGGAGGCGGTCGCGCGCGAAAAGCCCGATGCGGTGGTGTGCACCGGCGATCTCACCCAGCGCGCCAAGCATTCGGAATATGCCGCTGCGCGCGAATGGTTCGCCGCGCTCGGCGTGCCGGTGGTGCTCGAGCCGGGCAATCACGACATGCCCTATTACAACCCGTGGGAGCGGTTCACCGATCCCTTCCGCCGCTATAACCGCCTCCGGGCAGCGGTGGCAGACGGTTTCGAAAGCGCCGAGGTGGTGCTGGTGCCGCTGCGCACGACCGTGCGCGCGCAGACCCGCTTTCCGTGGAGCGACGGCGTGGTCAAACCCGCCGCGCTGCGCCAGACGCTGGGTGCGATCGGCGCGCTCAAGGCGGCGGGAGACCCGCGCACGGTGATCGTCATCGCCCACCACCCGCTGCTGGGTGACGCGGGCAAGCCGCACAACCCGACCATCGGCGGCGACAAGGCGTTCGCGGCACTGGCGGCGGCGGGGGCGGATGCGGTGATCTCGGGCCACGTTCACGTCCCCTTCGACCAGCACCGCGAAAAGGGGGGTCATGCGATGCGGATGATCGGCACCGGCACCCTCTCGACCCGGCTACGCCACGAGACCCCGGCGTGCTGGCGGGTGATCGAATGCGAGGCCGGCGGGGTGATCGCAACGCACCTCCGGCTGATCGGCGCTGGGGTGGAGTCCTAGGCCGGGAACCGCTCAAGGCTCGGTAATTTCCCCCGGATCGGCCTTAACCTTTTATCTATTGCCCGCGTTAAGACCTTGTTGGTCAATACTCCTGCGCAGGTGCGCGGGGGCGGCATTTACCCGATTGTCGTTCACGCGTGCCTGCACCCTTTTCACCCAGCGCCGCCTCAGAGGGTGCGCGCGCCAAGGGAAAGGCGATGGACGTGATCAAATCGGTTGTGTTCGGCGCAATCGTTTCGGCGGCGATTGCGGTAGTGATTGGATCGCAGGGCACCAGCGCGGGGCCCTTGGCGATCCACATGGTTTCGCTGGGCGACGTGCGGATGTTCTGGTCGTGGCCGCTGTTCCTGTCGGGCACGGGCTTGTTCTTCGCGCTGTCCTTGATGCAACGCTGACTCCTGCAGCGTCCGCAAACGAAAAGGGCGGCTCCCTTGCGGGGGCCGCCCTTTGCTTGTCCTGAAGGCGTAAGCCCTAGCGCTTCGAGAACTGGAAGCTGCGGCGGGCCTTGGCCTTGCCGTACTTCTTGCGCTCGACCACGCGGCTGTCGCGGGTGAGGAAGCCTTCGGCCTTCACTGCGCTCCGCAGTTCGGGCTCGTACTTGCTCAGCGCCTGGGCAATGCCGTGCTTCACGGCGCCCGCCTGGCCCGACAGACCGCCGCCGCGCACGGTGGCGATGACGTCGTACTGGCCGGTGCGGTCGGTCACGCCGAAGGGCTGGTTGATCACGAGACGCAGGGTCGGGCGTGCGAAGTACACTTCCTGATCGCGGCCGTTGATGGTGATCTTGCCGGTGCCGGGCTTGACCCACACGCGGGCAACCGCGTCCTTGCGGCGGCCGGTGGCGTAGGCGCGGCCCTGCGCGTCGATCTCGCGCTCGCGCAGCGGCGCGGCGACGCGGGCGATCTCGGCGGCATCACCCTGCGGAACGCCAGCAGCGATGTCCTTCAGATCGGCGAGATCCGAGACGGTGGTGGTTTCATCAGACATTATGCGGCCACCTTGTTCTTGCGGTTCATGGAAGCGACGTCGAGCACCTGCGGCTTCTGGCCGTCATGGGGATGCTCGGTGCCGGCATAGAGGTGCAGCGCCTTCATCTGCTGACGGCCCAGGGGCCCGCGCGGAATCATGCGCTCGACAGCCTTTTCGAGCACGCGCTCGGGGAAACGGCCGCCCAGCACCTTGGCGGGGGTGGTTTCCTTGATGCCGCCGGGGTGGCCGGTGTGCTTGTAATAGACCTTGTCGCCCATCTTGTTGCCGGTGAACTTCACCTTCTCGACGTTGATGACGATCACGTGATCGCCGCAATCGACGTGCGGGGTGTAGCTCGGCTTGGTCTTGCCGCGCAGGATGTTGGCGATGATCGCGGCGAGACGACCGACGACGAGACCGTCGGCGTCGATGATGTGCCAGTTCTTTTCGACCTCGGCCGGTTTGATCGACCGGGTCTGCTTGCTGAGCGCCTTCATGGCATGTGTCCTTGGTTCGAATCTGCTCTGCCGGGGGATGTCCGGAAGAATCGCCCCCCATGGGCCGGGCCCGGGGAGCGAAGTGGCGCGCAAATGTCGTCTGGGGGGCGCGAAGTCAAGCAAAAGCGCCATTTCTGGATAGGGTAAAATAATACCGCTAGTCCGGAACGCTCCCTGCGAGCCATGCGAAAGTGGCCGGATGGACCGCATGGGCGTGCCAGCCGATGATCGCCGGGGTGTCGTAGGGGTGCAGCTCGCCGAGGCGTTCGACCACGTCATCGAGCCGCTCGGCGGTGGTCTTGAACAGCACGCCGACCTCGCTCCCGGTGGCCCGCGCGCCCTCCCACACGAAGCGGCTCTCGATGGCGCCGAGGATATTGGCGCAGGCGATCAGCGCATCATCGAGCAGCGCGTCGGCGGCGGCGCGGGCGCTGTCGGCGTCGGGGAAGGGGCACCAGACGAGCGCGGCGGCCATCAGGCGCTCCGGGCGAGGCCGTGCGAATGCATCGCGCGCACCGTCGCCGCCACGGTCAGCGCGCCGACAAGCTGGTGCGCGGCGGCGATCCAGAGCGAGACGCCGCTCATCACCGTCGCAATGCCCAGCAGCACCATCGTCCCGAAGGCGGCGTTGACCGCGATGCTGGCAAAGCGGTCGGTCTTCCTCACGCCGCGCGCCAGCCACACCAGCGCGGCGACCGCGATCCACGCCCCCCAGCGGTGCATGAAGTGGAGGAGGAACGGGTCATTGGCGAGGGTGAACAGCACCCCATTCGACCAATCGGTGTCGGGCACCAGCTGCCCGTTCATCAGCGGCCAGTCGCTCGCCGCGTGCCCGGCGTTGAGTCCGGCCACGAAAGCGCCGAGCAGCAACTGCACGAAGAGCACCCCCGCCACCAGCGCCGCCCCGGCGGTCAGCGGGGCAGGGCGCGCGGCGGGATCGCGGGCGAGCAGCCGCAGGTCGCGCGCGGTCCACACCAGCCCCGCCAGCAGGAACAGCGCGGTCAGCAGGTGCGCGGCGAGGCGGAAGTGGCTCACATCGGTGAGGTTCGTGGCGCCCACGCCCGAGGACACCATGTACCACCCCAGCGCCCCTTGCCCGCATATCAGCGCGAACATCGCCATCAGCCGCCAGCCAAAGCCCGCCGGAATCGCGCGGCGCAGCGCAAAGACGATCAGCGGCAGCAGGAAGGCGAGCCCGATCACCCGGCCGAGGAGGCGGTGGAACCACTCCCAGAAGAAGATGAACTTGAACGCGGCCAGATCCATCCCCGCCGGGCCGCTTTCCATGCGGAATTCCGCGGTGAGGCGATATTTGGCGAATTCGGCCTGCCACGCCGCCTCGCTCAGCGGCGGGAGGATGCCGCTGACCACGTTCCATTCAGTGATCGACAGCCCGCTCTCGGTCAGCCGGGTGATCCCGCCGACGACCACGATCGTCACCACCAGCAGCGCGACGATCTCCAGCCAGCGGGCGATCGCCAGCGGGCGGGCGCGCGTTGCGGCGGCGGCCGGGAAGAGATTGGACACGGAGGCAGAGGTGGCCATGACGCCGCGTTCTTTGTCCCCGCGCGGCCCTGCGCGCAAGCCCGTTCGCCGCAAAGCGCTGTGCGATAAGCGCAAGTCAGCCTTGCACAATGTAACAACATTACATATGTGCCCTCTCAGCATGACCCCCGATGCCCACCCTTCCGCGAGTCGCCCCTCGCTGCGGCGCCGACTCGACCAGCTCGGGATCGGGCTTGCGGGCCTTTGCGTGTTGCACTGCCTGGCGACGCTGCTGGTGGTCTCGGCGCTGGGCCTCGGCGGGCACTTCCTGCTCGACGAGAACATCCACCGCATCGGCCTGCTGCTGGCGCTGATCGTCGCTTCGCTGGCGATCGGGCGCGGGATGCTGCGCTACGGGCGGCGCGGGCCGTTCTACGTGGCGCTCGGGGGCCTCGCGCTGATGGGCATCGCGCTGCTGGTGCCGCACGGGACCAACGAATTCCTGCTGACGCTCGCAGGGGTCGCCATCGTCGCGGCCGCGCACTGGATGAACCTGCGCAACCCGGACTGATCAAAACGCGCGGGTTGCGCGGGGGACGCGCCGCGCTATGTCACCGGCCATGACCAAGAGCATCACCTTGAACGGCGCCCCGCATCGCAGCGCCGCCGCGACGATTGCCGATCTGGTGCGCGAGCTTGACCTTGCGCCTGAAAAGGTCGCGGTCGAGCGCAATGGCGCAATCGTCCCCCGCTCGACCCTCGCAGAGGCGGCGCTGGCCGAGGGCGACACGCTCGAGATCGTGCACTTCGTCGGCGGGGGCGATCATGCCGAGGATAGCTGGACAGTCGCGGGCCGCACCTTCCGCAGCCGCCTGATCGTCGGCACGGGCAAGTACAAGAGCTTCGAACAGAACGCGGCGGCGGTCGCCGCGTCCGGGGCGGAGATCGTCACCGTGGCGGTGCGGCGCGTGAATGTCAGCGATCCCAAGGCGCCGATGCTGACCGACTTCATCGACCCCAAGAAGATCACCTACCTCCCCAACACCGCCGGGTGCTTCACCGGCGAGGACGCGGTCCGCACCCTCAGGCTGGCGCGCGAGGCGGGGGGCTGGGATCTCGTCAAGCTCGAAGTGCTGGGCGAGGCGCGCACGCTCTACCCCGACATGCGCGAGACTTTGAAAGCCACCGAGGTTCTGGCCAAGGAGGGCTTCCTCCCCATGGTCTATTGCGCCGACGATCCGATTGCGGCCAAGCAGCTGGAAGATGCAGGCGCGGTCGCGATCATGCCGCTGGGCGCGCCGATCGGCTCGGGGCTCGGTATCCAGAACCGGGTGATGATCCGCCTCATTGTGGAGGGCGCGAAGGTGCCGGTGCTGGTCGATGCAGGCGTCGGCACGGCGTCCGACGCGGCGGTCGGCATGGAGCTGGGCTGCGACGGCATCCTGATGAACACCGCCATCGCCGAGGCGAAAGACCCGATCCGCATGGCCCGCGCGATGAAACTGGCGGTCGAGGCCGGACGCGAGGCCTATCTCGCAGGGAGAATGGCGCGGCGGATGTATGCTGACCCGTCTTCGCCTCTGGCGGGGTTGATCTGAAGTTTTTTCACGCGGAGACGCGGAGACGCGGAGGGATATTGCTTGCGGCGCAGCCGCATTGCCCGTCACGCTTCGCAGTTTTGGCCCTGCGTGCGCTAGGGTGCCAGCCCCCTCCGCGTCTCCGCGTCTCCGCGTGATTCCATTTCTACCTAACGCTTAATTAACCATGCTCTGCGACGTTCTCCCTGTCCGAAGGAGACGCGCGATGATGATGCCGATTGCCGAGATGCGGGAATTCGCCGGGTTCACCCCGGCCGAGCAGCGCTACATCAAGCGCAGCCTCGACATCGGTCTTGCGCGCACCGATGCCTTTCGGCGCTGGGGCCGCAGCGAGAGCGAGAATGTCGCGATCCGCCGCCAATATGTCGCCTATCAGGACCTGAAGGCGCTGCGCTCGCTGATCCCGCAGGACGGCACGCCCCACGAGGTCGAGCGTTTCCTCGGCAAGCTGGTGCGCCTCGCCGCCTTCGATCTCGAACAGGAACGGCTGGCGAGCTTTTCGGCCTTCCGCTTCCTTTACGAACGCCTCCTCGGCGCGCGGGTGCGACCCTATCTCCCGGCCGCCTTCTGCGCCGCGAGCGCGCTGCCGGTGATCCGCCCGGAGCGCCGCAAGCTGCTGCTGCAATCGCTGAGCGAAGCCGCCGCCACCGCGCCGGGCTGGTCCGAGCGCGAGCCGGTGTTCCTCCCCGAATATGTGGACGACTTCGAAGCGGCCTGAGTATGAAGAGGGCGATGACGTCGCCCTACCACCCCCCGGTCAAGCGTTCGCTTGCAATCGCAGGCCACCAGACCTCGATCAGCCTCGAGCCGCTGTTCTGGGACATGCTGAAAGCCGCCGCGGCGCGCGAGGGGCTGGCGGTCGCGGCATTGGTCGCTCGCATCGATGCCGAGCGGATCAAATCGCCCACGCCCCCGGGTCTGGCGAGCGCGATCCGGGTGTGGCTGGTGGTGAATAGCTAGACCTTGCGGTCAGTCTTCCCAATGGCGCGCCCGAAAGCGCTCGAGCCAGTGGATGCGGCTCTCGAGCGACTTGCGGCCTCTTGTCGTTGTCGCGATCTTCCGCATCATTTCGCAGCGCGCAATTTCAGCATCGAGCTCGGCGAGGGTCAGTCTGGCGAGGCCTTCCTCGTGATCAATGACGCCGCTGCGCTTGCCCATTTGGCCTTCGCCTAGTCGTCCACCCGCTCGATATCCGCGCCGACCAGCTGGAGCTTCTCCTCCAGCCGCTCATAGCCGCGGTCGAGGTGGTAGAGACGCCGCACGGTGGTCTCGCCCTCGGCGGCGAGGCCCGCGATCACGAGGCTCATCGAGGCGCGCAGGTCGGTGGCCATCACCTCGGCGCCGGTCAGGCCCTCGACGCCCTTGACGATCGCGGTGCGCCCTTCGGTGGTGATGCTCGCGCCCATGCGCGCCAGCTCGGGCACGTGCATGAAGCGATTCTCGAAGATCGTCTCCTTGAGCACGCTGGTGCCCTCGGCGCGGGCGAGCAGCGCCATCAGCTGGGCCTGCATGTCGGTGGCGAGCCCGGGATAGGGCGCGGTGGTGAGGTCGACCGGCTTCAGGCTGCCGTTGGCGGCGACGTTGATCCCCTTGGCGTCCCAATCGACATGGATGCCGATGGCTTGCAGGGCATGGATCGTCGCCATCATGTCCTCGGCCTTGGCGCCCTCGAGCCGCACCTCGCCTCCGGTGATCGCCGCCGCGCAGGCGTAGGAGCCGGCCTCGATCCGGTCGGGCATGACGCGGTAGGTCGCGCCGTGGAGGCGCTTGACGCCGTGGATGGTGAGGTTCGAGGTGCCGACGCCCTCGATCTCCGCGCCCATTGCGCAGAGCATGTTGCACAGGTCGACGATTTCCGGCTCGCGCGCAGCGTTGAACAGGCGGCTGGTGCCATTGGCGAGGACGGCGGCCATCAGCGCATTCTCGGTCGCGCCGACAGAAACCACGGGGAAGTCGAAATCGCCCCCCGGCATCCCGCCATCGGGCTGCATCGCCTTCACATAGCCCGCCGCAAGCTCGATCTTCGCGCCGAAGGCCTCGAGCGCCTTGAGGTGCAGGTCGATCGGGCGGTTGCCGATCGCGCAGCCGCCGGGCATCGAGACAGTCGCCTCACCCGCGCGCGCCAGCATCGGGCCGAGCACGAGGATCGACGCGCGCATCTTCCTCACCAGATCATAGGGCGCGACGGTGGAGGTGATGCGGGTCGCCTCCATGCTCATCACCCGGCCGAAATCCTCCGGGCGCGTGCCCTGGATCACCGTGGTGACGCCGAACTGGTTCATCAGGTGCTGGAACCCGTCGATATCAGCCAGCCGCGGCAGGTTGCGCAGCGTCAGCGGCTCCTCTGTGAGAAGCGCGCAGGGAATCAGCGTCAACGCCGCATTCTTCGCGCCGGAAATCGGGATCGTGCCCTTGAGGCGGTTGCCGCCCTTGATGATCAGCTTGTCCATGGATTCCGCCTTAGCGAAATGGGCGTTTCGTGCAACTCGCCCGCGCGGGGGATGGGTGACGAATCCGAACAATCATTGACCTTGGTTATGGCGCAAGGCACGGGAGCAGCGGACGGGCCAGCCAGCGCCCCCCGATACAAGAGAGCCATCCATGTCTCCCAAGCCGATCCGCAAAGCTGTGTTCCCCGTTGCCGGACTTGGCACCCGCTTTCTCCCTGCGACCAAGGTCGTCCCCAAGGAGTTGCTGCCGGTGGTGGACCGCCCGCTGATCCAGTACGCGGTGGACGAGGCGCGCGAGGCCGGGATCGAGCAGCTGATCCTCGTCACCGGGCGCGGCAAGACGGGAATCGTCGAGCATTTCGACATCGCCTTCGAGCTGGAAAAGACCATGTCCGAGCGCGGCAAGGACCTCGCGGTGCTTGAACCGACCCGTGCGACTCCGGGCGACGTGATCGCAGTGCGCCAGCAGGTGCCGCTCGGGCTCGGCCATGCGATCTGGTGCGCCCGCGCGATCGTCGGCGATGATCCCTTCGCGATTTTCCTCCCCGACGAGCTGATGGTCGCGCGCGAAGGCGGCACTGGCTGCATGAAGCAGATGGTCGAGGCCTATGAACAGGTCGGCGGCAATCTCATCAGCGTGCTGGAAGTGCCGATGGCGCAGGTTTCCTCCTACGGCGTGATCGATCCGGGCGAGGTGCGCGGGAGCCTCACCGAGGTGCGCGGGCTGGTGGAGAAGCCCCCGGTGGCCGAGGCCCCCTCGAACAAGATCGTCTCCGGCCGCTATATCCTTCAGCCCGAGGTGATGCGGGTGCTCGAGAACCAGGGCAAGGGGGCGGGCGGCGAGATCCAGCTGACCGACGCGATGGCGAAGATGATCGGCAGCCAGCCGTTCCACGCGGTGACCTTCGACGGCGCGCGCTATGATTGCGGGAGCAAGGTCGGTTTCGTGGAAGCTACGCTCGCCATCGCGCTGTCCCGGCCGGACATGGGCGCCGAGGTGCGGGGGATCGCGCAGCGGTTGCTGGGGTAGTTGTCGGGTAGCAGGCGGACACTCATCAAAACGGCATCGCTACTAACAAATCGATTGTCGGTCAGCAGCGATGCCGTTTTTATTCCTCAAGGAGGAAGGGCCCCACAATTTTCAACTCACTACCGCAAATCGAAAAATTGATAGCTTGGTATGCTGAGAAGATAGTTAACGATTATTATTTGCTATTTCACTGCCAATCAATGCAGTTGTGGCAGTAAAAGTCAAAGCGTAGGCAAGGCCGAATGCAACGATGGGCGCAAGGCCTCCGGAAACGCTTTCAATCTCCATATCTTCCATTTTCATCAGGTTATTCATCATAGTTCTCCAATTATCAAAATCATGGTCCCCAAAAATGTAACGACAAATGCGAACGCGAATGCCGCTCTTGGAGAGGGGGATTTGTCAAAGAGATTCATCATTAAAACACATGGTCGACTATGAACCCAACTGCAAACGCCGATACGATACCAGCGCCAGCTCCAACTGTGCCGGCGCATGCCACCGATGCTGCGCAAGCAAGAATAAAGCCAGGCAGCGGCCCACCAGCGACGGATTCAACTTCATCAAAGGTAAGCGTACGAACTTTAGAATCAATCGACACAATGCTATTTGAAATGCTCATTGCTGATCTCCAATATTTTAAACACATTTAAGCACAAATTTGTTCAATTTCGAACAAAATTGCATTTGAAATTTTCCAAAATTTTAACTTCTTGACAACAAGAAATGTTGACTAATATATGTATACTAATACATCTGCCCTATTGGGAAAAAATCCCAAGTGTCGCGGGACGCCGAATCTGGCGGTTGAAATATCCGTACGTTTCGTCTGCATGTAATGAGGTCCTAACCCAACTCAGCATTGGGTTGCGAAAGGCGTGTAATTGCACAGCCAATATGATCCAATCCCAGGCCAATCTTTCTTATGTTTGTCTGATGCGAAGCTTACCCGAACGGCAAATGCCCACTTCTTTAATTCGGTATTGTCGATGCGGAAAAAGATAGTGTTTCGACAACTCAGTCCGAATGCAATCAGGGCTGCGTGCTACTCCGCCGCTTCGCCCGTGGGCGAGTCATCCCCATCATTGTCACGCGGTTTGGCCAGCTTGGCGGGCTTCGTCGGCTTGGCCGGAGACGGCGCGGGCTTATCGGCCTCTGCCTCGGCTGCGCCCTTCACAAGGCCCGAGAGCGAGGAGCCGTCGAGACCCAGCTCCTTCATCAGCCCGTCGAGCACCGGTGCCTGCGCGCGGTAGGCGAGCGCGGCTGCGACCGCATCGCTGGCGAGATTGCCCGAACCCGAGCCACCGCCGCTGCCGTTCCCGCCATCATTGGCCGCGCGCCCGCCATTGGTGAGCCCGTCGACCTGCACGATCTTGATCGAATCGATCGCCTCCATCGGCTTGGCGCTCTCGCGGATGACCTCGGGCAGCACCTTCAGAAGCGCCAGCTTGGTCTGGAGGCTGATCTGGTCGTTGGAGAGGATGTTCGCCGCCTCGTTGATCGCGCGCTGACCGGCCGCCTCGACCTCGAAACGAACCGCAGCCGCCTCGGCGCGCAGCTTTTCGGCCTCGGCCTCGCCCTTGGCTTCCAGGCGGATCGCTTCGGCACGGTTGGTGGCGGCGTCCTTTTCGGCCTCGGCCTGCACCTTGACCCCGATCGCGTCACGCTCGGCCTGCTTGGCGGCCTCGATCAGCTCGATCTTCTTCTGGCGCTCGGCAATCTCGCTTTCGCGCGCGGTGGTGACGCGTTCCTCGGCCTCGACCGCCTTCGCGCGGGCATCATCCGCCTGCGCCTTGGCCTGGCTTTCCTCGCGGGACTTGTTCTGCACCGCGATCTGCTGTTCCTGCCGCGCGATCTCGAGCGCGCGCTGCTGGATGATGCGCGCTTCCTCTACCAGACGATCCGCCTCGATCTGCTGGGCATCGACCTGCTTCTTGGCCTCGATCCGCGCGGCTTCGGCCTCGCGATTGCGCTCGGCCTGTTCGCGGGCGATCTCCGCCGCTTGCCCTGCGCGCCGCACCTCGACCTCGCGCTCCTGTTCGAGCCGCGCATATTCCTGATCGCGGCTGATCTCGAAGCTGCGCTTGCTGGCTTCGAGGTTCTTGGTCTCGATCTGGACGCGGGTGTCCTGCTCGATATCGTTGCGCAGCTTCTTGCGGGCTTCGATCTGCTCGGTCAGCTTGGTCAGACCCTCGGCATCGAAGGCGTTGTTGGCGTTAAAGTGCTCGATACTGGTCTGGTCGAGCCCGGTCAGCGAGACCGATTCCAGCTCGAGCCCGTTCATGGCGAGATCGTTGGACGAGACCTGCTGCACCTTCTGCACGAAGTCGGCGCGCTGTTCGTGCAGCTCGTTCATCGTCATCCCCGCCGCGACCGAGCGCAGCGCGTCGACGAATTTGCCCTCGACGAGGTCCTTGAGCAGATCGGGCTGCATGGTGCGCTGGCCCAGCGTCTGCGCGGCCATGGCGATGGCCTGCGCATCGGGGCGGACGCGGACGTAGAATTCCGCCTTCACGTCGATCCGCAGCCGGTCCAATGTGATCAGCGCCTCGGTGTCGCGCCGCACCACGGGCAGCACCAGCGTGTTCATGTTGACCGGCATTGCCTCGTGGAACACCGGGAAGACCAGCGCGCCGCCGTTCATCACCACCTTCTCGCCGCCAAGGCCCGTGCGCACGAAGGCGGTTTCCTTGGTCGCGCGGCGGTAAAGCCGGATCAGGAAGGCGAAGAACACCACGACGAAGACCAGCGCGCTCACCCCGACCACGCCATAGGTGACCAGGCCCCCTGTGGAGGCAACCAGATCGCCGGTGGTGGCGACCTCGCCTGCGGTGGTGCCCGCGTTGGTGGTGGTCAGAGACATTGGCGTTCCCCTTTAGCTGTCGAGCCCGAGCAGCGGGCTTTCATATTGGATGGCATAGAAGGTCTCGCCCTCGCGGCGGACCAGCAGGACGGTGTCGCCTGCGTTCAACTGGGTGGCCGCGTCATGGGGCTCGACCATGACGTTATGCGCCTGACCGTGGCGGTCGATCACCTTGGCGCGGGCGGGCGAGCCGGCCCGCGCTGTGCCGATCTGGATTTCGGCATCGCGCCGCACCAGCTCGTCGAGCGCGATGGCGGTGGTCTCGTCCTTGGGCATGATCGCGGCGAGCGGGCGCATCGCGAGGGCGTTGAGCGGCAGCGCGGCAGCGCCCGCCGCCAGCACCGCCCACCCGGCAGACAGCGGCGCGCCCAGCCAGTCGGCGATCCACATCTGCCCGACGAGGCCGATGCTCCCGAACACCAGCAGCAGGCTCGCCAGCCAGATCAGCAGCGGCACCCGCCCGAGCCCGAGCAGCGCGGTGAGCGCATCACCGAAGCCGCCCAGCTCAAGCCCGCCGCCCGCATCGGCATCGCCCTCGAGCACATCGCCGAGCCCCGTGATCTGCACGAGCGCAATCAGCGCCAGCGCAACCAGCGCGATGACGAAGGGCAGGTTGGAGGCGGCCAGCAGAGTCACGCTGCGCACCCCTGCAAGGCAAGGCAAAGGCTCGATCCCATGCCCGAAATCTAGGACAAGCTGCGGCGCTGTAACAGGAAAATCGGCAAGAAATCGGCAGGCGACCGGGAACGGGCGGCGTCAGTGTCCCCGAGCGGGGCCGAAGCTGCGGCCGCTCAGCAGCCGCGGGCGCACCACGCGGCGGAACTGCAGCGGAGGGATGCCGGCCGCGCGCTGGAAGGCGCTGCTGAAATGCGCGGCGCTGGCAAAGCCGGTCGAGGCGGAGATCTCGGCGATCTTGAGCTCCGAGCGCGCAACCAGCGCGGTGCTGCGGGTGATCCGCCGCCAGCGCACGTGATCATAGGGCGAGCGGCCGGTGGCGTGCTTGAACACCCGTGTGAAGTGATAAGGTGACAGGTTAGCCAGTCCGGCCAGCTCGCGCAGCGTGATCGGGCGGTCCAAGTTTGCGTCGATATGGGCGAGCACCCGGCGCAGCTTGTGCGGTGGCAGGGCGATGCGCGGGTCCGGCTGCCCTGAGCTTTCCGTCACGCTCTGGCCCAGCCCCTGCGCGAGCTGCGAGGTCGCCTGTTCGATGAGAGGATTGTCGGTCTCGCTTTGCCGCAGCACCAGCCGGCAGACGGCGTGCACCCGCTCGGCGAGCGCGGCATCGTCGCGCAGGCCGAACGATTCGGGCAGCGGGGCGCTCCCGGTCCGCATCGCCGCTAGTCGCCCGGCGGGCACGATCAATACGCAGAGCATCGAGCAATCGCGCGTGTATTCGAGCACCATCCGCGTGCCTGCAGGGACGAAGGTCACGCGGTCGCTCGAATGCGGGCCGCAGCGCGCCGTTTGTGTGCCCAGAGTGACCGTCACCGGGTACAGGCTCCCGCACGACACGATCACCACATCGCGGACAGGGTCTTGCAGGGTCACGACCTGCGGCCCGCCATCGTGATCGGGCACAGCCACCAGCAGCGCCAGACCCGTGTAGCGGTGCCTGACGAAGACGATCTCGTCCCCGAGTCGCTCTTGCGTGTGTTCTGGCCCACCGGTCACGGCCCAGTGCTCGAGGATCGACATGGCTGCACTTCCCCCTGTAGCGACTGCTTCGTCAGGGCTTGTATACGCGATGTAGCACTCGCAACAAACCTTTTGTGCAGAAGAGCGGGGTTGCTGTCATGTTCGGTGGCGCTTTGCCCGGATCAGGCCGGCGTCACCCTGAGCGGCAGTGTCTTCAACCCGCCGACGAAGGTGCTGGTCGCGCGGGCCGCCTCGCCCGCCGGCTCCACGGCGGCGACCCGGTCGAGGATCGCCTCGAACAGGATCTTCATCTCCAGCCGCGCCAGGTGCAGCCCGAGGCACTGGTGCGCCCCTGCGCCGAAAGCGAGGTGGCGGTTGGGGGAGCGCGCGGCGTCGAAGCGGCGCGGGTCGGGGAACTGGGCGGGGTCGTGATTGGCGGCGACATAGTTGATCATCAGCCAGTCGCCCTTCTGGATAGCTTGGCCGCCCAATTCGCAGTCCTCCGCGGCGGTGCGCATGAAGTGCTGGACGGGGCTGGTCCAGCGGATCGCTTCTTCAACGATGCCGGGGAGCAGCGAGCGGTCGGCGCGGACGCGGGCATATTGTTCCGGGTCGCGGGCCAGCGCCTGCATCGCCCCCGCAGTGCTGGCGCTGGTGGTGTCGTGCCCGGCGGTGGCGACGATGATGTAATAGCCCGCCATGTCGCGCGGGGGGAGCGGCTGGCCATCCACCAGCGCATTGGCGATGACGCTCGCGACATCCTCGGTAGGGTTGCGGCGGCGGTCTTCGGCGATCCCGGTGAAGTAATCCTCGAAGGTCTTCACCGCGCCCGCGACGATCTGCACCACCTGCTCCGGCGACATCTTGTCCATGCCGGAGCCCGAAAGGTCCTTGTCCTGCCCGCCGAACAATTGCTGGGTGAGCATCTGCATCCGGAACTCGTCCTCGGGCGGCACCCCGAGGATCTGCATCACGACGCGCAAGGGATAGGGGCCCGAAACCTCCTTGACGAAGTCCACCTCGCTCCCCTGCTCGAGCATCCGGTCGACGGTGCGGGCCGCCAGCGCGCGCAGTTCATCCTCGAGCCGGGCGAGGTTCCTCGGCATGAACCATTCCTGCGTGAGCTTGCGATACTTGGGATGGATCGGCGCGTCGAACACCACCAGCGAATCGACCAGCATGTTCGAGCCGGTCGCCGCGCGGCTGAATTCGATCGCCTGGTTGAAGCTGAACACCACCGGGCGCGGGTTGTTGAGGAACCCCGCGTTGTCCTTCGAGATGCGCATCACGTCGTCATAGCCGGTGACCAGCCAGAACGGCTCGAACAGCCCGGGCGTGTCGGGCTGCACCTTGACCACCGGGGTGCTCGCACGGATCGCATCGAAGGTGTCGAGCAGCCCGTCCCATTCGGCATAGGCGTGGGGGTCGATCACCTTTCGGGCAATGTCGCCCGGCAGCACCGCCCCCTCATTCTTGGCCACGCTCATGCTGCCGCTTCCTTGGCGCGGGCGGCATATTCGTCGCGCAGCTCGCGCTTGTAGAGCTTGCCATTGGCCTCGCGCGGCAGGTCGGGGCGGAAGTCGAACAGCTTGGGCATCTTGATCCTGGAGAGGCTGGCGCTGAGGAATTCGCGCAGTTCCGCCTCCAGCGCCGGGCCGGCATCGGCCATGTCCTTGGGCTGCACCACCGCCACCACCTTCTCGCCCAGATCGGGGCAGGGCGCGCCGATCACGCCGGCGTCCATCACCTTGGGGTGGGTGACGAGCAGGTTCTCTATCTCCTGCGGGTAGATGTTCACGCCGCCGGAGATGATCATGTGGCTCTTGCGGTCGGTCAGGAACAGGAACCCGTCGGCATCGACATGGCCGATATCGCCCAGCGTCATCCAGCCCTTGGCGTGCATTGCCTCGCGGGTTTTCTCGGGGTCGTTGTGATAGGTCGGGAGCAACGCGTTTTCGAAATAGATCAGCCCGTCCTCGCCGGGGCCGACTTCCTCACCCTCCGGCCCGCAGACGTGGAGCGTGCCATAGATCGCGCGGCCGACGCTGCCGGGATGCGCGAGCCAGTCGGCCGAACCGATCATCGTCATTCCGATGCCTTCGGATCCTGCGTAATACTCGTTCACGATCGGCCCCCACCATTCGATCATCTCGCGCTTGATCGGCACCGGGCAGGGCGCGGCGGCGTGGAGCGCGCGTTTGTGGCTGGAGAGGTCATATTTGGTGCGAATCGCCGGATCGAGCTTGAGGAAGCGCACGAAATGGGTCGGGACCCACTGGCTGTCGGTGATGCGATACTTTTCGATCGCGGCGAGCGCGGCCTCGGGCTCGAACTTCTCCATCACCACCAGCGTGCCCCCGAGCCGCTGCGCCGCCGAACACCACGCCAGCGGCGCGGCGTGATAGAGCGGGGCGGGGGAGAGGTAGATCATCGAGCCATCGGCCGGCATTCCTGCGCCCATTGTCGCAAGGCCGATGAAGGGGATCATCGCCTGCGGATCGGGATCGGCGGGCGGTGCGGGGCGGATGCCCTTGGGGCGCCCGGTGGTGCCCGAGGAATAGAGCATGGTGAGGCCAGCCCGCTGATCGGCAATCGGCGTGGCGGGATGCTGGCCAAGCGCGGCGGCGAAATCCTCAGCCCCGCCTGCGCCGGTCACCAGAACATCAAGCTCGGGGCATTCGCGCCGGATATCGGCCAGCACACCGTCAAAATAGGGCGAGGTGATCAGCAGCTTGGCGTTGCTGTCCTTGAGGATGTAGGTGATCTCCGGCGCGGTCAGGCGCGAGGAGATCGGCACCAGAAGCGTGCCCGCGCGCTGCGAGCCCCAGATCAGGGTGAAATATTCGATCCGGTTTTCAAGCAGCACTGCAAAGGCATCATCCGGCGCAAACCCGCGCGCACGCAGCAGCTGGGCAAAGCGGTTCGCGGCCTCGTCCATCTCGCGATAGGTCATCTGCTCGCCTGACCCGGCCATGATGACGGCGGGATGATCAGGCTTGGTCGCGGCGTGCGCGATCGGGTGCATCGACATGTTCTCTCTCCCTGCGGCCAGCCATTTGCGGGCGGGCCGACATTCTCTCGGAAGAAAATCTAGCGGGCGCGGGAACGCTCGCAAGGGAAAAGAGTATTCAAAGTGCTACCCAACAGGCGCGTCACCCCCTCGGCGGACGGTGGCGGGGTGGCCCAGAGGCGAAAGCCAAAGACAAAAAAAGGCGGCGGGATAACCCGCCGCCCATGTTCGGACACCCTCTCCAATGTCCGGCCCGTTTCACGGGCAATCTCTTGGTGCCTTTTGGCTGGGCGGTTATTCGCCGCCAGCGCCGGTTAGGCGTGCATCGCGGGCATAGGCCAGCTGTGCTTCGCTCTCCACCATATACGGAATCGGATTGACTGCAAGACCCTCCACCCGAACTTCGTAATGGAGGTGCGGGCCGGTCGAACGGCCGGTCGATCCGACATAGCCGATCAGGTCGCCCTTCTTGACGCTGTCGCCAGCCGCGACCGCAAGGCGCGAGAGGTGGGCGTAGCGGGTCTGCATCGCGGCGCCATGTTCAAGGCTGATGTAGAGGCCGTAGCTCGAATACCAGTCGGCGCGGCTGACGATGCCGTCGGCGGTGGCGTAGACCGGGGTGCCGGAGGGCGCGGCAAGATCGATGCCGTGGTGCTGGCGGCGGCCGCCAAGCACCGGGTGGGTGCGCATCCCGAAGCTGCTGGTCAGCGCCGCGCCTTCGAGCGGCATGCGCGAGGGCACCGAGATGCCGCGGGTCGGAACCGGCGAGGAAAAGGCGGTGGGCGCTTCGACCGCGCCGAGCGTCGGGGTGTTGCGCTCGTTCTCGAGGATCGTCGTGAACAGCGACTTGAAGCGGGTGTCACCGTTGTCGACCACTTCGCCCTGTGCGTCACGCAGCGGCGGCACGACATCGGCGCTGGCGGTGGAGGTCGAGGCGGCTGAATTGGTGTTGGCGAGGGCCGGCGCAGCGGCGGAAACCAGAATGGCGCAGGCGGTCGATCCAACCAGCTTCAGCGCACCGCGGAAGGCAAAAATCATAAAAAGACCCGGTCCCGATTGCGACCCGCGATTGCTGCGGTGCCGTAGGAATGTTCCGGCACGTCTATCGCGCGCCTTTCGCTGGAACAGGGTTATCCGGGTGGATCGTTAATAGGCAATCGTTGCGTAAAATCCGCGCGACAAACCGGCAGCAAGACGCGCCGAGTCGTTGAACGGCGCCTTAACCTGTCCTCGGAAATGCCGTTTTACGAGGTCTTGCCAGTAGGATTCGGGTTCGATCTGCGCCGTTTCGGCACATTGCAGAAAGTGCTTGGTGCCCACTGCGACATGGCGGATTTCGTCGTCAAGTATCCTTGCAAGAATCTTCGCGCCGTTGGCGTCCCCGGCCTCGCGCACCCGCTCGAGGGTCGCCGGAGTGACGTCGAGCCCGCGCGCCTCGAGCACCATCGGCACCACTGCAAGACGTGCGGCAACATCGTGGCGGGTGGCGTGGGCCGCTTCCCACAGTCCCGCATGGGCCGGGAGCGCGCCATAATGGCTGCCGAGGGTCTGGAGCTTGCGCGCCAGCAGCGCGAAGTGCATCGCCTCGTCGGCGGCGACGTCGAGAAAGTCGCTGACGAATTCCGGCCCCATCTCCCCTCCGAATCGCCCCGCCATGTCGAGCGCGAGGTCGATCGCGACGAATTCGATATGCGCGAGGCTGTGCCACAGCGCGATCCGCCCGCGCTCGCTCCCGGCCTTGCGGCGCTTGGGCATCTGGCCGGGAGGCAGCAGCTCGGGCGCATCGGGCCAGGCGGGCTGGTCGGGCATCGCCACGTCGAATTCCCACGCCAGCTTGCCAGCCCGCCAGTCGCGCGCAACCTGACGGGTGGCGAAGCACTTGGCCCGCGGCTCGGGAGTGAGCAGCGCGGCGCGGATGGCGCGGGCGACGGTTTGCATGTGGGTGTTAGAGCGCCCTGGCCGCTTCCAGCACTTCCTCGGCGTGGCCGGCGACCTTCACCTTGTCCCAGATGCGCGCGATCTTGCCGTCGGCGCCCACCAGATAGGTGGCGCGGACCATGCCCATGTAGGTCTTGCCGTACATCTGCTTTTCCGCCCACACGCCGAGCGCGTCGCTGAGACCGCCCTCTTCCGCGTCGGTGGCGAGCGGAGCAGTGAGGCCGTGCTTGGCGATGAATTTGGCGTGCTTCTTGGCCGGGTCCTTGCTGACGCCAAGCAGCTTGGTGCCCGCGGCCTCGAACTGGTCCTTCAGCGCCGAGAAATCCTTGTTCTCGGTGGTGCAGCCCGGGGTGTCGTCCTTGGGGTAGAAGAAGATCACCAGCTTCGATCCGGCAAAGTCGGAGGGCTTCACGCTCCCGCCTTCGGGGGTTTCCATCGCGATATCGGGAATGGCGTCGCCGACGCCGGGGAAAGTGGTCATGACGGGGTCTCCTGTTCGGTTTCGAGAATGTCTGTCCGCAAGATTTGTTTCCAGACTTCGGCCACCCTGAGGCGCGCGAGCGCGAAGGCCTCCTCGAGCGCCGGATACGAATCGAACCCGCAGGCCCGCGCCAGCGCCCGCGCGCCGGAGGGCGGGGGTTCGCGGCCATCGGGGGCGAGCAGGCGTCCGGCGACCAGCATCCGGCTCATCAGTGCGTGCGGCTCGGCGAGGTCAGGCGGCACCAGTCCCGCCGCCACAAGGCCCGCCAGCGCCACGGCAAGGTCGGGAGACAGCGCCTGCGCAGCGGCGTCGGCGAGCGGGCGTCCGTCCGCAGCCTCGCCCTTCAGCTGGAGGTAATGCACCAGAAACTCGATATCGACGAGCCCCCCGCGCGACAGCTTGGCATCGACCGGGCCGCCGGGCTGCTTGTGCTTCGCCATCTCGGCGCGCATCGCCAGTACCGCCTCGCGCAGCGCCGCCTTGTCGCGGGGCGCGCCCAGCACCTCGGCGAGCACGCCCTCGAGCTGCGCGCGCGCCTGCGCCGAACCATAAAGCACCCGCGCGCGGGCGAGCGCCATGTGCTCCCACGTCCACGCCGCCTCGCGCTGATATTTGCCGAAAGCCTCGCAGCTCACCGCCAATGGCCCCTGATTGCCCTGCGGCCTGAGGCGCGTGTCGACCTCGTAAAGCGCGCCTTGGGCGGTCGGCACCGAGAGCGCGGCGCTGACCCGGCTGGCGAGGCGGTTGTAATAGATCGTCGCGCCCAAGGGCCGCGCCCCGTCCGACAGCGCGGCGAAATCGCCGGTGAACAGGTAGACGATGTCGAGATCGCTGGCATGGGTCAGCGCCCCGCCGCCCAATCGCCCGAGCCCGAGGATCAGCAGCTCGCTCCCAGCGATGCGCCCGTGCTTGGCGGCGAATTCGGCCACGGTCGCATCGGTCGCCAGCTGCATCGCGGCCTCGGCGGTGCGGGAGAGGGCACGGGCGATGGCGAGCGGATCGGCCAGCCCCTCGATCAGCTGGATGCCCAATGCAAAGCGGATCTCGCCGGTGACGATGCGGATCGCGTCGAGCAGCGCCTCGTAATCCTCGCGGATCGCCGCGCCGCGCATCCGCGCCATGATTGCGTGCGTCTCCCCCGGCAGGTCGAGCGCGTCCTTGTCGATCAGGGTATCGAGCAGCTCGGGCTTGCGCGCCAGCTCGTCCGACAGCACCGGGGCGAGGGTGAGGGCGGCCACCAGCCGCTCGATCAGGTCAGGGCGGGCATCGAGCAGACGGAAGGTGGTGACGAGGCTCGGCACGCTTTCGATGATCCGTTCCCAGCGCGTGATCGCCCGCATCGGATCGTCGCTCGTCGCCATCGCGGTAAGCAGCGCCGGGGCGAGGCGATCCCACGCCTCGACCGCCTGCGGTGAACGGATTGCGGCATGGCGCCCGTCGCGCCAGCTCTCAATGCGTTCGGCGAGCACCTCGGGCTCGGCGAAGTCCCATGCGGCAAGGCTCGTCGCCAGCGCGCTGGTCGGCATGGCGACGGGCGCGGGAGATGCTTCGGCGTGGCCGATCAGCTCCTCGTAGATTCGCGCGGTGCGGGCTGTCAGCGCGGTCAGCTCGGCGACCAGCGCCGCGCCGTCATTGAGCCCATCGAGCCGCGCCACATTGTCGAGCGCCTCGCCTTCGGGCAGCGCGTGGGTCTGGCGGTCGTTCACCATTTGCAGGCGGTGCTCGACCATGCGCAGGCGGTCATAGGCCTCGCCGAGCACTTGCGCGTTCTCTGCTGCGATCCAGCCGCCCGCCGCCAACGCATCGAGCGCGTGGCGCGTGCCCCTGACCCTGAGCGAGGCATCGCGTCCGCCGTGGATCAGCTGGTGGGTCTGGGCGTAGAACTCGATCTCGCGAATGCCCCCGCGCCCGCGCTTGACGTCGAAGCCGGGGCCGGGCGCGGGCGGGCCCTTGCCGCTGTCGCGGATGCGCAGGGTGAGCGCGCGGATTTCTTCCACCGCGCCGAAATCGAGCTGGCCGCGCCACACGAAGGGGCGGATTTCGTCGAGGAAGGCCTCGCCCGCCGCAATGTCTCCGGCCGCCGCACGCGCGCGGGTGAAGGCGGCGCGCTCCCAGGCGAGGGCCTGCCCCTGATAGTGCGTCAACGCCGCGCCGACCGGCACGCACAGCGGGCTGACCTCGCTCGCCGGGCGCAGGCGCAGGTCGACCCTGAGCGCGTAGCCATCGGCGGTGTTGGCGGCGAGCAGCGCCACCACGCGGCGGGCGTAACGCTGCGCCGCCTCGCCCGGATCGTCCGCCGCGCGGCGCGGCAGGCGGTCGCGGTCGAACAGCAGGATCGGGTCGATGTCGGAGGAGTAGTTGAGCTCGCCCGCCCCCTGCTTGCCGAGCGCGAGCGCGATGAACCCGGCTGCGCTGTCCTGATCGGTGCGTTCGGTGATGGCAGTGCGGATCGCGCGGTCGAGGGCGCGGTCGGCAAAACCGGTGAGTTCGCGCACGACCTGCGCGAGCGGGAAGGCCCCCGCCAGATCGCCCACCGCCAGCGCGGCGGCGAGCGCAAGGCGTTCGCGGCGCAGGGCGACCTCGGTGTCGGGATGCTCGCCTTGCGCCCTCGCCCATGCCAGCGCGCCCCCGCCTTCACCGCGTTCCAGCAGCGCGGCCAGCTCCGGCTGACGATCGAGCGCCCGCGCCAGAAACGGCGCGTGAGTGCGGGCGCGGGTGAGCGCGCTGTGCCAATCGGGTGTCAGAGCCTCTCCCATAGGCGCTTCCTTGGCCCTGCCGCGCCCGGCCCGCAAGGGAGTCCTTGTTGCCCTACCGGTTCAGCCTGTGGCTGTGCTTCGCAACCGCTACTTGAGGGCGGTGTGCTTGCACCCACCGCGCCGCCTGTGCGAAGGGATGCGCGTCTTACGGGAGAGCTTGCCATGATCATCCGCCACCGCGCCCTCACCGCGCTTGCTGCAGGAGCGCTCGCGCTCGCCGGATGCGAGGGGATGCCTGCCCCCGGTGATGCGAGCGCCGCGCTCGACATTCCCGAGGTCGAACCCGGCCAGATCGCCGAAGGCACCATGAAGGACGTCACCCGCACGCTTGCCAGCGACGCCTTCGAGGGCCGCGCGCCGGGCTCGGCGGGCGAGGAAAAGACCATCGCCTTCCTCACCGAGCGCTTCAAGGCGGCCGGATTGCAGCCCGGCAACAAGGGTTCGTGGGTGCAGGAAGTCCCGCTGGTCGAGATCACCGGCAAGGACTTCGCGCCGCTCGCCATCACCGGAAAAGGCGCGTCGCTCAGCTTCGAGTATGGCAAGGATTGGGTCGGCGCGACCTATCGCGAGGAGGCCGAGACGAAGATCGACGCCAGCGAGCTGGTGTTCGTCGGCTACGGCATCAACGCCCCCGAAAAGGGCTGGAACGACTACGCGGGCCTCGACGTGAAGGGCAAGACGGTGGTGATCCTCGTCAATGACCCGGATTGGCAGACGCAGGGTCTCGAAGGCCCGTTCAATGGCAAGGCGATGACCTATTACGGCCGCTGGACCTACAAGTATGAAGAGGCCGCCCGTCAGGGCGCGGCGGGCGCGCTGATCGTCCACCAGACCGCACCCGCCGCCTATGGCTGGAACGTCGTCGAAAGCTCGTGGAGCGGTCCGCAGGCCTATGCCCAGCGTGGGCCGGATGCAGCCCCGCTGACGCAGATGAACGGCTGGATGACCGAGGACGCCGCGCGCAAGGTGCTGAAGGCGGCGGGGCAGGACCTCGATGCGCTGACCAAGGCGGCGCAGGCCAAGGGGTTCAAACCTGTGCCGCTCGGGCTGAGCCTCTCGACCGGCTTCAGGAACGACGTGCGCAGCTTCATGTCGCACAATGTGATCGGCATTCTTCCGGGCACCGAGGCGCCGGAGGAATACGTGCTCCACACCGCGCACTGGGACCACCTCGGGCGCTGCACCCCCGCGCCCGATGGCGACAACATCTGCAACGGCGCGGTCGACAATGCCACGGGCACCGCCGCGCTGGTCGCGCTCGCCGAGGCACATGCCAAGGCGGGCGCGCCGCGCCGCAGCCTCGTGTTCCTTGCGGTGACGGCGGAGGAATCGGGGCTCCTCGGGGCAACCTATTACGCCCAGAACCCGGTCTTCCCGCTCGCGCAGACGGTGGGCGGCGTCAACATGGACGCGCTCTCGGTTGCCGGGCCTGCGAAGGACGTGACCGTGATCGGCGGCGGCAAGTCGCAGCTCGACGCCTTCCTCGACACCGCGCTGAAGGCGGCCGGGCGCAGCGCGACCCCCGATGCCAAGCCTGAAGCGGGCTATTATTACCGCTCGGACCATTTCGCCTTCGCCAAGCTGGGCGTGCCGATGATCTATGTCGAAGGCGGCGAGGATCTGGTCAACGGCGGGCGCGGGGCCGGCGCTGCGGCGGCGGCGGATTACACCGAGAACCGCTATCACGGCCCGAAGGACGAGTTCAACGAGGATTGGGACTGGTCGGGCGTGATGGAGGACTTGCAGCTCTACTACCGCCTCGGCCGGATGATGGCGGCGAGCACCAGCTGGCCCACCTGGAACGAGGGCGACGAATTCCGCGCCGTCCGCGACGAGGCCTGCAAGGCGGGCGAGAAGGGCTGCTGACCGCGATGACCGCGCTCATGCCCCCCGAATGGGCCCCGCAGGACTGGCTGTGGATCGGCTTCCCGCACTTGGCCGAGGAATGGCCCGGCTGGCTCGAACCGGCGCAGGAGCAGATGGCGGACTTTGCCTCTGCCGTGGCGGAAAGCGGGCAAGCGGTGCGCCTGCTTGTGCGCGACGAGGCCAACGAGGCGCGGGCGCGGTCGCTGGTCAGCGGCAAGGTGACCCTCGAGCGCCGCGTCTACGGGGATGTCTGGCTGCGCGACACCGGCCCGCTGGTGGTGCGCGAGGGCGATGGCACCCGCACCGCGCGGCGCTTCGGCTTCAACGGCTGGGGCGGCAAATATCTCATGCCGGGCGACATGGAGGTGGGCGCGGAGCTGGCGCGCGATGCCGGGCTGGCGATCACTGCCTCGCCGATGATCCTCGAGGGCGGGGCGGTCGATGGCGACGGCACCGGGCTGGTCGCGACCACCGAGCAGTGCCTTTTGAACCCCAACCGCAACCCGCAGATGGGCCGCGGCGCAATCGAGGCTGAGCTTGCCGCCCGCCTCGGCTTCACCCGCGTGCTGTGGCTGGGCGATGGGCTGATCAACGACCACACCGACGGGCACGTCGATAACCTCGCACGCTTCGTCGCCCCGAATCGCCTCGTCGTGCCCGAACCGACCGGCGCCGACGATCCCAATGCCGCGATCTATGCCGATGCGGCGGCGCGGGCCTTGGCAGCTGGTGTCGAGGTGACGCTCATCCCCTCGCCCGGGCGGATCGAGCGGGAGGGGCGGGTCGAACCCGCAAGCTACGTCAATTTCGCGATCACCTCGCATCTCGTGGTGGTGCCGACCTTTGGCAGCCGCCACGACGAAGACGGCGTCGCTGCCATCGCTGCGCTGTTCCCCGACCGCGACACGATCGGACTTCCGGGCGATGCGGTGCTCGCGGGCGGCGGCGGCTTTCATTGTGCGAGCCAGCAGATGCCGGCCTGTGACGCCTAAATTAACATTTCGTTAGGGATTTTAGCCGAGAGTGCGGAGCTATGAACCGCGCCCGTGCTCTCACCCTGCCGCTCGTCGCTGCGACCCGCCTTGATGGCGTGGAGTTCGCGCGCCAGCTGATCGTGCTCGGCTGCGCGCTTTCGCTTATCCTTGCCGGGCGCGCGCTTCCCTTTTGACTGGGGCTTTCTGATCGCACTGGTGTAACCGGACGCAAGCAGAATGCGAAAGCATCACCGACACTTTTGTGCGAGGATAAACCCATGACCATCAGCCGCCCGCTTCTCCTCTCGTTCGGCGTTGTCGCCGTGCTCGGTGCCGCCAGCTTCGGCCTGTCGCAGGGTGCGCCCTCGGCTGCGCCAAAGTCCGGCCCCGCCCCCTCCGTCGCCGTATCGGGCGAGCCGGTGCTGCTCGAGCTGTTCACCAGCCAGGGCTGCTCCTCCTGCCCGCCCGCCGATGCGCTGGCCGAGAAGCTCGCCACCAACCCCGATCTCGTCGTGATCGCCCGTCCCGTGACCTATTGGGATCGCCTCGGGTGGAAGGACACGCTCGCGCAGGAGAGCAACACCAGCCTCCAGCAGAACTACGCGCGCCGTGGCCTCGATGGCCGCAACGGGGTCTATACCCCGCAGCTGGTGGTCAACGGCAGCTATGGCTTCGTCGGCTCGCACGGCTCCGAAGTCGCGCCGAGCGTCAAGCAGTATGGCAAGGGCGATGCCGCCATCCGCGTCGCCCCGGCCTCGGGCGGCGGCTATGCGGTAAGCCTGTCGGGCGCCGGAGCGGGCAAGTCGGAGCTGGTGCTGGTCGGCGTCACCCGCAAGGTCAGTGTCGCGATCGGCAGCGGCGAGAACGGCGGGCGCAAGGTCACCTATTCCAACGTCCTGCGCTCCGAGCGCAAGGTCAGCGACTGGGCCGGCGGCAATGCCAGCGTGACGCTTGCCGCAAGCCAGCTCAAGGTGCCGGGCGCGGACCGCTATGCACTGGTGCTGCGCAAGCCGGGCGGCGGCCAGGTGCTGGCGGCGCGCTGGGTTTCCTAGGAGCATCGCGCGAAAAAGTGGGAACCGGTTTTTCGCCTGAAGCGATGCGACCAGTATTCACACTATACGCAGGAAAGCAGCGAGCGCGGCCCCGCCCAGCACGAGGCCGACGCTCGCGCGCCAGACCGGGTCGCTGATCGTCCCCGACACCCGCGCCCCCAGCCGGTTGCCGAGGATGATCACCGGCAGGATCAGCGCCGCAAACAGCAGCAGTTCAAGCCGCAGGATGCCGAGCCATGTTGCCGTCACCAGCCCCGTGGTCGCGGCGATGGTGAAGATCAGCTGCATCGAGGCCTTGGCGACGCTGCGCGGCAGATCGCGCCCGGCGTAAAAAGGCACCACCGGCGGCCCGGGCATGCCCGCATAGCCGGTCATAAGCCCGCTCAGCACGCCGACCGCGCCTGTGACCCCGCGCCCCGGCACCGCATCCCCGCGCCGGGGGAGCAGGATCGCGACAAAGGCACTCAAGGCAATCAGCGCGATGACGAGGCGCGCCACGTCCCGGCCCGTCAGCGACAGGGCGTAGAGGCCAATCGGCGTCGTCACGACCACCAGCGCCCCGATCACCCAGGCGCTCCGCTCGGCATCGCGCACGAGGGTGCGGATCTCGGTCGCGCCGATCATCAGCGAGAGCGCATTGGTCAGCACCACCGCCTCGACCGGGGGGAGCGCCAGCGCCAGCACCGGCACCAGCAGGATCGCCATGCCGAACCCCGTCAGCCCGCGCACGAAAGCGGAGCCGAGCGCCGCCGCCAGCGCGACGCCGAGTTGCAGCGCGGTGAAGCCCCCGAAGACCTCCACCGCGATCAGTGCGCCGCGAGATCCGGCGGCGTGCCCTCGGCGCGCAGCATCGCGATCCCTTCGGCGAGGGGCATCACCTTCTGGTGCTCTGCGCCCAGCGTGCGGACCGCGACGGTGCCTTCCTCGGCCTCGCGCTTGCCGACCACCAGCAGGTGCGGGACCTTGGCGAGGGAGTGTTCGCGGACCTTGTAGTTGATTTTCTCGTTGCGGGTGTCGGTTTCGACCCGGATTCCACCCGCGCGCAGCTGAGCCGCGACGTCTTCGGCATAGCCATCCGCGTCCGAAACGATGGTCGCCACCACCGCCTGCACCGGGGCGAGCCACGCGGGGAGCTTGCCGGCGAAGTGCTCGATCAGGATGCCGATGAAGCGTTCGTAGCTCCCGAAGATCGCGCGGTGGAGCATCACCGGGCGGTGCTTTTCGCCATCCTCGCCGATGTAGTTGGCATCAAGCCGTTCGGGCAGCACGCGGTCGGACTGGATCGTGCCGACCTGCCAGGTGCGCCCGATCGCGTCGGTGAGGTGCCATTCGAGCTTGGGGGCATAGAATGCGCCCTCACCGGGGAGTTCCTCCCATTCAAGGCCATTGGCGGTGAGGGCATCGCGCAGTTCCTGCTCGGCCTTGTCCCAATCGGCCTCGCTCCCGAAGCGCTTTTCCGGGCGCAGGGCGAGCTTGATGTCATAGGTGAAGCCGAAATCGCGGTAGACAGAGTCGGCGAGCGCGATGAAGGCCTGCACTTCGGCCACCACCTGCGATTCCATGCAGAAGATATGCGCATCGTCCTGCGTGAACTGGCGCACGCGCATCAGCCCGTGGAGCGCGCCGTGGGGTTCGTTGCGGTGGCAGCAGCCCATCTCGCCCAAACGGATCGGCAGATCGCGGTAGGAGGTGATCCCCTGCTTGAACACCATCACATGCGCCGGGCAGTTCATCGGCTTGATCGCGAGCCATTCCGCGTCATCAGCCACTTTCGGCGAGGCCGCACCGCTCTCCTCGTCCACATCGGGGACGATGTCGGGGACAGCGAACATGTTCTGCGCATATTTCCCCCAATGGCCCGATTGCGTCCACTGGCGCACGTCCATCAGCTGCGGGGTCTTGATCTCGCGGTAGCCCGCGCCGTCCATCTTGCGGCGCATATAGGCTTCCAGCTCGCGCCAGATGCGGTAGCCCTTGGGGTGCCAGAAGACGCTCCCGTGGGCCTCTTCCTGCAAGTGGAACAGGTCCATCTCGCGTCCCAGCTTGCGGTGATCGCGCTTGGCGGCTTCATCGAGCCGGGTGAGGTGGGCCTGAAGCTGCTTCTTGTTGAGCCAGCCGGTGCCGTAGATGCGCGTCAGCTGCGCATTGTTCTGGTCACCGCGCCAGTAAGCGCCCGCGACGCGCATCAGCTTGAAGGCTTCCGGGTCAAGCTTGCCGGTGGAGGGCAGGTGCGGGCCGCGGCACATGTCGAGCCAGTCATTGCCGCTCCAATAGACGGTGAGTTCCTCGCCTTCGGGCAGTTCCCTGGCCCATTCGGCCTTGAAGGTCTCGCCCTCTCCCGCCCACTTGGCGATGAGTTGCTCGCGGCTCCACACTTCGCGGCGCAGCGGCTTGTCGGCGCGGATGATGCGGCGCATTTCCTCTTCGATTGCCGGGAGATCGTCCATGCCGAAGGGCTCGCGGCTCTCGGGTGCCTTGACGTCGTAATAGAAGCCGTCGTCGGTCGCCGGGCCGAAGGTGATCTGGGTGCCGGGGTAAAGCGCCTGCACCGCCTCGGCCAGCACGTGGGCGTAATCGTGCCGCGCGAGTTCGAGCGCATCGGCCTCGTCGCGCGCGGTCACCAGCGCGAGCTCGGCATCGCCCTCGAACGGCCGCGCCAGATCGCGCAGTTCCCCGTTCACCCGCGCCGCGAGCGCCGCCTTGGCGAGCCCCGGGCCGATCGCCGCGGCAATATCCGCCGGGGTCGAGCCCGCGGGCACTTCGCGCACCGAGCCATCGGGCAAGCTGATCTTGAGCAGTTCGGTCATGGTTGTCGCAATCCGTCTCGTTTGCAGCGCGCCCTGCCACAAGCAGGCGCGCACCGGAAGAGCGGTGTTGAGCGAGTGACCGGATCGGGGAGAACACCGCGCCGCCCCGAACCGGGCGGCGCGTGCTCGGACCTAGCCCGCAGCACCCCGCCCCCGGATGGTAGTCCGGGTGGTCGTGGTCGCGGTGGTGGTCAGCAGCAGGGCCATGGCGAAGGATATAGGCGCTCAGGGGTTAAAAGTCACCTGCCGGTTTATGGAAAGCGACCTTGACACGCGCCCCAACCCGAATGTAAAGCAACCTTGCCATTGTGCAAAAGGAGCTTTCCATGACCCGCATTCACGAAGCACTGCTGCTCGCGGCCGTGCTGATCGCTATCGCCGTGCTCGCGGTGTTCGACATCATCCCCGAAGCGGTCTCCCAGTTCGCGCCGCTGGTGATGCTGCCGTGGATCATCCGCCGCGACCGCGCCTGCGTGCCGCGCAAGGCCTGAGCCATGGCGACCAGACCGTCCCCGGCGATGCGGCGTTATCTCAAGCGCCTCACCATCTGCATGACGATCTATGTCGTGCTGATCTTCTCGGTCGGCTACCTGTTCCGCCATGCCCCACCCACCGGCGCGCTGGCATGGGGCGCGGCGGTACTGCCCGCGCTGCCGATCCTTGGCACCTTCTGGACGATCTTCCGGCTGCTCGAGGAGGAGACCGACGAATACATCCGCCACATGCTGGTGCGTCAGTCGCTGGTCGCCACCGCATTTTGCCTCAGCATCATGACGGTGTGGGAGTTCCTCCAGAATTACGAGGTGCTGCCTCCCGGCAATGGCGGGTTCGGGGCGGCGTTTTTCTGGTTCATCGGCCTCGGCATCGGCGGCATGGTGAACGGGCTCGCCATGCGCCGCGACTGTGCCGAGGATGAGGAGGCGGCGGAATGAACAATCGCCTGCGGGTGCTGCGCGCCGAGCATGGCTGGAGCCAGCAGGACCTCGCCGACCGCCTCGGCGTCTCGCGCCAGAGCGTCAATGCCATCGAGAAGGGCCGCTACGACCCCTCGCTCCCGCTCGCTTTCACCATTGCCGACGTGTTCGGCCTGCCGATCGAAGCCATTTTCCTGAGAGAGGAAACCCCCGAATGAAACTCGCCCGCCCCTTGCTCGCCGCGCTTGCGGCCCTGCTGATCCCCGCTGCCGCACAGGCCGAGGACGCCGCCCCCTGCCCGCCCTTCGAGGTCACCGGCACCGGCCCCGATCTGGTGCTGGTCCCCGGCCTCGGCTCGCACCCTGAAACGTGGGGTCTGGTGAAGGAGAGCCTCGCGAAGGATTACCGCTTGCATCTCGTCCATGTCGCAGGGTTCGCCGGACGCCCGGCCAAGGGCGATCCGGCGCAGGTGCTGGCGAACACCAAGGCCGAGATCATCCGGCACCTTGATTGCCAGAAGGTCGCCCGCGCGGCCTATGCGGGCCATTCGATGGGCGGGTTCCTCGGGCTGATGCTGGGGGCCGATCACCCCGACCGGATCTCCCGGGTGGTGGTGGTGGATTCGCTGCCGTTCTTCCCGCTGATCTTCAATCCGGGCGCGACTGTCGCCAGCACCACGCGGATCGCCGAGGATACGCGCATCGGCCTGCTGGCGCAGGACCGCGACAGCTTTGCCGAAGGGCAGCGCCGCGGGGTAATGTCGCTGGTGCAGAAGCCGGCCGATCAGACGCGGGTTGCCGACTGGAGCATCGCCAGCGACCGCGCGAGCTTTGCGGCAGCGATCCACGCGCTGATGACCACCGACATGCGCGCGCGCCTGGGCGAGGTGAAGGTGCCGGTGCGGGTGATCGCGGCGGCCAACCCCTACGCTCCGCGCGCGCGGGTCGAGCCGCTCTATCGCACCGCCTATGCGGGCACGCCCGACATGCAGCTGACGATCATCGACGACAGCTTCCACTTCATCATGTTCGACCAGCCCGCGGCCTTCGAGACGGCGCTGCGCGCGGGGCTGGCGGACGAAGCCGCCAAGCCTGCGCCCGCGCCCTAGTTCTTGCCCCAGCCGCCGTCGGCGTGGGTTTCGTCGAAGTCGGTCGGGCGCTGCGGCTTGGTCGACATGGTCGGTTTGCCGTAGGAGGTCGGCTTCCCATAGGAGCCGGGCTCGCCATATTCGCGGGGCCCACCGAAGGAGTCGGTGTCGTAGCTGCCAACCTCCTCCATCTGGCTTTCGATATTGTCGCGCAGCGATTTCTGCATCGCGGCGAGCTTGCCCGGGTTGGCGGCGATCATCGCGGCCATCTTGGCCTGCATCCGCCGCTCGTCGAAGGCGCGGCCATCGAGGGTGGAATCGACCTTTTCCTCCATCGCGATGCGGGCGATGTCGTTGACCAGCGGGTCATCCTCGAGCCCGAGCATCCCGTCGCCCTCGGCGAACTTGAAGCTGACGTTGACGCGCGTGCCGGTGTCGGCGGGGGCGAGGTTGGCGCGCACTTCGCCGGCGCGCTGGCCGTCGACCATCAGATCCCAGCGCAGCATACTCGGCCCGCGGCTGCGCAGCGCGAGGCGGATCGACGAATCGCCGCTGTTGCCGCCCAGCTCAGAGCTGAAATTCATCCCGGCGAGCCGCGCTTCGACATCGACCGGGGCGATCTCGTAATACTCGCCCTGATCGAACGCACCGCCCACATAGGCGCCGGTGCCAAGGATAAGGGCGCTTCCGCCCAAGAACGCTCCGCGCATTGCAACCCTCCTGATGAACAGGAGGCCGAAAATAGCGCGAATTCCTTAACGCTTGGCTTGCACATGCCGCGTCAGACGGTGAGCTTTGCCGAGCCCTTGTCGGAGGTGATCCGCTTCGTCCCGGCGAGCCGGGTGGAGCGTTGCTTGACCCCGCCAGTGAAGCGGTATTCGGTGGTGGCCCGCGCCGGGGTCAGTTCGACCATCATGTAGCCGCGGTGGGATGTGTCGGCCCATTTGAGCTGTTCGTTCTCCGCGACCAAGGCGGCGGCGAGCGTGTCGGGCTTCACAAAGGTGAGGTAGATTTCGAAACCGGGGGAGCTGACCGAATTGCCGCCGAGCTCCACGCCCACCGGCGTGCCTTCATGCGCAAGGTCGAAGGCCCATGCGTTGTGGGTATCGCCCGCGAGCACCACGAGATTGGCATTCGCCTCAAGCGCGGCCTTGAACACCCGCGCGCGGGCGGCGGGGTAGCCGTCCCATGCGTCCATGTTGGAGGGCAGCCCCGCCTCGCTCGCTCGCGCTGCGGCCTCGAGCCGGGTGCGCACGAAATCGGGCAGCCCCGCACCTGCCTGCCGCATCATGTCGCGCGGCGTGCGCAGATTGCCCATCAGCACCTGCTGGAGCAGCACCTGCCACTGGGTGCCTGCCTTGGTCGAGGCGGCAAGCGCTCCGGCAAGCCACGTCTCCTGCGCCGCGCCGAGCAGCTGGCGATCCTGCGCTGCCCAGGCGCCGTCGCGGAACTTGGCGAGCGCAGCAGTGAGCGCCTCGGGGTCCTTGGCGCCCTCCATCACCTGTTCGAGCCGGAACTGCTGGTCACGCCCCTCGAGCCGGGTGTCGATCCGGAACAGGGTGGCAAGCGAGCCGACCTGATAGGTCGAATAGGCGGTGTCGGCGACCGGAAGCCATTCGCGATAGGCCTGCTTGGCCGCCGCCTTGCGCGCCGCCCAGGTGCCCTCGGCGCCCTCCTGATGGTTCTCTGCGCCGTCCTTCCACGAATCATTCGCGCTCTCGTGGTCGTCCCACACCGTGATCATGGGGAGCACCTGGTGGAGGCGCTGCAAGTCGGGATCGGCGCGATAGGTGGCGTAGCGCAGGCGGTAATCGGTCAGCGCGACGATCTCGGTATCGGGCGCGAGCACGCGGCCCTCAGCTGTCTGCGCGTCGTTAGGATAATTGCCCTTGGCATATTCGTAGATGTAATCGCCAAGATGCACCGCAAGGTCGCAGTCGTTGACCTCGACCGCGTGGCCATAGGCGTTGAACCAGCCGAACCCGAAGTTCGAGCAGGAGAACACCGCCATCCGGAACTTCGCCGAGGGGCCCTCGGGCAAAGTGCGGGTGCGGCCCACGGGCGAGGCGGTGCCATCGGGCGCGAGGAAGCGGTAGAAATACCAGCGGTCGGGCGAAAGCCCGGTGGCGACGCCCTTGGCGCACCAGTCGCGCGAGGGCGAGGCGGTGACACTGCCTTCGGCGACGGGCTTGGTGAAGCTCTCGGTCTCGCTCACCTGCCAGGTCAGCGCGGTTTCTGCGCTCGCGACATAACGGGTCCACAGCAGCACCGAGGTCGCCGCGGGCTCGCCGCTTGCGACGCAGTGGGTGAAGCCGGTGCCGAAGCCGGTCGCGGCGGCAGGGGCGGCGGCCATCGCGGCGCCCGCTCCGGCGAGAGTGAACAGCGAGCGCCGGGTGAGCGCGGTGGCAGCGGGCTGGGCCGCAGGTTCGGTCTTGAGCATGGCGTGCGCGCTACCCCTCTCCGGTTTCGCTTGCGTGACAATCTCGGCGGCGCGGGGCATGGAGGGCGCATGAGCGCGCTTCTTTACCACACCCTCTATGACGGGCGCCGCGTCGCGTTTCGCTATACTCACGGAACCGGCCCCTGTCTTGTCTTCCTCCCCGGTTACATGAGCGACATGAGCGGCAGCAAGGCGACCGCGCTGTTCGCCGAGGCACAGGCCAAGGGCCGGGCGTGCCTGCTGCTCGACTATTCGGGCTGCGGCGCGAGCGATGGCGATTTTGCCGAAGGGATGCTCTCCGCCTGGCGTGACGAGGTGCTGGCGCTTGTCGCCTCATACGTCAGCGGTCCGGTGCTGCTGGCCGGTTCGTCGATGGGCGGTTGGCTGATGCTGATGGTGGCCGAGCATCTGAAACACCGCCTCGCCGGGATGATCGGCATTGCGCCCGCGCCGGATTTCACCCGCTGGGGTTATACCGAAGCGCAGCGTGCGGCGCTCGCGGCGGGCGAGACGATCTTCGAGCCGAATCCCTACGGCCCCGAGCCGACGCCCACCCATGCGAAGTTCTTCGCCGACGCCGAATGCCACCTGCGGCTGGAGAGCATGATCGACATCACCTGCCCGGTGCGCCTGCTCCACGGCAAGGCCGATGCTGACGCCCCCTGGGATGTGTCGCTCCGCCTCAAGGCGGCGTTGAGGTCGGCTGACGTTCAGGTGACGCTGGTAGAGGACGGCGACCACCGCCTGTCGCGGGATAGCGACATCGCCCTGCTCAAGGCCATCGTGGCCGAATTCTACGGATAGCCACACGTGTCCATTCTCCTCGCGCTCGCCCTGCAAGTCGGCCCCAATCTCACCGGAGGCGCGATTCCGGGGGACGAATTGCTGCAAGACCGCCCCCCGCGCGCGCAGGTGCAGCCCGAGGCCGAGGCTGAACCCGATCCCGATCCCGTCAGCGCATGGCTCGCCGGGTGCCTCGGCACGCTCGAGGAAGATCCGGCGCGCGCCCATGCCATGGCCCAGATCCGCCGCTCAGAGACCACCGGGGCCGACCGCGTGCTCGCCAACCACTGTCTCGGCACCGCAGCGGCGGCGCTCGAGCTGTGGGACGATGCACGCACCGCCTTCACCGCTGCGCGCGAGGAAACGCCCGAGGGTGAACCGCGCGCCCGCGCCCGCTTCGCCGCGCTTGCCGGGGCAGCGGCGCTCGGCGGCGGCGATGCCGAGGGGGCGCTCCCGCTGCTGACGTTGGCCGAAAGCGATGCGCAAACGGCCAAGTCCCCGCAGCTTGAAGCCATCGCCGCCAGCGACCGCGCCCGCGCGCTGGTCGCTCTGGGCCGCGCCGAGCAGGCGCTCGCCGCGCTCGAGAATTCCACCGCGCTCGCCCCCGACCGGGCCGAGGGCTGGCTGCTCAAGGCGACGCTGCTGCGGCGGCTGGAGCGCTTGCCCGAGGCCCAGACCGCGATCGAACGCGCTGCGGGCCTTGCCGCCACAAATCCCGAAATCGCGCTCGAGGCCGGGGTGATCGCCGTGCTCGCGGGCCGCGACGATGCGGCGCGCAAGGGCTGGCAATCGGTCATCACGCTCGCCCCCGACAGCCCCGCCGCCGCCACCGCCAAGGACTATCTTGCGCAGCTCGGCGAAGCGGGCGAAACTGCGCCCGCGTCTGAAGCCACCCCGGAGGTGCCCCCGTCATGACCCGCTTCTCCGTGCTCGATCTGGTTCCGGTGCGCGAGGGCGGCACTCTGACCGAGGCCTTCGCCGCCACCACCGACCTCGCCCGCGCCGCGGAAAGCCTCGGGTGCGACCGCTTCTGGGTCGCCGAGCATCACGCGATGGACGGGATCGCGGGCGGGGCGACCTCGGTCGTGCTCGCGCATATCGGCAATGCCACCAGCCGCATCCGGATCGGATCGGGCGGGATCATGCTTCCGAACCACACCCCGTTCCAGATTGCGGAGCAGTTCGGGACGCTCGATGCGCTGTTTCCGGGGCGGATCGACCTCGGGCTGGGCCGCGCGCCGGGAGCGGGGCCGGAATTGCAGCGCGCCTTGCGCAAGAACCTCAACCAGGCCGCCGAATATTTCCCGCAGGACGTGATGGAGCTGCGCGCGCTGCTGACGGGCGATTACGACCTGCCGATCACTGCCACGCCCGGCCTCGGCGCCAAGGTCGAATTGTGGATGCTCGGATCGAGCCTGTTCGGTGCGCAGCTCGCCGCCAAGCTGGGCCTGCCCTACGCCTTCGCCGCGCATTTCGCGCCCGACCACCTCGATGCAGCGCTCGCGGTCTATCGCCGCGACTTCCAGCCTTCCGAGGCGCTCGCCAAGCCGCATGTGATGGTCGCGATGAATGTTTTTGCCGCCGATACCGAAGGTGAGGCGCGCCTGCTCGCCACCTCGCAGCAGCAAAGCTTCGTGCGGCTGCGCACCGGCAATCCGGGTAAGCTGCCGCCGCCCATTGAAGGCTATACCGACACGCTTCCCGCCACCGCGCAGGCGATGCTCGCCCATATCGGGCAGGCCGCCGCGGTCGGCACGCCGGCGCAGGTGCGCGCGCAGGTCGAGGCCTTCATCGCCCGCACCGGCGCCGACGAGATCATGCTGTGCGGCGCGACCTTTGACCCGGCCGCGCGTATCCGCAGCCTCGAGCTGACGCTCGACGCCTGCCGTGCCATGGTTGCCGCCTAGGTCAGCAATCAACCGGCTTGCGCGTGGCCACGGAATAAGGGTATCGGACAAGACACGATAAAAACAATCCGGCATAATAATGTTGCTGTAAAAGCGAGCGCCGGACGCAGGATGGACAGGAGCCAAGCATGGGGTCGAAAGCCGCCGCCGCCGCGCCTTCGAAGGCGCTGATCAAGGCCCTGCGCCTGCAGCTGGAAGCCTCGCTGCTGCCCGGCGATGCGGGCGCGGACAAGGCGGTGCTCGATGAAGCCGCGACCTGGCTGCTCGCGTCGGCTGCCACGCGCCAGACCGGCGAGCCCATCCTTCAGCTCGAATCGACCAGCGGCGCGCGGCGTCATCTACGCATCGCCATCATCAACGATGACCAGCCCTTCCTCGTGGATTCGCTCGCCGCGACCATCGCTGCGCAGGGCGTGGGGATCGACCGCCTGCTGCACCCGGTGGTGCCGGTCGAGCGTGATGCGGACGGCGTGATCACCGGCCTCGGCAAGACGGGCGCGCGCGAATCGCTGATCTATATCGAGACCCCGCGCGTCGACGCCCGCCAGCGGCGCGAACTGCTCGAGGCGCTCCAGACGACGCTCGGCGATGTCCATGCCGCGGTGGCCGATTGGCCCGCGATGCAGGACGCCATGGCGAGCGATGCCGCCGCCGTCACCGCGCTCGACGCCGAGGCAGGCGCCCTGCTGGCTTGGCTGAAAGGCGGGATGCTGACCCAGCTCGGCCACATGACGCGGCGGCGTGACGGCATCAGCGAAGCTCGGCTCGGCATCTGCCGCGCCTCGGCGCAGGATCTGCTCGCCGACATCTCCTACGCCCGCGCCTTCGAGTGGTTCGACGCACAGGACAAGGCCGGCACGCCCAAGGCGATGCTGGCGATCAAGAGCAACGTGCAGTCACGCGTCCACCGCGCCAGCCCGCTCGATCTGTTCATCGTGCCGGTGCGCGAGAAGGGCAAAATCGCCGCGCTCTCGATCCATGCCGGGCTTTGGACCAGCGCAGCGATGAACGAGCGGCCGGGCGAAGTGCCAGTGCTGCGCGCAATGGTGACGGACATCGCCGCGCGTCTCGGCTTCGACCCTTCCGGGCACAATGGCAAGGCGCTGGTGCACGCCTTCACCTCGCTCCCCAACGACCTCCTCACCGCCTTCGATCCCGAGCGCGTTGCCGACCTCGTCACCGCCAAGATGGCGCTGATCGACCGCCCGCGCCCGCGCGTCATCATGGTCCGCGCGACGCTGGAGCGGCACGTCTTTGCCTTCGTCTGGCTGCCGCGCGATCACATGAGCACCGACGTGCGACTGCAGATCCAGGCGATGCTGCTCGCCGCGCCGGGTGCCAAGCTGCTCGACTGGAGCCTCGAGATCGAGAGCTCGACCCTCGCGCTGCTGCGCTTCCTGATCGACGTCCGCGCCTGTGCCAGCCTGCCCGACGACGCCGCGATCGAGGCGCAGCTGGCAGACCTGCTGCGCGGCTGGAACGAGGCGGTCGCCACCCACCTCGCCGCGCACGAGGATGATGGCCGCGCTGCTGCGCTGGCCGCGCGCTATGCCCCGGCCTTCCCGACCGGCTACCGCCTCGCCTACGGCCCCGAGGAAGCCGCGCGCGACATCGCCAAGCTGCGCGGGCTGACCGTGGCCGAAGCCGATGCCCCGATCGCTCGCCCAAGCGAGCGTGCGGTGCGGCTCTACCGCCTCGCCAATGACAGGGCGGACACGCTGCGGCTGAAGGTCTACCACACCCGCGGCGCGCTGGCCTTGTCGGACGTGGTCCCGGCCTTCGAGAATTTCGGCTTCCGGGTGCTGGCCGAAGTGCCGACCTATCTCACCGATGCGGGGCTCGGCTCGATCCACGAATTCCTGCTGACCCTGCCCGCCGGGCGCGACGCAGGCGCACTGCTTGAACGCGCCGGCCTGATTGAGGCGGCACTGGCAGACGTGCTCAACGGCGCGGCGGAGGATGATCCCTTCAACCGTCTGGTGCCTGCCGCAGGGCTGCTCCCGCGCGAGGCGAACTGGCTGCGCGCGGTCTATCGCTATCTGCGCCAGACCGGTCTCGCCTACACGATCTACACCGTGGTCGACGCGCTCGCCGCCGCGCCGCAGGTGACCCGCGCCATGATCGACCTGTTCGAGGCGCGCCACAATCCGGCCTTCGAGGGTGACCGCGAGGAAGCCGTGACCGCCGCGCAAGGCGCTTTCACCCGTGGTCTCGCCAAGGTCACCGCAATCAACGACGACCGCTTGCTGCGGCTCTACCGCGCGGTGATCGATGCCGTTCTGCGCACCAATGCCTTCGCGCCCGCTGCCGCCGAGGCGCTGGCCTTCAAGCTCGAATCCACCAGGGTTCCGGGCCTCCCCAAGCCGCTGCCATGGCGCGAGATTTTCGTCTATTCGCGGCGGGTCGAGGGCATCCACCTGCGCTCGGGCGCGGTGGCGCGCGGGGGGCTGCGCTGGTCCGACCGGCGCGACGACTTCCGCACCGAGATTCTCGGGCTGATGAAGGCCCAGCGCGTCAAGAACGCGGTGATCGTGCCGACGGGCGCCAAGGGCGGGTTCTATCCCAAGCAGCTCCCCAGCCCCGCGATCGACCGCGAGGGTTGGGCCGCCGAGGGCCGCGCCGCCTATGAAATCTTCATCCGCACGCTGCTGTCGGTCACCGACAACATCGTCGCCGGGCGGGTGGTGCACCCGCAATGCGTCACCGCGCTCGACGGGGAGGACCCCA
>PNKW01000014.1 GCA_013822695.1 Erythrobacter sp. | reverse complement strand
CGGCGCTTTCCGGCGGGCAACTTCATCCGCACGCGCGAGACCTTCGATTACATCGAGGAGCCCGACGTCTTCCACGACGTGTTCGGCCACGTGCCGATGCTGACCGATCCGACCTATGCCGATTACATGCAGGAATATGGCCGCGCCGGGTGGAAGGCGATGCGCTACAACCGGCTGAAGGCCTTGGGCGCGCTCTACTGGTACACGGTCGAATTCGGGCTGATCGAGGAAGCGGGCGCGGTGCGGGCCTATGGCGCGGGGATCCTCTCCGGCCCGACCGAGGCGAAATTTGCGGTCGAAGCGCAGAGCCCCAACCGCATCATGCTCAACGTCGACCGGGTGATGCGCACCGATTACGTCATCAGCGATCTGCAGCCGACCTATTTCGTGATCGAGAGCTTTGCCGATCTCTACCGCCAGACGGTGGAGCGCGATTTCGACCGGCTCTATCGCAGCCTGCCGGCCGGGTTCACCTACGCCAATTCAGCCGTGATCGATGTCGACAATGTGCTGCACCGGGGGAGCCAAGAATATCATCTGCGCGGCGGGCGCGGTAGCGGAGCTGTGCCGGTCTAAACCTTCACCCGCTTGCGCGAGACAATCGCGTGGTACAGCACCAGCGCCGCGGCGCAGGCGGCCAGCGCCACGCCGAGGCTGAGGAAGGAGAGGCTGCCGATCATGGTGCCGTCATTGGCGATTTCGCCCGCCACCACCGATACAATCATGCCCAGCATCACCTGACGCAGGATGCTGCCCGGCGCCTCGGTCCGCGCGAGGATCGAGGCCAGCCAGCCCAGAGTTGCGCCCAACACGATCAGCACCAGCAACGCCATTTTGTTTCAAGTCTCCGAGAGGTCACCCGGCCGCGCCGCGCGCGTGCCGTTCCGACTCCCTAACCAGCGGCAGCGCAGCTGGTTCCGGAAAAGTGGTTTAACCAAGCGTCAGCCACGCCAGCCCGGCCGCGCCGAGCACGATCCGGTACCACGCAAAGGGCGCAAAGCCGATCTTCGTCACCACCGCGACGAACAGCTTCACCACCACCAGCGCGGTCACGAAGCCGACTGCCGAGCCGATGCCAATCAGCTGGAGATCGTCGCCCGTCAGCCCGCTCCCGTGCTTGTAGAGCTGGTAGACCGTCGCCCCCGACAGGGTCGGCACGGCGAGGAAGAAGCTGAATTCGGCTGCGGTCTTGCGGTCCACCCCGAAGGCCATCGCGCCGAGGATCGTTGCCCCCGAACGGCTGACGCCCGGGATCATCGCGAGGCATTGCACCACGCCGATCAGGATCGCGGTGCGCAGCGGCACGCCCGAAACCCCCGGGCCTTCCACGGGCGGATGGGCCCAGCGCTCGATCGCGAGGATCGCGATGCCGCCGATGATCAGCGACCAGCACACCAGCACCGCATTGCCGAGCATCGTTTCGATGATGTCGCCGAAAGCAAGGCCGAGGATCACCGCCGGGAAGAAGGCCACAGCCAAGTTGCGCACGAAAGCGAGCGCGCCCTTCTCGAACCCGAACAGGCCCTTCGCCACATCCCAGAAAGTGCGCCAGTAAAGCACCACGATGGCAAGGATCGCAGCGGGCTGGATCGCGATGTTGAACACCTCCCACTCGCTCTGGTCGAAGCCCAGGAACTCGGTGGCGAGGATCAGGTGTCCGGTTGAGGAGACGGGCAGGAACTCGGTCAGCCCCTCGAGGATGCCGAGCAGGATTGCAGCGAGGGTGTCGGTCATGGGCGCACCGCTTCGACGAGGGCGAGGGTCAAGTCAAACCAAAAGGCCCGCCCAATAATCCGGCGGCCCTATGCGACGCACGCTGCACGGCCCGCCAAAGGACGGGCCGCGAGCGCACGCGCGCGAGCCGCAGGCGCTCAAGCCCGCAGGGCTTGAAACAGCGCCGAGGACCTGCCCGCGGAGGCGGGCACGCAAACTACAAACATCACCAGATCCGCACGCGCTTTTCGGGCGGCAGGTACATCGCGTCGCCAGGTTTGACGCCGAAGGCCTCGTACCATTCGTCGAGCTGGCGCACGACGCCGTTGACGCGGTATTCCTCGGGCGCGTGGGGATCGGTGAGCAGGCGGTTGCGGTAGTTCGCCTCGCGCTGGGTCGAACGCCACACCTGCGCCCAGGCGAGGAAGAAGCGCTGGTCGCCGGTCAACCCGTCGATCACCGGCACTTGCCTACCCTTGGTCGCCAGCTTGTAGGCGCGGTAGGCCATGCTGAGCCCGCCGACATCGCCGATGTTCTCGCCCAGCGTGAAGCGGCCGTTGACGCAGGTCTTGCTGTCGTCGAACGGGCAGAAGGCGTTGTATTGCGCCACCAGCGCGTCGCCGAGCTTGTCGAAGGCCGCGCGGTCGGCGTCGGTCCACCAGTTGCGCAGGGCGCCCGTGGCGTCGGACTTGGAGCCCTGATCGTCGAAGCCGTGGCCGATCTCGTGGCCGATCACCGCGCCGATCCCGCCGTAATTGACCGCGATGTCGTTGGTCAGCGCGAAGAACGGCTGCTGGAGGATGGCGGCGGGGAAGACGATCTCGTTCTTCACTGAATTGTAATAGGCGTTCACCGTCTGCGGCAGCATGCCCCATTCGGTGCGGTCGACCGGCGCGCCAAGCTTGGCAACGTTGTCGGCCCGCGACCATTGGGCTGCCGCCATGCGGTTGGCGATGGGATCGCCCGCGGTGATGGCGAGGCCGTCATAGGTCTCGAGATTGGAGCGGTAGCCGATCTTGGGATCGAAGGTGGCGAGCTTGGCGCGCGCCTGTTCCTTGGTCGGCTCGCTCATCCAGGTGATCTCGGCGATCGATTCCGCAAGCGCCAGACGCAGGTTCGCCACCAGCTCGTCCATCGCCGCCTTGTTCTGGGGCGGGAAGTAGCGCGCGACATACTCCTTGCCGACCAGCTCGCCGATCAGGCTCTCGGTCTCGGCGATCGCGCGCTTCCAGCGCGGGCGCTGTTCGGGGGTGCCCTGAATGGTCTGGCCATAGAAGGCAAAGCGCGCGTCGTCGAAGCGCTTGGGCAGCACGGGCGCGTGGGCCGAGAGGAACTCCTTGGCCATCCACGCCTGCAAGGTCGCAGGCGCCGTCTCGCCGAGCAGCGCCAGCATGCCGGGCAGGCCGGTGCCAATCTTGGCGAGGGTCGCCGCGTCGAGCTTCTGCGCAGCGATCTCCTCGGGAGTGGGCGGCATCAGGCTGACGAGGAAGCCGGGGCTCTGCGCGATCCCGATCTGGCCGAGCATCGCGGCGACCGGCACCTTGCCGCTGATCGCGGCGAGATCATCGGCGGACAGCAGGTTGTAGGTGAGGTCGCGGTTGCGTCGCACGGTGCGGTCCCACGCGACCTCGCGGGCGATGGTCTCCTCGAAGGCATAGACCGATTCCGCCGCGGCGGCCGGATCGGTGTAGCCCGCCTCGCCCAGCAGGAAGGCGAGATAGGCCTTGTACTTGGCCTGGATCGCGCGGCCCTTGTCGGAGGTGTCGAGATAGTAATCGCGATCGGGCATGCCCATCCCGCCGAAGCCGAGGCTGGCGATCTGGCGGTCGGGCTGCTTGGCGTCGATGCTCACGGAGCCGCCGACCGGGCTGGCGAAGCCGGGGGTGGCCCACAGGCTCGCAAGCGTGTCGAGCGTGGTCGCGCCGTAGATGCGCTGGAGATAGGGCTGCGCCGGGGCGAGGCCTGCGGCCTCGATCGCATCGGCATCGAGGAAGGTCTTGTAGGTATCGAGAATGCGCTTCTGGTCGGCCGACAGGCTGGCGGCGTCCTTGGCGGCGAATTCGTCGACCAGCGCCTTGACGTCAGCGGTGCTCTTCTCGCCCAGCAGAGTGAAGGCACCGATGCGGCTGAATTCGGGCGGGAGCGGGTTGGCGTCGATCCACTTCTTGTTGGCATAGGCGTTGAAGTCATCGCCCGGCTTGATGTCGGTGGCGATATAGGCGGGGTCGAAGCCCCAGGTGCCAAAGCTGATGGTGGGCAGCGCGGAGGCGGAGGCAGCCTCGGCGCTCTGGAGCGTCTCGCTGGCGTCATCATGCGCGTGGTCATCGGCCAGCGCGGGAGCCGAGAGTGCGAGGAGGCTCGCGCCGATGAGGGCGGCGGTCTTGTGGATCATGTGAAACTCGTCCCTGAGTGTTGGCGACTGGTGTCGGCGTGACGTCACATTAACGCCGCACAGGGACAAAAGGTTGCGCTTCGTCCGGCTGAAGGCGCCCTTCGTCGATTAAGCGGCGTCGGCAGCGAATTGCAGCCTTGCGAGGCGCGCATAAAGCCCGCCCGCCCTTGTCAGGGCGTCATGCGTGCCCTGTTCGACGATCCGGCCTTCGTCGAGCACCACGATCCGGTTTGCCGCGCGTACCGTCGCGAGGCGGTGGGCGATCACCAGCGTCGTGCGGTTCTGCATCAGGCCTTCCAATGCCTGCTGGACGAGCTGCTCGCTCTCGGCATCCAGCGCGCTGGTCGCCTCGTCAAGCAGCAGGATCGGCGCATCGCGCAACAGCGCGCGGGCGATGGCGACGCGCTGTTGCTGCCCGCCGGACAATTGCGTTCCGCCTTCGCCGAGATGCGTGTCGAGCCCCAGCGGCAGCGCGCGCAGGAAGCTCTCGGCATTGGCGGCCCGGGCGGCCTGCCAGATTTCCGCTTCGGTCGCGTCCCACTTGCCGTAGCGCAGGTTGTCGCGCGCGTTCGCGCTGAACAGCACGCCGACCTGCGGGACGAGCGCGATGCGCGAGCGGATCTCGGCCGGGTCGGCGCTGGTCAGCGGCACCCCGTCGATGCGGATCGTGCCGCCTTGCGGATCATAGAACCGCTCGACCAGCTGGAAGATCGTCGATTTCCCCGCGCCCGAAGGGCCGACGATGGCGACCGTCTCGCCCGGCTCGATCTCGAGCGTGAAGTCCTTCAGCGCCGCGGTCTCCGGGCGCGCGGGATAGCGGAAGGTGACATTGCGGAAGGAGAGGCTGCCGCGCGCAGGGGTCGGCAGGCGCTCGGGCCGGGCCGGGGCTGCGATCTCGGGCCGGGCATCGAGCAATTCGGCGAGCCGGCTCGCCGCGCCTGCGCCGCGCAGCAGGTCGCCATAGACTTCGGTGAGCGCGCCCAATGCGCCCGCGACCAACCCGCCGGTGAGCACGAAGGCGGCGATGGTGCCGCCGCTGATCTCGCCCGCCGCCACCGCGAGCGCACCGCGCCACATCACCAGCACCACGCCGCCGAAGACCAGCAGGATCACCACGGTCGTCATCGCCGCACGCAGCAGGATGCGGCGGCGCGCGGTGTCGAAGGTGCTTTCGACCACGTTGGCAAACCGCTCGTTCTCGCGGCCTTCCTGCCCGAAGCTCTGGACGATCTTCATCGCCGAGAGCACCTCGGTGACATAGGCGCCGACGTCTGCGATCCGGTCCTGGCTGGAGCGCGAGACGGCGCGGATCTTGCGCCCGAAGAACACGATCGGGATGATGATCAGCGGGATGCCGATCAGCAGGCCCAGCGTCAACGAGGGCGCGAGGTAGACGAGGAAGCCGATCCCGCCGATGCCCGTCAGCGTGTTGCGCAGCGCGACCGAAACAGTGGTGCCGACCACATTCTCGATCACTGCGGTGTCGGACGTCATCCGGCTCGAGATTTCCTTGGGGCTGTTGACCTCGTAGAAGCCGGGCGAGAGGCGCAGCAGGTTTTCCTGAACCTTGAGGCGGATGTCGGCCACAACCCGCTCGCCGATCCAGCTCACGAAATAGAACCGCAGTGCCGTGCCGAGGCCGAGGATCGCGACGATCATCAAAAGGTACTGAAAGGCATGGCCGATCTGTTCGGGGTCAGCCCCGCCCGAGAAAGCCTCGTCGATGATCACCTTGAAGCGATAGGGGATCGCCAGCGTCGCCGCCGAGGTGATGAACAGCGCGACCAACGCCAGCGCGATCTGGCGCGGATATTGGAGCGCGGTGCCGAACACCATCCGCAAGGGTGCGAGGCTGCGCGACTTGGGCGCGGGCTCGGCCGGGACGGACAGAGCCTGCGCCGCAGGCTCGGGTAGGTCGTCGGGGGTATCTGTCGCGTCGTGCGGGGGGAGATCGGCGTGCATGGTCTGGGGCCTCTAGACCCGGTCGGCGTCGATTTCACGTGCAAAAAGCGGTTTGCCCGCGCGCATCCCCGGCAAGACCTCCGGTATTGTGCATTGCACAATGCCCGCCGAGAGTTCATCTTGGGCTCCAAGCGGCACCGACCACGAGACGCCGCACCGTTCGTTTTGCGCAATGAGGTCCCACGATGCTTTACTTCGCTTACGAGATGCAGCGCAGCTGGATGAACAGCGCGAGCGCCCTCGCCTCGATCGGGTCGGAGTTTTTGTCGAACCCCGTCAACCCCTTGGGCTACTCCGGCTTCGGCCCGATGGCAGCCAGCGCGCTCGATGTCTTCGCCCATGCGACGGCGGCCTACCCCAAGCCGGAATTCGGCATCCGCGAGGTGGCGGTCGGCGGACAGTGTTATCCCGTCTCCGAATCGACCGTCCTGCGCCGCCCCTTCGGCGACTTGAAGCGGTTCCGCGTCGAGGGCCTCGGCAAGGATCGCCCGCGCCTCTTGATCGTTGCGCCGATGAGCGGCCACTACGCCACGCTGCTGCGCGGCACGGTGGAACGGATGCTCGAAAGCTGCGAGGTGTTCATCACCGATTGGGCCGATGCCAAGATGGTGCCGACCGACCGCGGCGAATTCGACCTTGATGACTATATCGACTACCTGATTACCTTTCTCGAGCACATCACCGCCAAGAACGATGGCCGCCGCACGCACATGATGGCGGTATGCCAGCCGAGCGTGCCCGCCTTCGCCGCGACCGCATTGCTCAACCTGCGCAAGTCGCCCGCCACGCCGCTCACGCTGACGATGATGGGCGGGCCGATCGACACCCGCGAATGCCCCACCGTGGTCAACAACATGGCGATGCAGCGCCCGATCGAATGGTTCCGGCAGAGCGTGATCGCCACCGTGCCGTTCAAGTATCCGGGCGCGGGGCGGCGGGTCTATCCGGGCTTCATGCAGCTCTCCGCGTTCATGAGCATGAACCTGCGCAGCCACATGATGAGCCACTACGAGATGTTCAAACACCTCACGGCGGGCGACGAGGCGAGCGAGGCCAGCGCGCAGGCGACCAAGGATTTCTATGACGAATACCGCTCGGTCTGCGACATGACCGCCGAGTTCTACCTCCAGACGGTGGAAGAGGTGTTCCAGAAACACTCGATTCCCAAGGGCGAGTTCCGCCACAAGGGTGAGCTCGTGGACATCACGCAGATCACCGACACCGCACTGCTCGCCGTCGAGGGTGAGCGCGACGATATCTCGGGCCTCGGCCAGACCCGCGCCGCGCTCAAGCTGACGCCGAACCTGCTCGAGGCGAAGAAGCGCTACTACATGGCCGAGGGCGCGGGGCATTACGGCATCTTCAACGGCAGCAAGTGGCGCACCAAGGTCGCGCCGGTAGTCGAGGAATGGATCGCCGCACACGGCGGTTAGAAAGCGGTTGCAGGGCGTGGGGCCCGTGGGCAATGCTCAAGGCGATCTCCCGTGCTTTCAAGAGGTCTCGCCGATGCCCAAGGGTGCGATAGCGCTGTTTGCCGCCCTGCTCGCCGCGCCTGCTGCGGCGGCAGAGCCTGCCGCGCCGCCCGATGATGCCGCCATCAGCGCCACCATCGCCGCGCTCGAGGCGCGGGACCTGACCGAGGCCGAATGGCTGGTGACGCAGGTTGGCAGCCTGCAATTCCCCAGCCTCGTGCCCCCCGACCGCAAGGCCGCCTTGCGCATGCTTGCGGGGTGCAAGCCGAAGGAGCAATCGCGCGGCGCGGCGGCGGAATATGCCTATGTCGTCTTCACGTGGAAATGCCGAGGCGAGACCTACACCGCCAAAGTAATCCCCGAGGAGGGCGGGCGCACCGTGGCGCTGGCCGATTTCCTCACCGAGGCCGAGTACGCGAAATGGGCCCGGCGCATCCCGCGCGGGCCGCCCCCGCCGCCGATCATGATTCCGCCCCCGCCCGTACCGCCCACGCCCGAAGCGCTGGCCCGGAGGGAGGCACGCCGCGCGGCGGAGATGGCGGGCAAGAAGGAGCTGGCCGGGCGCTTTGCCGAGGCCGTCATGCGCGGCGACCTCAGCGACTTTGCGCTGCGCCACCCGACCCATGCGACCACCACCTACGGCTTTGTCGATCCCGTCACCAAGCGTGACTATATAGACCGCGTATGGCGCGGGGGTGACGATCTGGCCGAGGCCGGCAAGCTGGTCGCCGAGGCGGTCGCCCATGCCCGCAGCGAGCTTGGCGCGCCGACCGGATGGGTTTGCGAGGACGCGTTCCCCTATGTCGAATGCGCCTGGTCTTTCGCCGATCCCGGCACGAAGCTGACGGCCGAGTTGCACGTGTTCCGCAAGGACGAGCCCAATTGGGGCATCAGTGTCTTCACGCTGCGCTATGAAACCGCCGAGAAGCGCGCCGCGGCCGAGGCGCGGGCGGCGCGCCAGCCTTGACCGGTGCCATACAAGAGTAATACGCTCTCGGCGAAACGGGGATAGGGGTTCAGGATGCGCAATATCATGATGCTGGCGGGCCACGCCCTTGCAGGGGTGGCTCTGCTGGCGGCAACGCTGCCCGCGGCCGCCGAGAGCGCGCCGCCCGCCGCTGCGGCGGCGAGCCCCTCGAAGGAAGACCTGCGGACGCTCGCCGATGCGATCCTCGCCGAAAGCTACTCTGCCCAGGGGCCGGGTGCGGCGGTGGTGGTGATGCAGCGCGGCAAGATCGTCTATCAGGGCGCGCGCGGGATGGCCGATGTCGCGGGCGGCAAGGCGATCACGCCCGATACGGTGTTCCGGCTCGGCTCGATCACCAAGCAGTTCGCCGCCGCGGTGATCGTGCAACTGGCGCAGGAGCGCAAGCTCTCGCTCGACGATCCGCTCTCGAAATTCCTGCCCGATTACCCGCAGCCGGGCGGTTCGGCCACGGTGCGCCAGCTGCTCCAGCACACCAGCGGCATCCAGTCCTACACCGAAATACCCGGCGTGATGGCGCCCGAGAGCACCGCCCGCGCGCGCACCACCGCCGAACTGATCGCGCTGTTCCGCGATGCGCCCGCAGTGAGCCAGCCGGGCGAGGTTTGGGCCTACAACAACTCGGGCTACGTCCTGCTCGGCGCGATCATCGAGCAGGTTACCGGCATGCCGTGGCACAAGGCGGTCGAAAAGCGGATCACCCGCCCGCTCGGGCTGGCCTCGATCCGCGACGGGGTGGAGGGCGAGGCGACCCCGGCGATGGCGCGCGGCTACACCGGCGAGGGGGGCCCCGAGGCCGCTCTCGCGCAGCCGGTCCACATGAGCGCGCCGGGCGCGGCGGGCGCGCTGATCGGCACGGCGGGCGATCTGGCCAAGTGGGCGCAGGCGCTGCACCACGGCAAGGTGGTCAATGCCGCGCACTACGCGCTGATGACCACACCGACGTTGCTGCCCGATGGCTCCACCCGGCCCTACGGCTTTGGGCTGGAGCTCAACACGCTGCGCGGCAAGCCGACGGTCGGGCACAACGGCGGCATTTTCGGCTTTGCGACCGACAGCATCTACATCCCCTCGGCGGACGTGTTCGTCGCGGTCTTCACCAACAGCGATTCGCCGGAGACCACGCCGGGCACGGTGATGCGCCGCATCGCGGCAGCCACAATCGGTGACCCCTATCCCGCCTTCACCGCCATCGAGCCCGATCTCAAGGCGCTCGAGCCGTTCTTCGGCGTCTACAGCCTTCCCGGCGGCGGCGAGCGCCGGTTCTTCGCGCGCTCGGGCCGGCTGTTCACCCAGCGGGTCGGCGGGGCCTCGCTCGAGGCCTTTGCCGCCGGGGACAACCGCTTCTTCTACAGCCCTTCGACCCTCACCTGGTTCAGCTTGCGCCGCGAGGCTGACGGCACTCCGGTGATGGAATTCGTCCAGAACGGCGAGCTGCCCGGGCAGAGAGCGGCGCGCCGAGGCCCGATCCCGCTCGAGGCACCCGCCATCACCCTGCCGCGTGCGGAGCTGGAGCGCTTTGTCGGTCGCTATGCCTTCGGTGCCTCAACGCTGACCATCGCCTTCGCCGAGGACGGCAGCGGGCTGACCGGGCAGCTGACCGGCCAGCAGGCGATCCCGCTCACCCCTATCGGCCCGCTCGAATTCCGCGCCGAGCGCGTGGATGCGACGCTGGTGTTCGAAGGCACCGAGGGGTCCGCGACGGCGGTGACCCTCAACCAGGGCAGCCAGCAGTTCCGCGCACCGCGCAGCGGGAGCTGAGGCGGATTTCTGCTTCGCCGTGATTTCCGAGCCGTGAAATGTTCCATTTCACCCGAAATCACTCTACCCGAACACCCTCCGCCCGTGAGTCACGCGGTCGGCCATTGCCATCGTGGTCAGCTGCGCGTTCACGCGGATGCAGCTCGGCATTACGCTTGCGTCGCACACCAGCACGTTGGCAGTGCCATGTACCCGCTGATCGAGATCGACCACGCCCTTGGCCGGATCGGCGTTGATCGCATTGCCGCCATGCGGGTGGCTCGATGACAGCACCACATCGTCAGGCTCGCTGATGGCCCGCTCGAAATAGGTGTCGATCTCGGCGTGGCTCATGCCGGCGTGGAGCGTCTCGCCCTTGAGCAGCGCCGGGTAGACCTCCTCGGCGCCGCCCGCGAAGTGGATCTTGGAGAGCAGCGCCAGCGCGCGGCGGAGCACCGCCAGATCAGCCTCCTTGAGCTTGAAGGACAGCGCGCCGCCCTTGATCTCGCCCCGCCGGTCCGCCGGGAACAGCACGCCTGCCGAGGCAAGGCGGTTGTAGTTCAGCATCCGCCGGAAATGCTCGTCGAACCATCCGGGCACCAGCGAGGACATGCTCATCGGCGGCTGGAAGTGGCTCTCGATCAGAAAGTCGCCGCGGTCGATGAAGGTCGCCATCTGGTCCTCGTCCCAGGCGAGCACATTGCCGGGCATCAGCGCCGGCACGGGGCAGGCGATGTTGAGCGAGATGTCCTTGCCCGTCCCCCGGATCCCGCTCGCGGAAAGGATATTGCTCGAGGCGATGGTTCCCGCAGCGACCACCACGCCCTTGGTGACGCGGACGGTCTTGCCGCGGTGGTCGGGTAACACCAGCTTCACCGCGTTCGCGACCCGCCGCCCTTGCGCATCGCGCGCGCCCCAGCCGATTTCGGCCACCTCGGCCTCGGCGAGGATGCGGGCGGGACGGTCGGCCTTCACCGCACGGCCAAGGAAGCTTTCGGGCATGGCGCGCTTGCGGCCATAGGGGCAGCCGGTGTTGCAATAGCCGCAGGAGACGCAGGCGTTGGGATCATATTTCGAGCCCCAGTTCTTGCGGAACCACCCGGCGATGGCACGCTGGTCGAGCGGCTCGGACGAACCGGCGCGGTAGGCGTCCCAGCCGCGCAGCAGCTGCGTGCCGTTGTTGCGCCCCAGCCGCAGGTCGATCTGGTGCACCTTGAGCACATCCTCGACCCGCTCATAGGCATGTTCGAGCGCGCCGGGATCGATCTGAGCGCCAAGCCCGCGCCACGTGGCGAGCACGTCATTGGCGTCCGGATGCGTCTCGCCCTCGGCCTCGAGCCGCAGGCAGATGCCGTTGTTGATGACCGTGGAGCCGCCCACGGTGCGCCCCTGGAAAACGATGATGTCGCGGTCGCGCGTGGTCTGGATCGCCCCGTCCTTGAACAGGCTCGACGACATCCACTTCTCGTGCGTGGTGATCTGCGTGCTGGAGAGATAGGGCCCGGCCTCCACCACCAGCACCTCGTAACCCTGCGCCGCCAGGTTCGCCGCCGCCACAGCCCCGCCCGCGCCCGATCCGATCACCACCACCTCGACCTCGTCGGGAATGGCATCGGGGTGGACGAAGGCGGAGGCCGGCAGGTCGTTGCCGGTGAATTCGGTGATCGCCGGATCGTCAGGCGTGTCTGCGCGCTGGCGGTGGTGCGGCAGCGTGTAGCCGATCGCATCGAGCACCGGATTGTCGCGGTTGGCGTCTTCCTCGGCCTGCTGATCAGGGTTCGGACCGGGTGCGGGCAGCCAATGGCCGTAATAGCCAGCGTAGACGATGCCGCGGATGCGGGCCATGTCCTGGAACAGGTCGACGCGGGTCTTGCGCAGCCGCCGCTCGACCTGCCGCACCCGGAACGAGCGCGGCGCGAAGTGCCAGATCGGCCCGCCTAGCACCGCCCAGGCCGCAAACACCGAGATCGCGGTGTTGAACGGGGTCTTGCCCCGGATGTTGCCGAACATCACCTGCAGGTTGTCGACCACCTGCTGCGAGGTGATCGCCATGCGCGACGGTTCGACCAGCATCGTCTCGGCGAGCTTGCGCCAGATCGACGCGATGAACGGATTGAACGGCTTTTCCTGCATGTGCGGCCCCCTTGCCGCACCCTGCTACCCCTTTGGCGCGGCAAAGAATTGTATGCCTGCGCCGCATTGCGGCGGCAATGGGGGGAAAGGCCAAGGGGGGAGGGGAATTGCGAAGCGCCGGGCCTTGTCCGGGCACGCTGGGCGGATTACCCGGGGGCATCCGGCAGTTTGGGTGCATCTCGCACCGGATGCGATCCTGACACTACACGATGAAGGAAAGCGAGTTGCCGAAATTGTGCAGCACAACGGGGAGCAACAGGCTGCCGGTCCGCTGCCGCAGCCAGACCGCGATGAAGGATGGAATGGCCGTCAGCGCCATGGTGAGGGGATCGAACGAGAAGGCTCCATCCGAATAGCCGAAGGCGTGCGTCATGCCGAACAACAGGCACGACAGCACTGCCCCCCAGCCCCATTCGACCCCGAGCAGCCGCTTGCGTCCCCGAAACGCCTGGTCGAGCGCGAACAGCAGCACGCCGCGATAGAACAGCTCTTCCTCGAGGCCGGGCATGGTCAGCTGGAAGGCGACATCCTCCACGCCGGCGGGTTCGGAGGGCAAGAGCAGAGCGACAAGGGCAAAAAAGGCGCAATAAGCTGCGGCCACGGGCGCGGCGGCTTTCAGGCTTCCTGCGGCGTGTGACACGGTCAGGCCGACCTGACGCAACCCGAAAGCTGGCAGGGCCGCCACGGCTATACTCGCGGCCAGCGCCATGATCTTGCCTTGCCAGTTCCACGCTCCTCCCAGCACATCGGGAAGCGATCCGTAGCCAAGGGTCAAAAGAGTATCGTTGATCGCCACCAGAGCGGCGGCGATGACAAGCCATCTCACTGAGAAATTGCGTCTGTCGGCCAGGCCCAATGCTGCACCGAGAGCGAGCAGAATACCAAGAGTGCCAGCCAGTCCGATGAGTCCGTTCACGCGCCTGCCTTTCCGTTGCGGCTGGCGTGTCGGATATCGCGCGATGGTGGTTCCCGCTCCTCAGAAGACGGAACTTCGTTCCTCAAAACCGGGCTTTCGGGAGGGGTGAGCCGGGTGCGGCAAGCGGGCGCACTGCCGCGCGATAGGCGCTGGGACTGCACCCCTCGATCGCCCGGAAGGCACGGTTGAAGCTGGCGAGCGAGGCAAAACCGCTATCAAGCGCAATCGTGATCAGCTTGTCGTTGCGGCCTCCGTCTTCGAGCAGGCGACGCGCTTCGGCGACCCGGTGATGGTTCAGGAAGGCGCGGAAATGATCGAAGCCGAGGTGCCGGTTGATCAGCGTTCTGACCGCGCGCTCGGGCGCTGACATGCGTTCCACGAAACCGGCGAAGGTCAGCTCGGGATCGAGATGCACCCGCTCGGATTCGATCAGCATTTTCAGGCGGAGGTGGAGCGCCTCGATGCGGCCATCGCCTGCATCCGGCGCAGGACCGGTCGGCACCGGAACCGCGCCGGCAACGCCAAAGGTCAGAACATCGTCCCGGACGCCTAAGACCCGGCCAGCCAGCCACACACCGAACCCGAGGATCATGGCGTTCTGGCTCATGGCGAAGGCGAGCGGCCGCCAGTCAAAGCCGAGCAGCGCGTCCACCGCCAGGTCGATGAACAGCATCCCGCCCAGCAGCACCGCCACCAGAACGCGCGCATTGTGGCGCTGCTCGATCAAGTCACCCTGCCGCTCGTCCAGCAGGCGCCAGACGAGATGGCCGACGATTGCGAAGCCCATAGGCACGAGTCCTTGCGACAGCCCGGCATCGGCGAGCCTGGCCCCCAACAGGCCCCGGTCGGCTGCCGCAATACCGGCCCACGCAAGCCCGGCCATCAGCACTCCGCCTTGCAGCCGGAAGCGGCTGTCGAAGCAGGACAGGGCAAACCACCATAGAAAAATGACGGTGAACCCGCTGGCCGCGTTCGCGAGGACATCGATCGATCCGGCAGGTCGGAGCAAGGCGAGCGGTGTATTGCCTATCACGAAGCCAGCCACGCAAACGGCCAAAGGCGCAAAAAGCACGGCCGGCAGTCCGACCCGGCGTCTCTGGCAGAGCAGCAGCCATGCAAGCAGCAAAAAGATGCTCGCGGAGCCGAAACGGAGGGCGAGGTCCAGCTGTGCCATGATCATGTCCCGGCAATAGCGGTTATTCCGGCGGGGCAATATCGGCAAGCCGACCTTCCGCTGACCATTGGCTTCAGGTCATTCCCGCCTGATCGCGTCTCCCCCCGAAACAGGGCCTCACCCCTGCCCGCGCCCGCGTTCCTGCACGGCGGCGCGGCGGGCCTCCACCTCCTGCGGGGCGACCGCGCTGTTGGCCGCTGACGAGCGTGTCGCCTCCAGCGCCAGCCCCTCGCCGAAGCTGGCCGCATAGCCATCGTCGATCAGGCGCTTGTAGTTGGCGAGGAACTCGGGATCGATCCCCGCCATGTCGCTCGCCAGCTTGCGGGCCAGCGGCAGAAGCTCCTCGGGGCCGACCACATGATTGACGAGGCCCCAGGCCCGCGCCGTCTCGGCATCGAAGAAATTGCCGGTGAAGGCGAGTTCCTTCGCGCGGCTGATGCCGATCATCCGCGACAATTTCTGCGACAGCCCCCAGCCCGGCACGATCCCGACCCGCGCGTGGGTGTCGGCGAAGCGGGCGCTGGTGCTGGCGACGAGCACATCGCAGGCGAGCGCGACTTCGAAGCCGCCGGTGATCGCGACCCCGTTGATCGCGCCGATCACGGGCTTGCGGCACAGTTCGATCGCCTTCACCGGATTGTCCGCGGGGTCGGTGGCATTGGCGCTGCCCAATGCGCCCGCCTCGCTGCCAAGCTCCTTGAGGTCGAGCCCCGCGGTGAACGCCCTTGTCCCCGCGCCGGTGAGGATCACCGCGCGCACATCATCGTCAGCGTCCACCGCGCGCATCACCTCGGCCAGGCGCTTCCTCAGCGCCCGGTTCAGCGCGTTCATCGCCTGCGGGCGGTTGAGGGTGACGGAAGCGATGCCGTCCGCCACCTCAAGCAGGATCACGTCGTCGCTCATCAAATCCTCCAGTCGATGGCGCCGCGCCCGGCTCCCTCCAAAAAATCATTGGTCTGGCTGAAGGGGCGCGAGCCGAAGAAGCCGTTGTGGGCCGATAGCGGGCTGGGGTGGGCCGAGGCGACTATCAGATGATGGCAATTGCGCGCAAGGGCGGGCACGCGGCTCGCCTTTTTGCGGGCATGGCTACCCCACAGGATGAACACGGTCGGCTCCTCCCGCGCTGCCACCGCCGCGACACAGGCGTCGGTGATCGCGTCCCACCCGCGCCCGGCATGGCTCCCCGCTTGTCCCCCCTCGACCGTCAGCGTGTTGTTGAGCAGCAGCACGCCCTGGCGCGCCCAAGGCGTCAGATCGCCGGTCTGGGCGCGGGGCAGGCCGAGGTCGCTCTCGAGCTCCTTGTAGATGTTGACCAGCGAGGGCGGCGGCTTGACCCCGGCCTGCACCGAAAACGCCAGCCCGTGCGCCTGTCCGGGGCCGTGATAGGGATCCTGCCCGAGGATCACGCAACGCACCTCTTCGAGCGGGGTCAGCGCCAGCGCCGCCAGCCGGAGCCCACGCGGCGGATAGACCTGCTTGCCCGCGGCTTCCTCGGCCTTGAGCCACCCGCCAAGCCGCCGCGCCTCGGGCGTGGCAAGCACCGGATCCAGCACAGGACGCCAGCTTTCGGGGAGGGCTTCGGACATGACCGCAAGGCTAGGCCAGCCCGCCTGCACGCGCCACTGGCCCCTTCCCCTCTTTCCCCAATGCGCGTAGGGCGAGGGCCTATGGCTGTTCATTTCCACGAAGAAGACCTGCCCGCAGGCGTCCTTGTCGGCAGCACCGCGCTCGCGGTCGATACCGAGACCATGGGCCTCGTCACCATGCGCGACCGACTGTGCGTGGTGCAGATTTCCGACGGCAGCGGCGACGAGCATCTGGTGCGCTTCAGTCCGGGCAGCAGCTACGATGCGCCCAACTTGAAGGCGATCCTCGGCGATCCTGCGCGCGAGAAGATCTACCACTTCGCGCGCTTCGATCTCGCTGCGATCCACTACTACCTCGGCGTGATGGCGGGGCCGGTGTTCTGCACCAAGATCGCGAGCAAGCTGATCCGCACCTATACTGACCGCCACGGCCTCAAGAACCTTGTCGAGGAGCTGCTCGGCGAATCGCTGTCTAAGCAGCAGCAATCCTCCGACTGGGGCGGGCCGGTGATCACCGATCCGCAGCGCGATTACGCCGCGAGCGACGTGCGCTATCTCCACCGCCTGCGCGCCGAGCTCAGCCTGCGGCTCGAGCGCGAGGGGCGCACCGCGATGGCGCAGGCGTGCTTCGAATTCCTCCCCACCCGCGCGCTGCTCGACATCGCCGGCTGGGCCGAGAACGACATCTTCAGCCACATGTAAGGACGCCCGAGGCACACGCTCCCCATGGCCCCCGAGCAAGCCATCGAAACCTCTGAAGCGCGCGCGCTTCGCAGCCGGCGGCAGCATTTTGCCGCGCCCGGCGGTTCGCACGACCGGCTGGTGCGCGTGCTTGCGCGGGTCCTGCCGATGGGGGTGGGGGTGCTCGCCGCGCTGATGGTGATCACGCCCTTGAGCCCGCGCGGCGAGGTCAGCTTCCTGCTCGATCGCAACAAGGTCGCGCTGATCGACGAACGGCTGTCGGTCGACAACGCCATGTATCGCGGGCGCGACAACCAGGGACGGCCGTTCTCGGTGCTGGCGGGCGAGGCGGTGCAGCGTTCGAGCGCCGAAGGGCTGGTGCGGATGCAGGATCTCGTCGCGCAGCTGCTGCTGACCGAGGGGCCAGCACGCCTGAGTGCCGATGGCGGCATCTACAATATTGCCCGAGAAACCGTCGCGGTGAACGGGCCGGTCCGCCTGACCACCTCGGACGGTTACCGGATGACGGCGAGCGGCGTTTCGGTCGACCTCAAGTCGCGCACCTTGCGCGGCAATGCCGGGGTTGAGGGCGAAATTCCGGCTGGCACCTTTTCCGCCAACACGATGCGTGCCGATCTGGGCGCGCGCACGATCACGCTCGAGGGCAATGCCCGCTTCACCATGATTCCCGGTCAGCTGAGGATGCCGTGATGCCTGACACGACGACCACCAACCCCCGAACCCCGCTCGCCCGCCTCGCCCTCGTCTGGGGGATCGGCGGGTTTGCCCTCACCGCGGCGCTGGCGGGAGGCATGAACCTCGCCGCGCAGGGCATCGCCCGCCACGATTCGCGCGCGCCGGTGACCTATGACGCGGGCAAGTTCCTGCTCGACGATCGCGCCAACCAGGCGATCGCCAGCGGCGGGGTGATCGTCACCCAGGCGGGTCTCACCGTCCAGTCGGACCGGATGCTGGTCAACTTCACCGACGCCGGCGGCCAGCTCGAAATCCAGCGCATCACCGCCACCGGCGGCGTGATCATCACCCGCGGCGACGAGCGTGCGAGCGGCGACAATGCGGTCTATGACTTCAATCGCCGGATCATCACCATGGCCGGCAACGTCGCGCTGCGCCGCGGCAGCGACACATTGAACGGCGGGCGGCTGGTGATCGACCTCGACAGCGGGCTTTCGACCGTCGACGGCAGCGCGGCGGGCGGGTCTGCGGCCACGCCGGGAACGCCCTCGGGCCGCGGCCGCGTCACGGGCACCTTCGCGGTGCCGCAGAGCGACAAGAAGAACTAGCTAGAGCACTTTCCGGCCATTCTGATCCGCCCTGACGGAGCCGATTTTGGCTCAGCACGAGGAGAGAGGAGGGAGCCATGCCAAAGCATAGTGACCGACGATCGACGTGGTGGTGGGCCAAAAGCGGCCCGCCCCTCCGGGGTCGCGTCAGGAAGCCCGCTGGCTGCGTCGCGGCCCTTGCAGGGGCAACCAGCCCCTGCTGCGGACCACTCCTATCCAGCGGGCTTCCTGACGCGATCAGGGCGGATCAGAATGGCCGGAAAGTGCTCTAAAACGCGTTCTTGTGGGTCAGCACCATCGCGGTGCGCACCACGATGGTGATGTCGCGCCGCAGCGACCAGCCCGCGATATATTCGAGGTCGGACTGGAGCCGGTCGGTGAGGTCCTTCTCGTGCTCGGTCGCGCCGCGGTGGCCGCGCACCTGCGCAAGGCCGGTCAGCCCCGGCTTGAGGCAGTGGCGCTGCCAGTACTGGCGGTCGATGTCCCAGAAATACTTGTTGTTCGCCCGTGACCCAAGCGCATGCGGGCGCGGGCCGACAATCGACATGTCGCCCTTCAGCACGTTGAGCAGCTGCGGAAGCTCATCGATGCTGGTGCGGCGGATGAAGGCACCGATCCGGGTGATGCGGTCATCGTCGCGCGAGGCCGAACGGTTGCCTTCGTGATCGAGCTTCTCCTCGCGCATCGAGCGGAACTTGAACATGTCGAAGAACTGGTTGCCGCGGCCGAGGCGGCGCTGGATGAACAGCACCGGGCCGCCGTCCTCGAGCTTGATCAGCACCGCAATCACCAGGAGCAGCGGTGAAAGCGCGATCAGCCCGCCCAGCGCCACCACGACGTCGAAGACGCGCTTGAGGATGCGCGCGCGCAGGCCGAGCGGGCCGGTCGAGACCACCAGCGTGGTGCGGTCGAGCTCGTCATAGCGGTGCACGCCGACCGCGCCCAGCACATGCGCGGGCTCGCTGACGATCTCGCCATAGACCCCGGAGCACTTGAGCAGAAAAGCCCAGTCCTGCCGACGCTCCTGCGGGCAGCTCACCACCACCTGGTCCTGGTTGTGCAACAGCTTGCCAAGGCGGTCGAGCATGAAGGGATCATGGCTGCCGGGATCAAGGTTGTAGTCGGCGGCCGAAATGCGATCCGCGCCCTCGAAGACGAAACTGGGTCCACCGTCTTCGATCACCAGACGGTTGGTCACCCGCCCGCCCCAGCGCGCCCTTATGATGATTGCCACCACGCGGCGCAGCGAGACGATCAGCACCGCCGTCAGCAGCAGGCCGAGCGTTGTCACCCCGCGCGAGAATTCATCGTTCGACTTGGTGTAAAAGCCGACGAAATTGATCAGCGCCGCCGAAATCGCGAGCGCGATTAGCGCCTTGCGTGAAGCGAACATCCAGCTATCGAGCGCCTTGACGCCGTAGGTGCCGTTATAGAGCGCGATCGTGAAAAACGCCGGCAGCATCACCTGCGCGGTGATCATGGCGCGGTTCTGTGCCCACACCCCTTCCCAGATCAGCGCGGCCAGCGCGAAGCAGAAATGGAACAGCGCGCCATCGACCAGCAGCATCGTCGCATAGGCCCGCAGCCGACGGCGCTCGAGCGAGGGGGCGACCCTGCTCTCGACGGACTGGTGGCGTATCGCATCCAGCAGTTTCGGCGTTGCGCGGTTCATTAGGCCCTTCCCCAAAGGAGCGACCCTTGCGGAGTGTGGTTTAGAACAGGTTTATGACATAGAAAAAAGCACATTGTGCGACTGCGAAAAACAGCTTGTCACATTTTGCTAACGCTTCGCAGCAAAACGGCCAATTTCCGCCAATTCCTGCGCCAGCAACAGCTCGGCCGCCTGACTGTTGGCGATAAGGTTGCGGTGCAGTGCGGTGAGGCGCGGGATCAGCCGGTCGAGCCGGGTCTCGCGCGCGCCGCGTGCAGCGGGCTGGCTCCAGCGCTTGTATTGCTGCGCAATGTCGCGCTTTTCGCGGAAGAAAATGCCGAGCCGCATCTCGGCCCCCTTGTCGATCTGCTCGAAGCTGCCGCGTGGGCCGAGAAAGGCTGCGATCTGCGCCAGCTGCGCGGCCCGCCGTTCGAGCGCCAGCGCGACGCCGACCGGGTTGAGGCCGAGCTCGCGCATCCGCCTGACCTCGGGCGCGATCCTGCCCAGCTCCCCGCCGAGCACGGCGTTGACCAGCGGGGCAAAGCCGTCCTCCTCGGTCGCCGCGCCGATCGCCGCGTGATCTTCCGGGGTGGCGGGGCGCGGGGCCTGGGGATCGGCGCCCACATAGAGCGCAAGCTTGTCGATCTCCGACTGGGCGAGGCGCACGTCGAGCCCGGCGGCGCGCGCGATCCGTTCGGCAAGGTCGCCGCCCAGCCGCAGTCCGGCCGCATCGGCCATCCCCCGCACCGCCTGCGCGGCGTCCTTCAACTCCGGCTGGTAGAACATCGCGACCAGCGCATCCTTGCGCTTTTCCAGCAGCTTGGCGGTGCGCGACTTGTCGGTGGCGCTGGTGGCGACGATGATCACCGGGGCAGCCTCGCCTGCCCCGGCCTCGCCGGTCTCGATCAGGATCTGGAGCGCGTCATGCGCCTCATCGCCGGTGGCGCGCACCCAGATGTGGCGGCTGCCGCCGAACAGCGAGGCCGAGCGCGCCTCGTCACCCAGCAGCGCGGGATCGCCCTTGAGCTGCGCGCCGGCGAGCTCGATCCGCTCGCCCGGATCGGGGAGCGCGGCGGCCAGGCGCTGGGCGGCGGCGTTGGCCCCGGCCTCGTCCGGGCCGCAGAAGAAGAAGATGCGGCAGGAGGCCGCGCCCGCCGGAACGCCGCGCAGAAAATCCCTCTGGGTCGCTTTCACTGGCCCTGCGCGGCCTGCGCGCCGCCCTGCGCCCTGAGCGTAACGGCGATCTGGGTCGCCATCCGGTCGGCAACTTCGAGCGCGAGGTTCTCCAGCGCCTTCTGCTCGGCGGCGATGGTGGCATATTCGCTGGAGACCACATCGATCCCCGCGTCCGAGCCGGCTGTGGCATCGAGCAGCACCGCACCGCTCGCCAGATCGACCAGCTGATACCGCGCGCGCAGGATGCGGCGTTCGCGGCTGATGGTGTCGTCGTTGAGGACGCCCAGTGCCTCGAGCGAATCGTCGAGCCGCACGTCGAGCCGGTAGCGCGGGGTCGCCTCCCCGGCGACGCCGAGCCGCGCTTCCAAAGCGTTCTTGACCAGCCAGCCCCCGCGTCCCTCGATCGCGGGGATATCGACCGCCGCCAGCCCCTGCGCCGAGGCCGACTGCGTGCCGCCTGCATACATCGGCGTGAGGCCGCAGGCGGAAAGGGCCAGCAAGGCCGCAAGGGCAAGAAGGAGTCGGGGAGCTTGGGGCATCAGGTGACGATATTCACCAATCGGTCGGCCACGACAATGACCTTGCGCACCGCCGCGCCGTCGAGCGAGCGTTGCAGGTTGGCCGACGCCAGCGCCAGCGCCTCGAGGTCTTCCTTGGAAGCCCCCTTCGGCGCGGTGACGGTGTCGCGCAGCTTGCCCATGTGCTGGATCGCGATGGTGACCTCATCATCGACCAGCAGCGCGGGATCGACGGTGGGCCATGCGGACTCGGCCACCAGTCCGATCCCGAGCCCGTAGGTGGCGCGCGCCTCTTCGGCGAGGTGCGGCATCATCGGCGAGACGAGAATGGCGAGCTTGCGGATCGCGTCGGAGCGGGTGGAGGAGAGCGGCGCTTTCTCGACCGCGCCGACCAGTTCGTAGATGCGGGCGACGGCCTTGTTGAAGCTCAGCGCCTCGATATCCTCGGCGACCGCCGCGACGGTCTGGTGGAGCCTGCGGTCCAGCGCCTTGTCATATTCCGCATCGGCCCCGGCCCCGCCTGCGCCGACTTGCCCGAACAGCCGCCACAGCCGCTGGACGAAGCGCGCGCAGCCTTCGATCCCGGCGTCGGACCACGGCAAGTCGCGCTCGGGCGGGCTGTCGGAGAGCATGAACCAGCGCACCGCATCCGCGCCGTGGCGGGCGATGATCGCATCGGGGTCGACGACGTTCTTTTTCGACTTCGACATTTTTATCACGCGGCCGATGGCAAGTCGCTGTGAGGTGCCCTTCAGATATGCATATCGTTCAGCCGTCGCATTTGCCGTTGCTGCTTTGGACCACCGGCACGCAACGACGATCGGTAGATTTCCCCCTGATCGAAGATCACGTCGTTTGGAGAAAAATAGGAAACTCTTGAGCGAACAGGCAGACCCGTTGCAATCTCAAACCACTCTCCGTCGCGATGTTCGACTTCGTCGTGGCTCAGTTCGATCAGATTGCTTGTGTGTCGGTTGCCAGCGATGCCGTCTATAGACACTCGTTCGCGGGTCCACTCAATGCGGCTGTAGGTCTCGTGCGTCACCATCCCCTGCGTGAACAGCGCGGCGAATGGCTCCTTCACCTCGGTCTGGCCGATTTGCGCGAGCGCCCGAGTCCAGAAGCGGGCGTAGAGCAGGTGCAGAATCGCGTGCTCGATGCCGCCGATATAGTGCTGCACCGGCATCCACTTGGCGACCTCTTCCGGGTCGAAGGGCTTGTCGGCGGGCTGGCTGGCGAAGCGCAGGAAATACCACGAGGAGTCCACGAAGGTATCGAGCGTGTCGGTCTCGCGCCGCGCCGCTGCACCGCACTTGGGGCAGTCGACGTGCTTCCACGTCGGATGGCGCTCCAAGGGGTTGCCGGGGATCTCGAAGCTGACATCCTCGGGCAGGGTGACGGGCAATTGCGCCTTCGGCACCGGCACCACGCCGCAAGCATCGCAATGGATGAAGGGGATCGGCGTCCCCCAATAGCGTTGCCGCGAGACGCCCCAGTCGCGCAGGCGCCACACGGTGCGCCCCTCGCCCCAGCCGCCGCTTTCGGCGCGGGCGATAACGGCGGCTTTGGCCTGTTCGACCGTCATGCCGTCGAGGAAATCGCTGTTCACGATCACCCCGTCTCCCGCCTCGGCCTCGCCCTTGAAGGGTTCGTCTGCGTGGGCCGGATCGCTGGCGACCACGCGCGCAATCGGCAACCCGTATTTGGTCGCAAATTCAAAGTCGCGCTGGTCATGCCCCGGCACGCCCATCACCGCGCCGGTACCATATTCCATCAGCACGAAGTTGGCGATGAAGAGCGGGAGAGGCGCGCCGGTGAAGGGGTGGCGCGCGGTAATCGCGGTGCGGTAGCCCAGCTTTTCGGCCGTCTCGACTTCCGCAGCCTTGGTCCCGCCGCGCTTGCACGCCTCGATGAACGCGGCGACCTCCGGATCGCCCGCCAGCGACTGCGCAATCGGATGGTCTGCCGCCACGGCAACGAAGCTCGCACCGAAGATCGTGTCGGGGCGGGTGGTGTAGACGGGCAACCAATCCTCCCCGGCACGGGGAGGGGGACCATCCGCAGGATGGTGGAGGGGATTGGCCTCATGGTTCGGCGCTGGCGGAGAGTCCCCACCACCCCCGACTGCGTCGGCGGTCCCCCTCCCCGTTCCGGGGAGGATTTGGAACGAAAACTCCAGACCGGACGACTTCCCGATCCAGTTCTCCTGCATCAGGCGCACCTTCTCGGGCCAGTCCTCGAGGCTGCCGAGGCCCTCCAGCAGATCATCGGCAAAGTCGGTGATCTTGAGGAACCACTGGTTGAGCTTGCGCTTCTCGACCTCCGCGCCGGAGCGCCAGCCCTTGCCGTCGATCACCTGCTCGTTGGCGAGCACGGTCATGTCGACCGGGTCCCAGTTGACCGTGCTCTCCTTGCGGTAGACCAGCCCCGCCGCAAACAGATCGAGGAACAGCGCCTGTTCGTGGCCGTAATATTCAGGGTCGCAGGTGGCGAATTCGCGCGTCCAGTCGAGCGCGAAGCCGATGCGCTGCAATTGCGCCTTCATCTGCGCGATGTTCTGGCGGGTCCAGCCGCCGGGGTGCACGCCCTTTTCCATCGCGGCGTTTTCGGCCGGCATCCCGAAGGCGTCCCACCCCATCGGGTGCAGCACCTCGAACCCGCGCATCTTCTGGTAGCGCGCCAGCACGTCGCCCATGGTGTAATTGCGCACGTGGCCCATGTGAATGCGCCCCGAAGGATAGGGGAACATCTCGAGGATGTAGCTCTTGGGCTTGGGGCTGTCGCTGTCGGCGGTGAAGGTGCCGGCCTCGGCCCAGGCACGCTGCCAGCGCCCGTCGGCTACGGCGGGATCGAAACGCGAATCGGTCATGCGTGTTCTTCCGTGGAAGAGGGTCTCAGGAGGCGCGTGGGCCTTACGAAGCGAGCGCCTGGCGGCGCAGATCGCGGGCCTTGGTGAGGATGATGTCCTCAAGCTTCTGCACCGTCGCCGCCTGCACCGGGGCTTCGACCCAGTTGCCGCCCTCGTTCACCTGACGGCTCGCCGCGACCCGCAGCGCATCGGCGCGCAGATCCTGATCGAGGATCGTCACAGTCATCTTCACCCGCTCATTGGGGTTGGAGGGGTTGGCGTACCAATCGGTCACGATCACGCCGCCCGCGCTGTCAGCCTGCAGCAGCGGGGCGAAGCTCACCGTCTCCAGCGCCGCGCGCCACAGGTAGGCGTTGACGCCGATGGTGTTGAGCTGCGCGGCAGCCAGCTCGGTGCGCGGACGGTCACGCCCGCCGCAGGCCGCAAGGCCGACCAGCGCGGCGGTAAGCACGGCATAGCCGATGGTGCGGCGAAGAAGGGCGGAAGGGGCGCGTGTCACTGCCGGATCATCCTTGGTCAAAAAGTAGCGAGCGAAACTCTGGGGCCCGCTCTATAGTGGCAAGCCCCCTTGCGGCAAGCACGAAGGCGCTTTGCCCCCGGCGACATGCCCGCCAGCGGCAAGAGCGCCCCCCTGCTTTACCGGGGCTGAATTGCCCGGGGATGCAAACGTTTCTGTGTGCATGCTGCCACAGGTCGGCAAGGAATCCGGGCCGACCGGGGCAAGATCGTTGCATGCATCGGGCCACCGCCTACACATATTTGTGGAAAGCACCGCGACTCATCTGGTGTTAATGTCCCATCTGCTTGGGCTCTGAGTGGAAACAGAGCCGAATAGAGGAACGAAGGCGGTTATGGCACGCAAGGTGGACAGGAAGGCGAAGGGGGCTCGGGCGCAACGCTCGCTGCCGCTCGTCCTGCTGTCCGGTGCCCTCGCGCTGGCCGTGCCCACCGCTGGAATGGCGCTCGCTGCGCAGTTCGCCCCGGTGCAGACCGCCGCTTTGTCCGCCGCCATCACGGATGCCGGGCGCGATGCGCTGGGTCTGGGAACCTTCACCCCGGCCTCGGTCGATCCTGAACTTGCCGCCCGTGTCGCCGGCAAGGCGCGCGCGCGCGGCGTGCATTTCACGCCCGCCAGCGCCCCGCCGATCACCGGCAAGCGCACGGTTACGGTCGCCGTCCGTGTCGATGACGACACGGCGCGCGCGATCTCGGTAAGGAAGGCGCTCGATGCCGTTCCGGGCCGCGGCACCACCGCGCTCGCCGGGCTCGATGCCAGCAAGTTCCAGCTCGGCGCGGCGCGCGGCTACAAGAGCTTCGCGCGCACGGTCGACCTTTCGGCCAATGTCCAGAAGCTCACCCTGCCCGATCTCGCGCAGTTCGAACCTTCGCGCCCCAAGGCCGAGGACAAGCCCTCGCGCCTCCAGCCGCGGATCGAGCTTGAGGATCGCCAGATCGCGGGCCGCTCGCCCAACACGCTCGATTCGTCCGCGGCGCAGACCGTGGGCGTGGGCGGCAGCTTCCGCCTCTCGCCCAACCTCAATGTGACCGCGGGCGTACGCTACTCGCAGGAGCGCGAACGGCTCGATCCGCTGACCAATTCGGTGCAGGACAGCCAGGCGGTCTACGTGGGCACGCAGATCAAGTTCTGATCGCCTTCGCGGGTGGCAGCAGGCCGCGATCGCATCCCATCATTGCAAGGTTATTGCGCGGTCATTGCGCCCTTATCTCCGCCTCATACGCATAGCTATTCCCCGCTTTCCCTAGGGGAATGCGCCCGCTAGACTATCCTCGCAAGCATAACGCCAAGGGGAGAATGCCATGAGCCGGGTAGCCATCGTCACCGGAGGAACGCGCGGGATCGGGGAGGCGATCTGCAAGCGGCTCCAGCGGCAGGGCCACACCGTCATCGCCAATTACGCCGGCAACGAGGAGAAGGCACAGGCCTTCACCGCAGCGACCGGCATCCCCGCAAGGCGTTGGGATGTAGGTGATTTCGAAGCGACCCAGGCGGGCTGCGCGGCCGTGGCGGAAGAGTTCGGGCCGATTGACATCGTCGTCAACAACGCCGGGATCACCCGCGACGGCACGCTCCACAAGATGACCTTCGACGACTGGAACGATGTCATGCGCATCAACCTTGGCGGGTGTTTCAACATGGCCAAGGCGACCTTCCCCGGCATGCGCGAGCGCGGGTGGGGGCGGATCGTCAACATCGGCTCGATCAACGGGCAGGCGGGGCAGTACGGCCAGGTCAACTACGCCGCCGCCAAGTCCGGCATCCACGGCTTTACCAAGGCGCTCGCGCAGGAAGGCGCGAAGTTCGGGGTGACGGTCAACGCCATCGCGCCGGGCTATATCGACACCGACATGGTCGCCGCCGTGCCCGCACCGGTGCTCGAGAAGATCGTCGCCAAGATCCCGGTCGGCCGCCTCGGCATGGCCGAGGAGATCGCGCGCGGGGTGGCGTTCCTGACGAGTGAGCGCGGCGGCTTCATGACCGGCTCGACCATGAGCATCAACGGCGGCCAGCATATGTATTGAGGCAGGCGCTACCGTAGGCGCGCGTCAGGAGACGGCGAGTTCGCGGACGCGGGCTTCGAGCGCGGCGCGGTTGGGGGACAGGGTGATGAAGTCGGGCCATTGGCCGGTTTCTGCCCAGTAGGCGCACAGGCCGAGGCGGTGGCACAGCGGGAGAAAGCGGGGGTCGGCGTGGAGGGCTATGTACATTGGGTACAGTAGGTTTTCCGTCCCCGGACCATAGGTCTGCGCATTCCACATCGTCCATACTCTATTCGCCGGAGCAGAGGCTAGGAAACCTTCAGCCCACGTGATCAGTTCATCGATTTTACCCAGAAGCGCGAGACCTGAAAACATTTGCACGTTGGTGAATAGAAAACTTTTATTAAGAAGAACTGCCTTTTCGTAGTATTTTATAAAGCTGGAGTGATCCTTGAACTCCATTGCGGCAGTCCACTCCTCGTTGGTATTTGAAACGGGATAAGCATCGGGGACATTTTTCACTATTTCCCTCAAATCGTGAAACCTCCCTACAATGGCAAAAAAGCCATAGCGCCCAAACCACACGAATGGGTTTTCAGGGTCAATGAGTATGGCCTGAGCACCTAGGCGGTCCGCCTCAGTCAGATTTCCTTCAAGGATCATGCTACCCGCGTAGGCAGTCAGCCATTTGGCCGATAGGGGGCTCATCTCGTAGCCAAGCCGAATGACCCTCCCGGCATCGCTAAACCGACCGGTTCCGATTAACCATCGCGCGCGATACCATAGCAGCGACAGGTCCGCCGGATTGGCGGCGAGTGCCTCGGTCAGCGCCCGGTCCTGCTCTACCCAAGTTTCGGTGACGGGTTCCAGCGAGAGCAGCGCGAGCTTGGCCTCGATGTCGGCCGAGTCGAGCGCCAGGGCGCGTTCCGCAGCCGTCTTCACCGTTGAGTAGGCCTTTTCAAACGCCTCGGGCCCGGCGTCGGCATAGGTTGCTTTCTGGATCCGATGTCCCAGCGCCAGCGCCAGCGCCGAATGCGCGCGGGCGTATCCGGGGGCACGGGCGACCGCCGCCTCCAGCAGCGCGATGGCGCGCTCTTGCGCAGCGTCCTCGGACGAACGGCGCTCGGCGAGCGCGCGCAGGTAGAGGTCGTAGGCCTCAGGATCGACCGGGGCGGTGGGCGCAGCCGGGCGCAGCTTCGCTTGCAGCGCGGCCGCGGTCAGTTCGGCGATCTCGTCCTGCACCGCCAGCGCATCGTCTAGCTGGCGGTCGAACCGCTCGGTCCACAGCACCTGGCCCGTGCCCGCCTCGGTCAGCGTCGCCGCGATCCGCACCCGGTTGCCGCCGCGCCGCACCGATCCGTCGAGCACATGGGTCGCCCCCAGCGCGCTCGCCGCGTCTTTCTTGCGCTCGCCGCGAAAGGCGAAGGTCGAGGTCGAGCCGATCACGCGGATATCGGGCGCGCGCGACATGGCGGCAAGGATTTCCTCGGCCACCCCGTCGGAGAAATATTGCAGTTCGGCATCGGCGCTCAGGTTCTCGAAGGCGAGCACCGCCAGCACCGTGTGCCCGGCCACCGCGCGGATGCTCTCGCCCGGTGCGGGCGGCGGCGGCGCGGGCCGCGGGGCTGCGCCGACAAAGCGGGTCACATCGGCGAGAAACGCCTGCCACGCCGGGTCCTGCACCGCGCCGCTCCAATGCGAAAGCTCCGCCGTCTGGGTGAGCTCAAACATGATCGGCCGCTCGCACGGCTCGATCATGCAGGGCACGAGGGTCTTGTTGCGGTCCGCCAGCGTCGCCTCGGCCCGGACCCAGCGCGACTGGACCGAGCGCTGCGACCACAGCACCACCACCGCCTTGGCCGTGCGCAGCGCGGTCTCGGTGACCTCGTCATAGGCCTCGCCGGCGCGCAGGCCGACGTCCCACCACACATCGAAGCCCTGCGCGGCGAAGGCATCGGCGAACAGCTTGGCCCGCGCCTGATCCTCGCGATTGTAAGAGAGGAAAATATCCGTCACGCCGCCCCCAACGCCTGTTTTTTGCTCTCCGAGCGCGGCGGATCATGCGATTCGCCGCCGGTGGCGGTTGTCACATTATAACCTGTTAAGCCGGGGCGTTAGCGGCTTTTGCGCCCCCCGCTACAACCCGCGCCAGATCTTCGCCGCTGCCATTGGTCTGATCACCGCTGTCATGCCAAACCCCTCACCCCCGATACAACCCGTCAATCCGCTCCTGATACCGATCGCGGATCTTGTGGCGGCGGATCTTCATCGAGGGCGTCATCTCCTCGTTCTCGATGGTGAAGGCCTCATCGGCGAAGGCGAACTGGCGCACCTTCTCGATCACCGAAAGATCGGCATTGGTCCGGTCGACCGCCGCGCGCACCGCATTCTTGAAGGCGGGGAGCTGCTGCAAGGCCTTGAGGTCGAACTTCTCGCCGTTCGCCCGCGCCCATTCGAGCGCCCATTCGGCATCGGGCACGATCAGGCCGACCACGTAAGGCCGCTTGTCGCCGCTCACCATGGCTTGGGCGATTTCAGGCTGGAGCGTCAGCATCCCCTCGACCTTCTGGGGAGCGATGTTGTCGCCCTTGTCGTTGACGATCATGTCCTTCTTGCGGTCGGTGATCTTGATCCGGCCCTTGTGATCGAGATGCCCGATGTCGCCGGTGTGGAGCCAGCCATCCTGCAACGTGCGTGCGGTCTCGGCGTCGTTGCGCCAGTAGCCGTGCATGACGAGCTCGCCGCGCACCAGGATCTCGCCATCCTCGGCGATCCGCACCTCGACCCCGCGCAAGGGGGGGCCGACGGTGTCCATCCTGAGGCCGACCTTGGGGCGGTTGCAGCTGATCACCGGCCCGGCCTCGGTCTGGCCGTAGCCTTGCAGCATGGTGAGGCCCATGGCGTCGAAGAAATTGCCGACCTCGGGGTTGAGGGGCGCGCCGCCTGAAACCATCGCCTTGATCCGCCCGCCGAACTTGGCGCGGACCTTGGGGCGCAGGGTCTTCTCGACAAGGAAGTCCATCGGCCGGTCGCGCCGGCGCTTCTTGCCGTCGCGCGCATTGCCCGCGATCTTCATCGCGGCATCCATCATGAAGTTCGCGACTTTGCCCTGCTTCTCGACCTGCTTCATGATCCGGGTGCGCAGCACCTCGAACAGGCGGGGGACGACGACCATGATGGTGGGGCGGGTCTCCTCGATATTGGAGGCGAGCTTTTCGAGACCTTCGGAATAGAAAATCTCCGCGCCGATCCCGATCGGGAGGTACTGCCCGCCCGAATGCTCGTAGGCGTGGGAGAGCGGGAGGAACGACAGGAAGCGTTCGTCCTTGATCCCGAAATCGCTGAGCAGCACTTCGGCCGCGCCCGCGACATTGCACAGGATCGAGCCGTGGTGCTGCATCACCCCGCGCGGCGCGCCGCCGGTGCCGCTGGTGTAGATAAGGCAGGCGGTCTCGTCGCGCGCGATTCCGGCGATGCGCGCGTCGACCGCGGCGCGCGCGGCGGCGGCGTCACCGGTGATCAGGGTTTCCCAGCCATGATAGCGGAAGCTGCCAGCCTGGCGCGGCTTCAACGCATCGATTCCGATCACGTGCTCGACGAGGCCCGTCTGCCCGATCGCGCCCACCAGCGGGGCAAGCAGCTTCTCGTTCGAGACGAACACCGCGCGCGCGCCCGAATTGTCGAGGATGTGCGCATGGTCGCGGCGGGTGTTGGTGGTGTAGGTCGGCACGGTGATGCAGCCTGCCGCCATGATCGCAAGGTCGGCGATGCACCATTCGGGGCGGTTTTCGGAGACCAGCGCGACGCGGTCACCATCAGCAAGGCCCATGCCGCGCAGCGCTTCGGCCAGCAGGCACACCTGCTCGGCCGCCGAGCGCCAGGTCTGCGTCACCCACTGTCCGCCGGTCTTGTGGCCAAGGAAAGGCGCATCGCCCTTCTCGTCGGCGCGCTTCAGAAACAGCGCGACGAGGTTCTGCGCGTTATCGATGTCCTGCAAGATCTGCGGGTCCGCAGGGTTGGCAACCGCGCGGGCAGAATGCGGCAAGGTGGGGGAATGCACTGGCAAAGGCTCCTGATCCCTTCGGAATATCTCGTTCGGGGTTGAGGCGCCACCCCGTGCGCCCTCTAGTTAGAAGGTGTGAGCCGTAGCGGCAAGCACCTCGCGGGGCGGAACCCTCAGGGCGTGACGACGCTGACGAGGCGCGGCTCGGTCGCCACCTCCCAGCTGCCGTCGGCGCGGCGGCCGAGCGCATTGGCCTTGATCGGCGCTGCCCCCGCGCGGATGCCCTTGTGGCCGAGCGCGGCGAGCTGTTCCTGCATGGCCACCAGCACGGTACCTTCCTCGATCAGCAGCGCATCGCCGAAAGCCATCGCGAAAGGCATCGCCAGCGCGTCCTGCGCGCCGAGTCCGAAGTCGAGCACGCCGATGATCCCGCGCGCGACGGTGACGGGGATCGTCGGCCCGCCTGCCGCGCCGATCACCAGCACCACCTTGCCCTCGGCGTCGTAGACAATGGTCGGCGCCATCGAGGAGCGCGGGCGCTTGCCGCCCTCGACCCGGTTAGCGACCGGCTTGCCGTCCGCCTCGGGCGTCAGGGTGAAGTCGGTGAGTTCGTTGTTGAGGTAGAACCCGCCGAAGTGGAGCCCCGATCCGAAGGCGCCCTCGATGGTCGAGGTGTAACTGATCGCGTTCCCTGCTGCGTCCACCACGGAGAAATGGGTGGTGCCGTTTTCCGGCTCCTCCGGCCCGTCCCCGCGCGCGAGCGGCGCGCCGGGGGGCACGCCGGCTTCAGGCTTGGCGATGGTCGTGGCCGGATCGATCAGGGCGGAACGCTTGGCGAGGTAGGCGCGGTCGACCAAGCCCTCGGTCGGGACCGCGATGAAATCGCTGTCGCCCGCATAGAGCTCGCGGTCGGCATAGGCGAGACGCTGGCTCTCGATGAAGAGGTGCCAGAAGATGGGGCTGTCGGGGCCCAGCGCGGCGAGATCGAAGCGCTCGAGCTGGCCGAGCATCTGCGCCACCGCGATCCCGCCCGAGGACGGCGGACCCATGCCGCAGACCTTGTAGACGCGGTAGCGGATGCAGACGGGCGGGCGCTCCTTGGCGGTGTAGCCGGTGACATCGGCCGCGCTCATCCGCCCGTCCTGCGGGGTCGCGCCTGCGACATGGGCGGCAAGCGCGGCGGCAGGCGCTGGCCCGTAGAGTGCTGCTGGCCCTTCGGCGGCGAGCGTGCGGAAGGTTTCCGCGAGCTGCGGCACCCTTACCGTCGCGCCCACCGGCAGCGGCTCACCATCGGCGCCGAAGAACACCGAGCGCGCATAGTCCGACTTGTCGGCGCGGCCCTTGTTGCCCTTGAGCGATTCGAACAGGCGCTTGTTCATCACGAAGCCATCCTCGGCGAGCGCGATGGCGGGTTCGAACAGCTTGGCCCAGGGCAGCCTGCCATGCGCGGCGTGCGCCTTGGCGGCGAGCGCGACATTGCCCGGCACCCCGACGCTGAGGCCCGAGAACACCCGGCTCTCGCGCGGGAGGAGCTTGCCCGACGCATCGAGAAAGCGGGTCGGCGTGGCGGCGGCAGGCGCAGTCTCGCGCCCGTCATAGGTGACCAGCGCGCCGTTCCTGGCATCGGCCCGCACCATGAAGCCGCCGCCGCCGATGCCCGAGCTCTGCGGTTCGACCACAGTCAGCGCCAGCATCACCGCGATCGCCGCATCGGTCGACGAGCCGCCTGCAGCAAGGATCGCCTCACCCGCCGCCGTGGCGCGCGGATCGGCGCTGCTGACCGCGCCGGTCGCAACCGGTGCGGGATCGACCGTCGCAAGTGTCTGGGAGGTGGCGCAGCCCGACAGGACGAGGGCGAGCGGGGCGATCAGGGCGGGAAAGAAGCGCATGGCCAAGGGTGCTATTCGCTTCCCACCGCTTCGGCAATGCTCGCAAAGCCGTCACGTCGCATCAGCGCCTCCAAACCCCGCGCGATCCGCGCGCCGAGGCCGGGGCCTTCGTAGACCATCGCCGAATAGAGCTGCACCAGCGAAGCGCCCGCACGGATGCGTTCCCAGGCGTGCTCGGCCGTGGCGATTCCGCCGACGCCGACGAGGGGAATCGCGCCCCCGGTCGCCTTGCGGAAATCGCGCAGGCGCTGGGTGGCAAGTGCGCGCAGGGGCGCTCCCGAAAGCCCCCCGGTCTCCCCCGCGTGATGCGAGCGCAAGGCCGGGCGGCTGATCGTGGTGTTCGACACCACCAGTGCACCGAGCTTTCTGTCGATGGCGATTCGCGCGATCGCGTCGATATCGGCAGGCTCGAGATCGGGGGCGACCTTGAGGAAGATCGGAGCGGCGCTGCCGGCCGCGTCACGCGCGGCGATCACCGCATCGAGCAGGCCTGTCAGCGCGCTCTCGTCCTGCAGCGCGCGCAGGCCCGGGGTGTTGGGGCTCGAGATATTGACGCACAGGTAGCTGGCCACCGGCGCCATCGTCCGCGCCATCACCGCATAGTCGGCGATGCGGTCGGGCGAATCCTTGTTCGCGCCGATATTGACCGCGACGATGCCCGGCCGCCCCGCGCGCGCGCGCAACCGCGCCAGCGCTGCCTCGGCCCCGCCATTGTTGAATCCCATGCGGTTGATGACGGCCGCGTCCTCGACCAGCCGGAACAGGCGCGGCCTGGGGTTGCCCGCCTGCGGCAAGGGGGTGATCGAACCGACCTCGGTAAAGCCGAAGCCGAGGCCGAGCAGCGCGTCGGGCACCTCGGCATCCTTGTCGAAGCCTGCGGCAACGCCCACCGGATTGGGGAAGGTCAGCCCCGCCACATCCACCGCCAGAGGTCCGGCAGGCGCAGGAGACCGGGCCGGCAAGGCCCCCAGCGCCCGCAGCGCAAGGCGGTGTCCGGTTTCGGAGTCGAGCGCGAAGACAGCGGGTCGGATAAGGCGGAAAAACATCCCCTCGCGCCTATGCGAGGGCGGCGCGCGTGTCGAGCCTGATGCAGATTGACGCAGACTTACAAGTCTCTGGGCCTTCCAGCGCCGCGTCCTGTCGCTTGCATACAATCCGCCATGCGATTCACACGTTACCTCAGCGCCTGCGACCCGAAGGGCTCGGAGCAGCAATGCAAAGAGTTCCTCAACTCGATGGGCGGCCTTCCCGATCGGGAGGGCCGCTCCTTTTCGTCTCGCACCTTTTTTATCCGATATTTGCCCGGCCCGCTTAATGTGTCATGAGGGGGCCAGTTTGCCATGGATGCCCCCCTCGCCCCCACCGATTCAGTGCCCGAAGATCGCGAGGCCATCACCCCGGCCGCGCTGATCAGCGTCGATTACATCGCGCCGCCCGAACCGCTCGCGCCCTTCGTCACCACGCTCTACCACTTTTGCTGCGACGAGCCGGTGATCCGCGACATCCAGCCCGCCGCGGTCGGCAACCTGTGCCTGTTCCCGCACGGCAGGGGCGAGATGCTGTTCGCCGAAGGGCACCGCGATCCCAATCATGAGGTGGGCCTGCTGACCCCCCTGTCGCGCGCGGCGCCGATCATGGTCGCGGGGCCGTTCCATGTCTTCGGCGCGGCGCTGACGCCGGTGGGATGGGCGGCCCTGACCGGGCTCCATGCGGGCGAGCATCGCGACCGGCTGCTTCCGGCAGGCGCGGTGCTGGGGCCGGGGATCGACACGCTCGGGCAGGAGCTGCTCGCCGCCTATCGCGCACGCTCCATGAGCGGGCGCGACTGCGCGCTGACGGTGGGCGGCTTCATCGACGCGAACCTCAAGCGCGTGAACCCGCGCCACCTCGAACTGATCGCGGCGACCGGGCAATGGCTGGCCGCCTCCTTCAACCCCGATGTGGCTGCACTCACCGGCAGGGCGGGCTATTCGGCGCGGCAGGTGCAGCGGCTGGTCGAGCGCTATTTCGGCCTCCCCCCGCGTGCGCTAGCGCGCAAATACCGCGCGCTGCGCGCCGCCGCGCTGCTTTCGGCCCCGCACCTCTCGATGGAGGACGAGGCCGCCATCGCCGAGGCCTTCTTCGATCAGCCGCACATGATCCGCGAGATCGCGCATTTCGTCGGCCGCACCCCGGCGCGGCTCGGCGATGCCTCCACGCCCTATCTTGCCGAGATGATCGACGCCCGCAATCTGCGCGAACTGGGCGGCTGAACCTCCAATCTGACACTATTGCGACTGGACAAGCTGAAATCGGTTGCGCAAGACATGCTTAACCGAGGGCAAGCTCGCCCTTCGGGTCGCGCAAAACCGGAAAAGGGGGCCCTCTGGTGACGGGGGGATGGGGGTTGGCGTCTCGTACGAAAATGATCGCACCGGCGGCAGAAGCCGCCGGGCTGGTTCACACCTTCTACACCATCGCAACCGGGCCAGGAACGATCGAGGAGGCAGTCCCTGCCTATTCGGCGCAGCTGCTGGTGATGGTGCGAGGGACAGTGCGCCTCACCTTCGCGGACGGCACCACCGGCACATCGGCAAGCGTCTTCATCAACGCGCCGCAGATGACCAGCGCCCACGCGGTGATCGATGGCCCGGTGCTCCAGATCGGCGCGTCACTCACCCACACCGCCTGGCAGCGGCTGGCCAACCTCCCGGCAGACGAGGTGCACGACCGGCTGATCCCGGCCGATGCGGTGCTGACCCCGGACCAGATCGCCGCGATCGAGGCCGCTGCCGCCGATTGCCGCGACGGCCGGATCGCGCCCGAGGATGTGTGCGCGGTGCTGACCGAGGTCATCGCCGCCGCGCCTTACAGCCTGCGGCCTGGTCACGAGGCGGTGGTCGAGGCGATCCTGCGCTGGCTGGCGAGCGGCTTCGACCCGGCGCTCGCCGAGCTCTATGCCAGCGTCAGCATCTCGCCGCGGCAGGTGCAGCGCATCTGCCGGCGCTTCTTCGGGGTCGCTCCGGCGCAGGTGCTCAAGCGCTTCCGCGCCCTGCGTGCGGCGATGCTGTTGTCGCAGCCGGGCATCAGCCAGGAGATGCACGACCAGCTGATGGCGACCTTCTTCGACCAGGCACACCTGATCCGCGACATCCGCCGCTACACCGGGCGCACGCCCTCGCAGTTCGGGCGCGACACGCTGGCGGACAAATTGCTCGATCCTGCCGGGCACGGCGAGGCCGGGGTGCCGCTCAAGTCCGCCGCCGAATAGGGCGGATTGGCGGCTTGTAATGCGAGCAAAATGCTCCTAATTGCCAATTCGGACTGATTCCGTCCGAATTGAGAACCGCTCGCAAATGCGCCTGTCCAATCTTGCCGATTATGCCGTCATCACGATGTGCCAGGCTGCGCTGCATTGTGGCAGCGGGCGGGTGAGCGCGGCGGAGCTGGCGGCCGAGACCGGGCTGCCGGTGCCCACCGTGCAGAAGCTGGTGTCCAAGCTGACGGCGGCGGGCCTGCTGCGCTCGGTGCGCGGCGCGCATGGCGGGTTGCAGCTCGGGCGTCCGGCGGCGGCGATCACGGTCGCGGACATTGTCGAGGCGATCGAAGGCCGCATCGCGCTCACCGCCTGCGTCGATCACGTGCCCTGCGATTTCGAGGCCGGGTGCAACATGAAGCCGCACTGGCCGATCATCAACGAAGCGCTGCGCGGCGCTCTGGCGGGCATCACGCTTGCCCAACTGCGCGGCCCCGTCGCCGTTGCGACACCCATCGAGGATCACGTGGCATGAGCGAAGAGATCGAAGTCCAGGACCGCGACGCGCGCGAAGCCGCTGCCAAGGTGGCCGATTACGAGCATGGCTGGTCGTCGGACATTGAAACCGAATTCGCGCCCAAGGGGCTGACCGAAGACACGGTGCGCTTCATCAGCGCCAAGAAGAACGAGCCCGAATGGATGCTCGACTGGCGCCTCAAGGCCTTCCGCCTGTGGCAGACCATGGAGGAGCCCGATTGGGCCAAGGTCGGCTATCCCAAGATCGACTATCAGGACGCGTACTACTACGCCGCGCCCAAGAAGAAGATCGAACTCGACTCGCTCGACGACCTCGATCCCGAGATCAAGCGGATCTACGACAAGCTGGGCATTCCGCTGGGCGAGCAGGAAGTGCTCGCCGGCGTGAAGGGCGCGAAGAAGGTCGCCGTCGACGCGGTGTTCGATTCGGTCAGCGTCGCCACCAGCTTCCGCGAGGAATTGCTGCGCGCAGGCGTGATCTTCCTCTCGATCTCCGAGGCGATCCGCGAATATCCTGACCTCGTCAAAAAGTGGCTCGGCAAGGTCGTGCCGGTGCGCGACAACTACTTTGCGGCATTGAACTGCGCGGTCTTCTCCGACGGCACCTTCGTCTATGTGCCCGAAGGCGTGCGCTGTCCGATGGAGCTCAGCACCTATTTCCGCATCAATGCCGAAAACACCGGGCAGTTCGAGCGCACGCTGATCATCGCCGACAAGGGCGCTTACGTCAGCTACCTCGAAGGCTGCACCGCGCCGATGCGCGACGAAAACCAGCTCCACGCCGCGGTGGTTGAACTGGTCGCATTGGACGATGCCGAGATTAAGTATTCGACCGTGCAGAACTGGTATCCCGGCAATGCCGAGGGCAAGGGCGGGATCTACAACTTCGTCACCAAGCGCGCGCTGTGCCAGGGGGACCGCTCGAAGGTCAGCTGGACGCAGGTCGAAACCGGCTCGGCAGTGACGTGGAAATATCCCTCCTGCGTCCTCAATGGCGAGGATTCTGTGGGCGAGTTCTACTCGGTCGCGGTCACCAACAATTACCAGCAGGCCGACACCGGCACCAAGATGATCCACAACGGCAAGAACAGCCGCTCGACGATCATCTCCAAGGGTATTTCGGCGGGCAAGTCGAACAACACCTATCGCGGGCTTGTGAGGGTGGGCCCGACCGCGAGCGGCGTGCGCAACTTCACCCAGTGCGACAGCCTGCTGCTCGGCGACCAATGCGGCGCGCACACCGTGCCCTATATCGAGGTGAAGAACCCCAGCGCGCAGATCGAGCACGAGGCGACCACCTCCAAGATCAGCGACGAACAGCTGTTCTACGCGATGCAGCGCGGCCTCGGCGAAGAGGAAGCCGTGGCGCTGATCGTCAACGGCTTTGCCAAGGACGTGCTCAAAGAGCTGCCGATGGAGTTTGCGGTCGAAGCGCAGAAGCTGCTGGCGATTTCACTTGAGGGGAGCGTGGGGTGATCCGCGCCGCGCTCACCCTATTCGTCACCCCGGCGCAGGCCGGGGCCCAGAGCGGCAAAGTGCAGCGCCCAGCGTCACTGGGTCCCGGCCTGCGCCGGGATGACGAAGGTAGATTGATTGAGGGGTGCGTGGGGTGAGCGCGAAATCAATACCTAACTGGGTTGGCCCGCTTGCTGCGGCAATCCTTTTGATTGGCGGATACGTTGGGTATCGCGGATGGGAGAATTACAACATCCGCTCAAAAGAGTGTGCCCGCCTCGCAGCTGAGTATGAAAACATGCGAAATGCTATGGTGGAGAGCAGGGACATTCAGGAGAATAGGTTGATTGTAAGTAGCCAGGCCCAACTGATTGACGATGTTGGTTCCCCAGCGAGTAAGCTCAGATATTTAGAAACACACTGTTCGGGCTGGATGGCCAAAACCCAATGACCACCCGCAAAACCCTCGCCCTCAACCCCGAGGCCGCCACCGCCGACGCCCCCGCGCTCAAGAAAAAGGGCCGCGGGTGGGAGATTTCGGAGAAGCGGCTCGATGCGCTGCACGAACAGGCGCGCGAGATGCGGCGGCATTCGTCGGACGCGCACAAGGCGCTGGCCGAGAAGTTCGCGGGCGCTGATCTCGGCCGCTACACCTTCAAGCGCCACGCCGTGGTCGGCTCTGCGATTGTCGATTTCAACTGCCACAACCTTGGCCTCGCGCTCGCGATTGACGAGGAGGGGCAGAACGACACCCTCGCCAAGCGCCGCGACAAGAGCCTCGAAAGCGTCGGCATCAAGGTGATGCGCATCGCGGCCGCCGACATCCTCGCCGACATCGACGCCGTGCTCAAGCAGCTCACTCAGGTGATGCGCGACCGCATCGCCGAGAAAAAGGAAGCCGCCCGCGCCCACAAGGCGGCCAACCCGAAGCAGACCTACGACCGCCCGAAGCCGCGCGGCGGCGACGCGCCCAAGCCTCGGGGGCGCAAGCCGTGACCCTTTCCCCCTTCCCGGGCTTGACCCGGGACCCCGCTTTCCCTCCTTCCCGCGCCGATCAAGGCAGCGGGGCCCCGGATCAAGTCCGGGGCGGGGGCAACTGAAAGAATGACGATGCTCGAAATCACCAACCTCCACGCCTCCGTTGGCGACAAGCCTATCTTGAAGGGCCTGACCCTCTCCGTCCCCGCGGGCGAGATCCATGCGATCATGGGCCCCAACGGCGCGGGCAAATCGACCCTCGCCAATGTGCTCGGCGGCAAGCCGGGTTACGAGGTGACCGCAGGCAGCGTGACCTTCCGCGGCGAGGATCTGCTGGCGCTCGAACCCCACGAGCGTGCCGCGGAGGGCCTGTTCCTCGGCTTCCAGTATCCGGTCGAGATCCCCGGCGTCTCCAACGTCCAGTTCCTGCGCGAGGCATTGAACGCCCAGCGCAAGGCGCGCGGCGAGGAACCGCTCAGCGGCGGCGAGTTCCTGAAGCTCGCCAAGGACAAGGCCGGGCTGCTCAAGATGGACATGGAAATGCTGAAAAGGCAGGTCAATGTCGGCTTCTCGGGCGGCGAGAAAAAGCGCGCCGAGATGGTGCAGATGGGCATCCTCGACCCCGCCTTCGCGGTGCTGGACGAGACTGATAGCGGCCTCGATATCGATGCGCTCAGGATCGTCGGCGCGGGGATCAATTCGATCATGCGCTCGCCCGACAAGGCTGTGCTGCTGATCACCCACTACCAGCGCCTGCTCGATGTGGTGAAGCCCGACAAGGTCAGCATCCTTGCAGGTGGCCGCATCGTCGAGACCGGCGGGCCGGAACTCGCGCTGCGGCTCGAGGCCGAGGGCTATGACGCGGTGATGGCGTGACGGTAGCAACCCTCCCCACACGTCGTGATGAAGCGTGGCGCTATGCCGATATGGACGGCGTGGCGCGGCTTGGCGCGGGGGCGCTGGATCACTGGCGCGAAATTACCGTGCCCGCAGGGGAGACCTTCAGGGCTTGCCATGTTGTCGGCTCCGACGCGCCTCAAGTCAGCCGGATGCGGGTGACCATCGAGGAAGGCGCGCGCTACGATCTATTCGTCACCAATGCGGGCAGCGATTACACCCGGATCGAGATCGAAGTGCGGCTCGCCAAAGGTGCCCATTTCGAATTTGGCGGCGTCACCATCGGCGGTGCTGGCGTCACCCGCGAATTCGTGACGCAGGTCGTCCATGCCGAGCCCGAGGCGACCTCCAACCAGACCATCCGCGCGGTCCACTGGGCGGGCGCGACCGGCAATTTCCTCGGCGAGATCAAGGTCGCGCGCCACGCGCAGAAGACCGACGCCGCGCAGGACTTCAAGGGCCTGCTGCTCGAAGCCGGGGCGAGCGCCAATGCCGTCCCGCAGCTCGAAATTTTTGCGGACGATGTGAAGTGCGCCCACGGCGCGACGGTCGGCGCTCTGGATGAAGCTGCGCGGTTCTATATGATGGCGCGCGGGCTCGACCCCGCCACGGCGCAGCGGCTGCTGGTGCAGGCCTTCATCGGCGATGCCTTCGTGGCGCTGGAGGACGAAGCCGAACGCGAGATCCTGCTCGATGCGGCGCTCGCGGCGCTGGAGGGGGCGAAGCTGTGAACGCCCCCGCCACCATCACCCGCGATCTGCGCGCCGACTTCCCCGGCATGGTTACCCCTGACGGCACACCGTGGCACTACCTCGACACCGCCGCCACCGCGCAGAAACCCCGCGCGGTGATCGACGCCATGGCGCGCGCGCTGGGGGAGGATTACGCGACCGTCCATCGCGGGGTCTACACCCGCTCGGCCGAGATGACGCTCGCCTACGAGGCGGCGCGGCGCACCGTGGCGCGGTTTATCGGTGGCCACGAAGACGAGCTGGTCTTCACCCGCGGCGCCACCGAGGCGATCAACCTCGTCGCGCAGACCTGGGGCAGGGCGAACCTCAAGGCGGGCGACCGCATCCTGCTCTCGCAGGCGGAGCACCATTCGAACATCGTGCCGTGGCAGATGGTGGCCGAGGAGGTCGGCGCGGTGATCGACGTCTGCCCGCTGACACCCGATCACCAGATCGACCTCGATGCTGCCGAGGCGATGCTGACCGAGCGTCACAAGCTGGTTGCGCTGGGGCATGTCTCGAACGTCACGGGCGCGCTGCTCGATGCGTCGCGCGCCGCCGCGCTGGCTCATTCCGTTGGCGCGAAGCTGCTGCTCGATGGCTGCCAGTCGGCACCGCATATGCAGGTGGATGTCACGTCGTTGGCATGTGATTTCTACGTCTTTTCGGCCCACAAGCTCTACGGCCCCACCGGGATCGGGGCGCTGTGGGCGCGGAAGGAACTGCTCGCCGCAATGCCCCCCTATCAGGGCGGCGGGGCGATGATCGACCGGGTGACCTTCGCCAAGACCACCTATGCCAGCGGGCCGCAAAGGTTCGAGGCGGGCACCCCCGCGATCACCGAGGCCGTCGCCTTCGCCGCCGCCGCCGACTATGTCAGCGCCATCGGCCCCGGACGAATTCACGAGCATGAACAATCGCTTGTCTCACGCCTGCGCCGCGAACTGGGGGCGATGAATGACGTGCGCCTGTTCGGCCCCGAGGGCAGCGCCGGGATCGTCAGCTTCGCGCTTGATGGCATCCACCCCCACGACCTCGGCACGATCCTCGACGAGAGCAACGTCGCGATCCGCGCCGGGCATCACTGCGCCCAGCCGCTGATGGATTACCTCGGCGTTCCCGCCACCGCGCGCGCCAGCTTCGGCCTCTATTCGAGCGAGGCCGATGTCGACGCGCTGCTCGCCGGGATCGCCCGCACCCGCAAGATTTTTGGAAAGGGATGAGATGATGGACAGCTCAGCCGAAAAGCCTCCCCGCGCCCGCGTAGAAGACGCGGTCGACACGGACGAACCCCGCACCCGCGACTATCTCGATGGCTTCCTCGCCGCCAAGCCCGCATCCGATGCCGTGGGCGGCGACGGCAGCGACCTGCAGGCCGATGTGATCGAGGCGCTGCGCGAGATCTTCGATCCGGAAATCCCGGTCAACATCTATGATCTCGGCCTGATCTACGGGGTCGAGGTGGACGAGAACCGTGACGCCACCGTCACCATGACGCTCACCACCCCGCATTGCCCGGTCGCTGAAAGCATGCCCGGCGAGGTCGAACTGCGCGTATCGAGCGTGCCGGGGATCCGCGATGCCGAGGTCAACCTCGTCTGGGACCCGCCGTGGGGCCCGCACAAGATGAGCGACGAGGCGCGGCTCGAACTGGGGATGCTGTGACCTTAGCGCCCGCCCTGACCATCACGTTGGCGGACTACCGTGACACCCGCGATGCGGCGGATGTCGTGGCGCTGCTAGATGCCTATGCGCGCGATCCGATGGGCGGAGGCGCGCCGCTGGCCGAGACAACCAGGGCGCGACTGGCCGAGGACCTGGCGGCGAACCCGCAGGCCTTCTCGCTGCTCGCACGGCTTGAGGACAAGACGGTCGGCCTCGCCAATTGCTTCATGGGCTATTCGACCTTCGCCGCCGCGCCGCTGGTCAATATCCACGATCTTGCGGTGCTGCCGGAGACGCGCGGGCGCGGCGTCGGCAAGGCGCTGCTCGCCGCGGTCGAGGCCGAGGCCTTGAAGCGCGGGGCCTGCAAGATCACATTGGAAGTGCTGAGCGGCAATCCGGCGCGCCGCCTGTACGCGCGCGAGGGCTTTGGCGACTACCAGCTCGATCCCGCCACCGGGCACGCACTGTTCTGGCAGAAGAGGCTGACATGACCGAGACGACCACGACTTCTCGCCCCGCCCCGAAGGCCGCCGTCACCCTGACGCCCAGCGCCGAGGCGCGCGTCGCCGAGCTGATGAGCAAGGCCCCGGCGGACGCGATCGGGGTCAAGCTGTCCACGCCGCGTCGCGGCTGCTCAGGCCTTGCCTATTCGGTCGACTACGTCACCACCGAAGCCAAGTTCGACGAGAAGATCGTCACCCCCGGCGGCGTGTTCTACATCGATGGCGCCTCGGTGCTCTATCTGATCGGCAGCGTGATGGACTGGCGCGAGGACGATTTCAGCGCGGGCTTCGTGTTCGAGAACCCCAACGCCAAAGGCGCCTGCGGCTGCGGCGAAAGCTTCATGGTGTGATCCCCGCGCCGGATCGTGACGCCCAGCGCACCGCCCAGCGCGGGCGCGAGGTGCAGGCGATCATCGCGCGGATGGAGGGCGAGCGCGCCGCATTGGAGGCACAGCTCGCAGCAGGGGTCGCCCTGCAGGATCGGGCCCGGATCGAAACCGAGATCGTCCACCTGGCGCTGGCATTGAGCCAGCTGCGCGGTGGGCATTACTCCGGCGCTTAGTCCTGCTGCGCCAGACGCGCGATCAGGCGGCTTTCGAGCTCGTCGACCTGACCGTCGGCGTTGATCATGCTGTCGAGCCATTCGCTTTCGTAGGCCGTGACTTTCTCGCCCTCGGCGGCGAGGGCTTCGAAGTCGGTGCCGGCGGGCTTCTTCTTGCCGAACACCTTGCCGAAGTGGTTGCCGATGTTGGGCACCTCGCTGATCACGCGGCCCACAAAGCGGCCGACATTCGTCTCGCTGTCGGCAACAAAGGCCTCCAGCTCGCGCTTGCGCTCGTGGCTGAGCTGGGCGTTGGGCAGGACGAAGCCCTTCATGAAGTTGGCGACCCCATCGAGGAATACGTCGTCCCATTCGGGCGCGTTCTCATCGGCAAGGGTCGCGTCCTTGAGGCGGAACAGCATCTCGGCCTCGAACCGCGAGACGGCGGCAGGGCCGTGGCCACCACCAGCGAAGATCACGCGGCGGATGATGCGGCATTCGGCGGAGGAAATGTGGGTCGCGCTGAGATCGCCGCCATGGCGGGTCGGGCCGGTGCCGGTCAGCACTTCGCGCTCGATCTGTTCGAGCACATAGTTCTTGAGGCGGTCGGGCACGTTCTCGGCGCGCTCGACGATGCGCACCAGTGCTTCGAGCTCGGCCATGGAATCGACCTTTCCGTCAGCATCGACCTGCGCGATCAGCCACTCGGCTTCGTCGAGGTTGCACTGGAGGCGCGGCGGGGTGCCGTTGAGGACATGTTCGCCGATCGCCTCGACGAAGAAGTCGACCCACTCAGGGCTGCGCTGGTGCAGCGCCTGGTTGAGCGTGAACAGCGCCTCGGCTTCCTCGCGGGTGATGATGCCATCGCCCCAGCCTTCGCGGCGCAGGGCGAGAACCTCGTCGGCGGTGATCTGGCCGTCGGCGGCGGCGGCCCGCGCGACTTCGAGGAATTGGGTGGTCACGTTGGTCAGTCCCCTGAGGTTTATCGGGGGAGGCCATGCCACAGACAGGCTTAAGACCGCGTTACCTCTGCTCGACTTCGCGCAGGCAGGCCCCGGGTTCGGCGGGCGCACCGCCTTGCCTGAGCCGCGCGGCGACATGGGTCGCGGTCGGCTCGGCGGCGGCAGCGAGGGGGTAGAGGTAGATGTCGAGCACGCAGGTGGGCCCCGCGAACTGGAGCTTCCTCGCATCGCCCTCGGCCAGGTCGATGCGGGGCTGGCCGAAGCGGGCGGTGAGCGCCGAGGCGGGCGCGCCGATCACCCCGGCAAGGCCCGCGGGTGCCATCACCTCGGGCACCACGAGGCCGGCAGGGCGCGGCTTGGCGGGTGCAGCGGGGCGGAAGGTCGGGCGGGCGGCGACGGCGGCAGGCTTGCGCGGGCCGCTCCCGCCGCCTGCGCAGCCCGCGAGCGCCATCGCCAACAGCGCGGCGGTGAGGAGCCCGGCGCGCGTCACCCCTTGGCTCCAATCCGGCGCAGCACCAGATGGGTCCCCGCTGCCGCGCCGACCAGCGGGGCCACGAGGTTCACCAGCGGCACCGCCATCATCGCCGCCACCACCGCGCCAAGCAGGAGGCGCTCGGCCTTGGGCACCGGGTTGCCTCGCGTATCGCCCTCACAGTGCCGCAGCCACGCCATGTCGGTGAGCTCGCGCCCAAGCAGCACCGCGTTGACGGCAAGGAACACCAGCGCCGGGCCGATCGCGGTGAACAGCAGCACTGCCGCGAAGGGCAGCGCCAGCAGGTTGTAGCCGAGCGCCCGCATCAGGCCCTTGGTGGCCACCGCCACCTCCCGCGCCAGCGGCAGCGGCTGGGCGCGGCTTGCGAGGTCGGGGTAGTGTTTCGCCTCGACCGCCGCCACCACTTCGTCGGCGAACAGCTGGAGGACCGCCAGCGCCACCACCCGGAACAGCAGCCAGAAGGCAAGGACGCCCACCACCAGCCACACCAGCACCGCTGCCATCGCGGCGTATTCGGCGGGCAGCACCGTCGCCGCCCACCCGCTCGCGAGCACCCGGTCGAGCGCAAACCATAGCCCCGCTCCGGCCACGGCGAACACCGCCAGCGTCACCGCGATGCTCTTCACCGCCACGCCGACGACGGCACGGTCGCCCAGCTGGCCAAAGGCCTTCACGATCGCGGCAGGGACGGCGGACATGCGCCAACCGATGCGCACGCCGCCGTGCGAAGTCAACGCGCCCACGCTGCACCGCACACAGATCGCTTGGCGCAGGAGCCGAAGGCCGCTAGGCGCTCCCGCAATCCATCATCCAAGGAAGCCTGCCCGTGCCCGAGACCACCGAGCCCCGTTACGACGTCATCGCCATCGGCAACGCCGTGGTCGACGTGATCGCCTCCTGCGAGGAGGAATTGATCACCGAGCTCCAGCTCAACCGCGGCGGCATGACCCTGATCGACGAGGCGCGTGCCGAGGAGCTCTACGAGGCCATGCCCCCCGCGCACGAGCTTTCGGGCGGGTCGGCGGCCAACACGCTGGCGGGGCTCGCCACGCTGGGTCTGCAATGCGCCTTCATCGGCCAGGTGGCCGACGACCAGCTCGGCAAGGTCTTCCGCCACGACATGCGCGCGACCGGCATCGACTTCGATACCCCCGCGCGTGACGGCGAACCGGCCACTGGCCGCGTGCTGATCTTCGTGACGCCCGATGGCGAGCGCACCATGAACACCTTCCTCGGCGCGGGCCAGTTCCTCCCCGCTGCCGCCCTCGACGAAGACCTGATCGCGAGCGGTGCGATCCTCTATCTCGAAGGCTACCTCTGGGATCCCGAGGAGCCCCGCCGCGCGATGCGCCGTGCGATCGAGGTCGCGCGCGCGGCCGGCCGCAAGATCGCCTTCACCGCCTCGGAGAGCTTCGTGATCGACCGCCACGGTGACGATTTCCGCGCAATGATCGAGGAAGGCATCATCGACATCCTGTTCGTCAACGAGAGCGAGCTTGCGACGCTCACCGGAGAGGAGGACTTCGAAGCGGGCCTCGCCGCTGTCGCGGACAAGGTGCCGGTGCTGGTCGCCACCCGTTCGGAGAAGGGCGCCGTCGCCATCGCCCATGGCGAGCGCGCCGAAGTCGCCGCGGTGCCGGTGATCAGGGTGGTCGACACCACCGGCGCGGGCGACCAGTTCGCCGCCGGGTTCCTGTCGGGCTATGCCAAGGGCGAGCCGCTGACCCGCTGCCTGAAGCGCGGGGCGATCTGCGCCTCGGAGGTGATCTCGCACTACGGCCCGCGGCCGGAAGCGGACATGTTGAAGCTGATGGAAGAGCGGTTGTAAGCTGTTGGGAAAGTGACAAGGGTTACACCCTGTCACCTTCCCGATGCGGCATTTTCATTCGCAATTTGAGATTCTTATCTGCCGTTCGTAGCGCGGACGGACAGGGGGAGCGGGGCCTTGAATTGCGCAACCGGGTACAGGGCAGGCTGACGATGGGAAAGAGCGGCCGCCGCAATACACTGCCGGGATGCTTGTAGGAAAGCTCACTCGTCCGGCACGTAACCCGCGCCGCGCAGCGTCACCATATAGGCGGCGATCTGGTCGATCTGCTTGCGGGTCAGAGTGAAATCCATCTCCTCGGGGTAATTATGCGCGTCGGCCAGCCAGTCGCCGAGCGAAGCCCCCGACAGCCCGCGCCGATTGGCAATCGCGGCAAAGCTGGGCGAGGCGGGGTTGGGCGAAAGGAACGGCGGCTCGACCGCATGGCACCCCCCGCACGCCGCCTCGACAAACGCCGGCGCGCGGGTGTCGCGCGAGGGCGCGGTGGATTTGCCGACCATCGGGGGCGGGGTGTCGGTCCCCGGCGCGGTGGCGCAAGCGGACAGCACGGCGATAGCGGCGAGCAGGAAGGGGCGATGGGTCATGCTGCCTCTATCCGCCCTTCCCGTCACCGCGTCCTTGATCGGGATCAAATTTGTCGCAGGCCTCCCGACACGCAGACTGTTGGGATGGCGGCTTTCGGGGAGAGATGTCGGATAAGCGCGTGGCCGAAAGTGGGTGGTTACCTGCCACTATCATCGATGTGGCTATCCAAAATTTTTCTCAGTTGGGCTTCTAAGTCAGTCACAATTGGAAGGTCAGATTTATTGATAGTCACCTCGACGTGGCGGCCATCATAAAGAAAAAAATACTTACATCGCCCAAGTTTGAAGCAATGCAGAAATCTGTTCTCGAAATCTGCCACTTCCGGTATGCCGACAATTGTATTGTTTCCGTTGAAGTCAATCCCGCCGAATTCGATGGGAGCCAAAGCCTGCCCGGCTTGATCGCTTGGCGACTCATAGGAATAGAACTTAAAGCCGTTGAAGGATCCGATTTCATCGACGGGCTGATGAAATCGCTGGATAGTTTCCAGCGATTTTCCCGGAACCCAGCCGCTCGGTGAAATGTTGGAGTGGACGCTGACGTGAAGGAATCGCAGGCGACGTTCGCGATCTTCGCTATCCGATAACGGCGGTTCACCTCGATGACGTCCCGGGAATGCAATGGCATAAGGCTTCCAAGACTTTCGGTCGAAAGCCAAGTCCATTCTCGCGACCGGGCCGCCTGCAATACTTTGGGTATTTACATAATATGCGGCAGGAAAGATGAAACTTATCGGCGGTTCACTAGTCACGCGAAAGTCGGATGGTCGTGATTGCGGATGAATATATTCGTAAATTCGGACTTCCACGGACTCCAATGTCGCCGTCGCGTTATATCCTATCCGCAAATCGACAGGGACTGACTTTTCCTCCGGACCGCATGCTGAAACCCATAGTGCAAGGCAAAGCGCACCAATTTGAGATGCCTTGGCGGTCATCCGGCGATGTCGGGCTTGCAATTTCAAGCTCTCGGTTAGTTCTCGAAGCAAGATTCCAACCTCATAAGGGAGTGGTGCGCTTTATTGCCACGAATCTATTGAGTTTTCCTGATCGAAATCCCGGTAACAGAATGGGCCGATCTAAGGGCAACAATGGGGTCGCTTCCCGAACGGCGGCTTTTTTCCGAACACGCGGCAAAGCGGTCGGAATTGTCTGGCGTGACGCGACTGGCACTCAAGCCACGTGAGGGCGCTCGCCTTCGGCTTCCCGCGCCACTTCCCGCCAGCCGATGTCACGGCGGCAGAAGCCGCTCGGGAACGCGATCTTGTCGACCGCCGCATAGGCCTTGGCCTGCGCTTCGGTGACGCTCGCGCCAGTCGCGGTGACGGCGAGCACCCGGCCCCCGTTCGCCACCAGCGCGCCGTCCTTCAGCGCGGTGCCTGCGTGGAAGACCTTGGCGCCCTCGGCCTCGGCATCGTTCAGTGCGATGGCGCCGCCCTTCTCGGGGGTGCCGGGGTAGCCTTTCGCGGCCATCACCACGGTAAGCGCGGTCTCCGGGCGGAAGGCGATCTCGGTGCCCTCCAGCGTGCCTTGCGCGCAGGCGAGCAGGATCGGCACCAGATCGCTCTGGAGCCGCATCATCAGCACCTGGCATTCGGGATCGCCGAAGCGGGCGTTGTATTCGATCAGCTTGGGGCCCTCAGGCGTAAGCATCAGCCCGGCGAAGAGCACGCCCTGATAGGGTTTGCCCTCCGCGCGCATCGTCCGCACCGTGGGTTCGATGATCTCGGCCATCACGCGGGCCTGCAATTCGCTCGTCAGCACCGGAGCGGGGGAATAGGCGCCCATGCCGCCGGTGTTGGGGCCCGTATCGCCATCGCCCACGCGCTTGTGATCCTGCGCCGAGCCGAAGGGGACAATCGCGGTGCCATCGGTGAGGGCGAAGAAGCTCGCTTCCTCGCCTTCCATGAATTCCTCGATCACCACCTGTGCACCTGCGCCGCCGAAAGCCCCGCCGAACATGTCGGCGAGCGCGTCTTCCGCCTCGGTACGCGTCTCGGCGATCACCACGCCCTTGCCCGCGGCGAGGCCATCGGCCTTGAGCACATAGGGCGCTTCAAAGCGGGCGAGGGCGGCACGGGCTTCCTCAAGGGTGGACGTGCGGACGTAACCGGCTGTGGGAATGCCCGCACGCTGGCACAGGTCTTTCGTGAAACCCTTGGAGCCCTCGAGCTGCGCGGCGGCCTGCGAGGGGCCGAACACCGGCACGCCCGCCGCTCTCAGCGAGTCCGACAGCCCGTCCACCAGCGGCGCCTCGGGGCCGACGACCACGAGGCCGATCTGCTTGTCCGCACAGAACGCGATCACCGCCGCGTGGTCGGTCGCCTCCAGCGCCACCACCTCGGCCTCCTCTGCGATGCCGGGATTTCCGGGGGCGGCGTAGAGCTTTGCAAGGCTCGGGGATTGCGCCAGCTTCCATGCCAGCGCATGTTCGCGGCCTCCCGAACCCAAAAGCAGGATATTCATGGCGCCTCCGCCGACCAGTGATGACGATGCCGGGCTGGTAGCGCGCACGCCGCCGGGCGACAACGCCCAGCCGCTCAGCATCAGCGAGATATCCGCGCTGCTGAAGCGCACAGTCGAGGACCGTTTCGGATTCGTGCGGCTGCGCGGGGAATTGTCGGGGGTGAAACGCGCGGCCTCGGGCCATTTCTACTGCGCCCTGAAGGACGAGGTCGCGGTGATCGACGGGGTGATGTGGAAGGGCAACGCCGCCCGCCTCAACTTCCGCGCCGAGGACGGGCTGGAGGTGATCGCCACCGGCAAGCTCACCACCTACCCCGGGCGGTCGAAATACCAGATCGTGATCGAAAGCCTCGAACTGGCGGGCGAGGGCGCGCTGCTCGCGTTGCTGGAAAAGACCCGCGCCAGGCTGGCTGCCGAAGGGCTGTTCGACGCGGGCCGCAAGCGCCGCCTGCCGTTCCTGCCGCAGGTGATCGGCGTGGTCACCTCGCCCACGGGGGCGGTGATCCGCGACATTCTCCACCGCCTCGCCGACCGCTTTCCGAGCCATGTGCTGGTCTGGCCGGTGCTGGTGCAGGGGCAGGGCGCGGCAGACCAAGTGGCCGCTGCTGTGCGCGGGTTCAGCGGGCTTGCGCCCGGCGGCCCCATCCCACGCCCCGATATCGTCATCGTCGCGCGCGGGGGTGGCTCCATTGAAGACCTGTGGAGCTTCAACGAGGAAGTGGTGGTGCGCGCCATCGCCGAATGCGCGATCCCCGTGATCAGCGCAGTCGGCCACGAAACCGACACCACGCTCGCCGACTATGCCGCTGATCGCCGCGCGCCCACGCCCACCGCCGCGGCCGAGATGGCGGTGCCGGTGCGCGCCGATCTCGCCTTCACTCTCACCGATCTCGCCGCCCGCCAGCGCCGTGCGGTCTATCGTCCCGTGGAGCTGGGCCGCGAGCGGCTCGCCGCGCGCGCCCGGCTGCTGCCGCGCCCGGAAAACCTCCTCGCCCCCCAGACCCAGCGATTGGACGACCTGTCCGAACGCCTGCGCCGCGCGCTCGGCGACCGTTCCGCCAGGGGCCGCGAGCGGCTGGCGGGGGCGGCGGCGCGGCTCTCTCCCAGCCTTCTCGCGCGGGGTGCCGCCGAAGCGCAGCGCCGGCTCGACCGCGCACGCCTGGCCCCCGCGCTCGTCGAGCGACCCTTGCGTGAAGGCGCCCACCGTCTCGCCGCACTGACCCGGGTGATGAGCCAGCTCCACCCCGAAAAGCCGCTGGAGCGTGGCTACGCCATCATCCGCAATGCTTCGGGCCGCGCGCTCACCACCCGCGCCGAAGCCGCAGGCGAGGCGCGCCTCCAGCTGCAGTTCCGCGACGGGGCGCTTGCAGCCATCCCCGAGGGTGCGCCGCCACCGGCACCCCAGCCCGCTCCCGCCCCGCGCAAGCCTGCCAAATCATCGCCCTCGGCCGCCCAAGATGATTTGTTCGGTTAGCCGCGCGGTGCTATCAGGGGTGCCATGCTGATGACTCCCGCCGACAAGGTCGCCAAGCTCTACTACGCACCCTCCAGCTTCCGCGTGCTGCGGCCGGGGAGCCACGTGCTGTGCGCAGTCACGGGAGAGGCGATCCCGCTCGCCGAATTGCGCTACTGGAGCGCCGAGCGGCAGGAAGCCTATGCCTCGTGCGAGATCGCGACGCGGCGCCTGCTCGGCATGCCTCCGGCCAGCTGACCCGGGGCGATGCGAGGCAAAAGGCGGCTGATTGCGGCGCTGGCCGTTGCCGTGCTCTGCGCGCCGGGGACGTGGGTGCGCACGACCCTCTCCGACAAGCCCCCGCGGGACATCGCGGTGACGCAAGTGCAGGGCGCAGGCCCCACCGCCGCGCCCGATTGGCAGGTTGGCGGCGTGTGGCACTAC
>PNKW01000013.1 GCA_013822695.1 Erythrobacter sp. | reverse complement strand
CAGGCCCCGGCGCGGCCCATCCAGTTGGCGACCTCGCCCGGATCGGCGGCGGTCGAGGGGCTGGGATCGGTCTGGGTGTAGCTGGCGAGTGCCAATGCGAGGAACACGGCCATGCCCAGCAGCAGCCCCGCGCCGGTCATCTGCGCGATGCGGCGCAAGCTGCGGCGCAAGCCGGCGCGCCATTCTGCATCGGTCTGACGAACGGGTTTGGCGGGGGTTACCGCGCGGCTGGCCATGGGGGATTCTCCTGCTTGGAACACATCATGAATCCTCAGGGGACTCCGGTCAAGGAAAGAGCGACGGACGGCGTGGAAGCGGGGATTGTCCTAAAGCCTTTCGGCACGCGCGCAGGGGAAGCAGTTCCGCACACAAAGCCACAAAGACACAAAGGGCGAGAAACGGCAGAGCAGCGCCTGCCGCCGGGCGCGGCATCCTTGTGTCTTTGTGCCTTTGTGTGAATCAACGGGGCTGCGCCGCCGATCAGCTCAACCCGTCGATCGCCGCCCACTTTGCCCATTTGAGCGCCCGTGCCCGCGCCGCCGTCATCCCGCCCAGCGCAATCACCGGCAACCCCGCCCGCCGCGCCAGCAGCCGGAAGCGCACTGCGCCCAGCGTCCCGCCCCCCGGATGCGAGCGGGTGGCGAACACCGGCGAGAGCAGTGCCGCATCCGCCCCCAGCCTTGCCGCGAGGCCCAGTTCGGCAAGGTCATGCGCGGTCGCAAGGTGGATGAGGCCCGCCCGGCGCGGGCACAGCGCGCGCGGGGCGCCATAGATCCCGTCCGCGCCCCACTCGCGCGCGGTCAGCGCCGAATCGGCGAGCACCACCACGTGGCCCCGCGCCTTCGCCACCCGCCGCAGCGCGCGGAACCGGGCGAGGCGCTCCGGCCCGTCCAGATGATAATGCCGATAGATCAACCCCGAGCCGCGCGGTAGCGCGGCGAGGGCCCGCTCGAGCCCCGCATCATTGCGGGCGTCCGAGATCAGCCACAGGGCGGGGAGGGTCTTTGCGCAGGCCACGGCTCCGCTATAGAGCCGCCCAATGGAAAACGCAGCCACCCGCCTCGCCGAAGTCAACGCCAACATCGCCCGCGTCTGCAAGCCCGCCCGCCGCGAGCCGTCCTCGGTCACGCTGATCGCGGTGAGCAAGACCCATGATGCCCCCGCGATCCAGCCGCTGTTGGGCGCGGGCCAGCGGGTGTTCGGCGAGAACCGGGTGCAGGAGGCGCAGGGCAAGTGGCCGGCCCTGCGCGAGGCGCACCCCGACATCGAACTCCACTGCATCGGCCAGCTGCAATCGAACAAGGCGGAAGAAGCGGTGGCGCTGTTCGATTGCATCCATGCACTCGACCGTCCGAGCCTGCTCACCGCGCTCGCCCGCGCGATGGACAAGGCGGGTAAGCAGGTGCCGTGCTTCGTGCAGGTCAATATCGGCGACGAGCCGCAGAAGGGCGGCTGCGGAATCGCCGATCTCCCGAAATTCCTCGCCGAGGTGCGGCAGACCGCCATCCCGCTCGCCGGGCTGATGTGCATCCCGCCTGCCGACACCGAGGCCGCGCCGTTCTTCGCGTTTCTGGCGAAGCTTGCGGCGGACAACGGGGTAACTGGCCTCAGCATGGGCATGAGCGGGGACTACGAGACCGCGGTGATGCTCGGCGCGACGCATGTGCGGGTGGGGACGGCGCTGTTCGGCGCGCGGGGCTAAACCGCATAAAGAAGGGCGCCCCGTTGCCGGAGCGCCCTGATTTTCGTGTGAGTTTTTCTTAGAATTCAAACAGCGCTTCCACGCCCACATTCCGGCCGCGTTGCAGCGGCGAGAAGGTGCCGGCGGTCGGGTTGTCGGCGAAGGGACGCCGCACGCCGGTCGAATTCACGCCGCCGAAGGGCACCTGCGTATCCCCGCCAGCCTGCACCTGATCGAACAGGTTGCGGCCATAGAGCGACAGCGACAGGCCTTCGACCGGCGTCACCCAGGTGATATTCGCCTCGAGGTTCGAAGCATCCTGAATGAAGCCGAGGTTATCATCGGTGAAGGCGAATTCGTCGCGGTACTGGTAGTTCACGCGGGTCAGGATTTCGCTGTCGCCGAGCAGCAGCTCGTGCACCAGACCCATGCCCCAGGTCACTTCGGGTACGCGCGGGATGCGCAGCGCCAGATCGGTGTCGTTGATCAGACCATCGCCCGAAATGTCGAACAGGATGCTGTCGTACTTGTCATCGATCAGGCCGAGGTTGGCGGTGATCACCAGCGAGTCCGACACCCGCATGCGCGCTTCGGCTTCGAACCCGGTGATCGTCGCATCGGCGGTGTTGAGGATGTTCTGCACCACGCCCGCGCCCGGATCGGCGAGGTTCACTTCGCGCTGCAAATCCTTGATCTTGGTGACATAGCCCGCGACGTTCAGGGTAAAGCTGCCGTCCTGCGTCTGGAACTTGCCGCCAAGCTCGAAGCTGTCGACCTGCTCTTCGCCGAAGAACAGGTCGCCGGTTGCCGCCACAGCGCGGTTGAACACGGGGACGTTGGTGATGCGGAAATTGTACCCGCCCGAACGGAAGCCGCGGCTCCAGTGGCCATAGATCTGGCTGTTGGCGAATTCATATTGCAGGCCAAGCTTGGGCGAGACGTTGCGGAAGCGGACGTCATCGGTGAAGCCGTTGGTTTCGGTCGCCGGATCGAACGGCGCGGTGCCGGTCGGACAGGTGCCGGCCACCACCGAGCAGGCGGCGCGCGGGATGATGTAGCTCACCGCCGCGTCCTTGGTTTCCTGATTCCAGCGGATGCCTGCGATCAGCGACAGGCTGGGCACAAATTCCCACTGCGCATTGGCGAAGACGCCGATCACTTCGTGCGTCTGACGCCCGCCGCCGAACAGGTTCCGGCTCGCCGGATTCGCCAGAAACGGCAGCTGACGGCCCTCATCATAGGCAAGGTTCTGATCGAAATAGAACCCGCCGAAGGTCAGATCGAGGCTGTCGGTCGCAATCGCATAGCGCAGCTCGTTCGAAATCTGGTCCTGTTCGGTGAGGGTGCCCGAGTGGAACAGGAACGCGGGGGTCGCATCAATATCGCCAAAGGTGCGCGCGGTGTAATCGCGGTAGCCGAAGATATTGGTCAGCGTGCCCGGGCCGATGTCCCATTCGGCGGTGAGCGACCCGGTCCAGATTTCGTTGGCATAGAAGCCCGGCTCATCAATCGCAAAGTCGAAGCTGTCGCGGTCAAAGATGCCGCGGTTCTGGGCCGAGGGGCCATCGCCGTCGCTTTCGAAATAGTCGAGCTTGGCGCGCAGGGTCAGATCGCCGAAACGGCCTTCCAATGCGCCGCGGAAGATCTTGGTCTCCGCCTCCCCGTGGTTCGAATTGTCGAACAGGTTGCGGAAGTAGCCTTCGTCCTTGTTGTAATAGGCGCCGAGCTTGAACAGCAGCACGTCTTCGACAATCGGGCCGGAGATCGTGCCGCTGACAGTGTAGTTCGCGCCGCCGCGCCCGCTGTCGACCGGGCCATCGACCGCCGCGCGGAACTTGCCGCGGAAATCTTCGGTCGGATTGCCGGTGTTGAGCACCACTGCGCCGCCGGTGACGTTGCGGCCGAACAGCACGCCTTGCGGCCCGCGCAGGATTTCGACGCTTTCGAGGTCGAACAGGTCGAACACCACGCCCGCGTTGATGCCAAGATAGACCCCGTCAACGAACACGCCCACGGTCGGGTCGATCGACGGGATCGAGGAGTTGATGCCCAGCCCGCGCACCGAGAAGTTGGCCTGGCCGCGGCTGGTGCCGATCTGGTCGAGGCTGACGTTCGGGGTCTGGAACGAAAGGCCCTGGATATCGCGGATCTTGAAGGCTTCCAGCGTGTCGGCGTTGAACGCGGTCACCGCAAGCGCCACGTCCTGCACGTTTTCCGCATCGCGGGTCTTGGTGCCGGTGACGAGGATTTCGTTGATGGCATCGAGCGAGCTGGTGCGCTCTTCCTCGGCCGGCGGAGCCTCGGCGTCCTGCGCGAAGGCAGCGGCGGGGGTCAGCGCGGCAGTGCCGAGCAAAAGGGCGATCTTGCCGAGCCGGAGGGGGCGCAGCCGGGGGGATGCGATTGTCATTTTGTCACTCTCTCTCTGAGTAGGGGGCTGACCGGATAGCAATAAGTTCTGCCATTGCAACCGATCTCACGCCGAGCCGCGAGTTGCGCTCGACCAGGGGCTTGTCAGGCCTTTTCAAGCTGCTGCTGGCGATGATCGCTCGCCGCGCTGAGCAGCGCCGCCTCGATTTCGGCCTGGCGCTCGGCGGCCTTGATCTTGGCGCCGGTCAGGTCGGTCACGTAGAACGTATCCGCCGCCGCCTCGCCGTAAGCGGTGATATGCGCCGAATGGACGATGAGGTTGGCCTTGTAGAGCGCGTGCGCCAGCCGGTTGAGCAGCGCCGGGCGATCGCGCGCGGTGACTTCGATCACGGTGAAGTGGTTCGAGGCGTCGTTGTCGAAGCCGACCCGCGGGGCGACGTCGAAGGCCTTGGCGCGCGAGTGCGCCAGCGGCCGCGCGGCGAGCTTGGGCACCAGTTCGACCTTGGCGAGCAGCGCGTCGCGGATGCCCTTCTCGATCCGCGCCATCTGGCCTGCCTCGCGGAAGGGCTGGCCGGTGTGATCCTGCACCAGGAAGTTGTCGACCGCATAGCCCGACTTGGCGGTGTGAATGCGCGCGTCGATGATGTTCGCGCCGGCAAGGTGAATGCCGCCCGCCATGCGGTAGAACAGTCCCGGGTGGTCCGCTGCGATCACACTGACCCGCGTCGCGCCGCGGACCTCGTCGACCTCGCAGTGGATCGAGAGGTGATCAGCGGTCGCGACCGCCGCGTCATATTGCACGAGGTTGCTGGCGATGATGTCTTCGGGCTCGGCGATCCAGTAGGCATCGCCCAGCAGCGCGCCGATGCTGTCGACGAGGTGATCCTTATCGCCCAGCAGGCGCTGCACCGCATCCTTCTTGGCCGTGACCCGCGCCTTGCGCCCATTGCCCTTGTGGCCGAGGCGGAGGCGTTCCTGCGCGGCATCGTAAAGCTCGCCAAGCAGCTGGCCCTTCCAGCTGTTCCACGTGCCGGGGCCCACCGCGCGGATATCGACTGCGGTCAGGATCGCGAGGTTGCGCAGCCGCTCGAGGCTCTGCACCTCGGCGACGAAATCCTCGATCGTCTTGGGATCGGTCAGGTCACGCTTCTGTGCGGTGCGGCTCATGAGGAGGTGCTGGAGCACAAGCCAGGCGACGAGATCGGTCTCCTTCTCGTCGAGCCCGAATCGCGGGCACAGGCTGTGCGCGACATCGGCGCCGAGTACCGAATGATCGCCCCCGCGCCCCTTGGCGATATCGTGGAGCAGCACCGCCACATAGAGCGCGCGGCGCGAGGCGAGTTTGGGGAACTCGCGGGTGGCGCGCGGGTGATCGGCGGTCAGCAGGCCGCGCTCGATCTGCGAGAGCAGCCCGATCGCGCGGATGGTGTGTTCGTCGACTGTGTAGTGGTGATACATGTCGAACTGCATCTGCGCGTTGACCCGGCCGAAATCGGGCACGAAGCGGCCGAAGACGCCCGCCTCGTTCATCCAGCGCAGCGCGGTCTCGGGATCCTTGCGGCCGCATAGCAAGTCGAGGAACAGCGCATTGGCGCGCTTGTCGCGGCGGACCTTGCCATCGATCAGCTTCGCATCGCGCCCGGCCTGCCGCATGGTTTCGGGGTGGACTTCCAGCCCCTCGGCCTCGGCGAGCTGGAACACCTCGACAAGGCGCACCGGATCGGCCTTGAACCACTCGTCGCCCGGCGCGCGCAACCGCCCGCCTTCGACGGTGTAGCCCTTGAACTGGCGGGGGCGCTGGGTCCAGCCGGCGAAGAACCCGGTGCGCGGGCGCTTCCGCGCCATCTCCTCGTCAAGGTGCGCGAGGAACACGCCGGTCAGGCTGCCGACGCGTTTCACCTGGAGGAAATAGTACTGCATGAACCGCTCGACCGCGCTCTTGCCGGGGCGATCGGCGAACAGCATGCGCTCGGCCACCTGGCGCTGGAGATCGAAGGTGAGGCGATCCTCGGCGCGGTCGGTGAGGATGTGCATGTGGCAGCGCGCCGCGAGCAGGAAGCCCTCGGCGCGGCGAAAGCTCCGATATTCGCTTTGCGTCAGCAGGCCTACGTCCACCAGCTGCGCGGCATTGTCGACGCGGTGGACATATTTGCCGATCCAGTAGAGCGTCTGGAGATCGCGCAGGCCGCCCTTGCCCTCCTTGATATTGGGCTCGACGACATAGCGACTGTCCCCCATCCGCTTGTGCCGCGCATCGCGCTCGGCGAGCTTTTGCGTCAGGAACTGGCGTTCCGAGCCCTTGGTCACCTCGCTCCAGAACCGCCCGCGCAGATCCTCGTAAAGCGCCTGTTCGCCCCATACGAGACGGCTTTCGAGCAGCGCGGTGCGGATCGTCAGATCCTCTTTCGCCATGCGGATCGTATCGGAAACCGTGCGGCTCGAATGGCCGACCTTGAGGCCCAAGTCCCACAGCAGGTAGAGCATCGTCTCGATCACCTGCTCGCACCACGGCGCGCGCTTGCCCGGGGTGATGAAGGCGACATCGACATCCGAATGCGGCGCCATCTCGGCGCGGCCGTAGCCGCCGACCGCAAGGATCGCGAGGCGTTCGGCCTGGGTCGGGTTGGGCACGGGATAGAGATGCGAGGTGACGTGATCGTGGATCACCCGCAGCAGCTGATCCATCAGGAAGCTGAAACCGGCGGTGACCTCATGTCCCGCCGAGGGCGTCTCCAGCAGCCGCCGGGCCAGCTCGGCGCGGCCCTCGTCAAGCGCGCCGCGCAGCGCTGCGACGATCGCGGGGCGGGCCGAGGTGCCGCCGCTCGCGAACAGCGCCTCGATCTCCTCGGCCAGCGCGCGCCGGTCGATGATCGCGCGCTGTCCGGGGACGCGGAAAGGACTCATGCTGCGATCACGCGGCGACCGCCTCGCCCATGTAGCGGGCCTTGACCGTGCGCTTGTCGATCTTCTGCGTGCCGAGGCGCGGCAGGGGCTCGTGCGTGATCCAGATCTGGTGTTCGAGCGGCACCTTGAAGGGCGCGATCCGTTCCAGCAGGAAGGCGCGCAGCTCGCCCGGGGTGATCGGGGCGCGGCCCTCCTTCATCGCATAGACCGCTGCCGGAACTTCGCCCATCCGCTCGCACGGCAGGCCGAAGACCGAACATTCGCCGATGTCGTCATGCGCGTAGATCGCATCCTCCACCTCGATGCACGAGATATTCTCGCCGCCGCGGATGATGATGTCCTTCTTGCGATCGACGATGAAGAGGTAGTCGTCTTCATCGAGATAGCCGAGGTCGCCGGTGCGGAAATAGCCGCTGTCGGTGAAGGCGGCGGCGGTCGCCTCGGGGTTCTTCCAGTAGCCGCGGAAATTGGCGACCGAGCGGATGCAGACCTCGCCCACCTGGCCATTGGGCAGGGGGTTGCCGGCATCATCGAGGATCGCAAGATCGACCATCGGCTTGCTGGCGCGCCCCGTCGAGCCGGGCTTGGCGAGGTAGTTCTCGTTGAAATTGCCGCAGCCCACCGCGTTGGTTTCGGTAAGGCCATAGCCCAGCAGCGGGAAGCCGCCGGGGAAGGCTTCCTTGATCCGGGTGACATGCTCGACCGGACGCGGCGCGCCGCCTGCGGCGAAGCTCTTGCAGGCCGACAGGTCGTATTTCTCGCGATCCGGGTGGCCTGCGATCTCGTAGCTCATCAGCGGGACGCCGACGAAGTAGGAGACCTTCTCCTCGGCCATCAGCCGGATTGCGAGGCCCGCGTCCCACTTGGGCATCAGCACCAGTTTGCGGGCTATGGCGAAGCTCTGGAGGAACAGCGGCACTTCGCCTGTCACGTGGAACAGCGGCACGGCGACCAGCGCGCAGGGCTGGCTGGTCAGCGGGCCGTCCTGCGATTCGACATGGATCTTGGCCATCGCCGACTGGCAGACGTAGTTCATCACGCCGTTCACCACCCCGCGGTGATCCGACCACGCGCCCTTGGACTTGCCGGTCGACCCCGAGGTGTAGAGGATCGTCGCCAGATCATCCGGCCCCAACGCGCCGAGCATCGCCATGGCGACGGCATTGCCCTCGGCCCAGATGGCGGCGAGGCCCTCGGCAGGCGGATTGCCATGGGTGAACAGCACGATTCTGGCCGGGTGCGCATGGCCTTCGAGCCGCGCGGCGCGGCCGTCATCGGCCAGCAGCAGCTTGCATTCGGCGAGATCGAGGCCGTAGGCCAGTTCCTCCCCGCTCGAAAAGCCGTTGAGCAGCGTGGCGCAGCCGCCCGCCATCAGGATGCCCATGTAGGCGATCATCCAGTTGGCCGAATTGCGCGCCGCGAGCCCGACGCGGTCGCCCTTTTCGACCCCGTGGAGCGTCGCCAGACCCTCGGCCACATGGGTCGCGGCGGCATAGGCCTCGCCGAAGGTCAGGCGGATGTCGCCGTCGACAAGGAAGGGGATGTCCTTGTTCTGGTTCGCAAAGTGGGCGAAATAATGGGCAAGGCTGGGGGGCGCACCCGCAAAGGCCGGCATCGTCACGCCGTCGCGGGTAAAAGGCACGGTGGCAAAGGGCTGGCCCTCGGCGGTGAGGCCGGCGATGATCGCTTCGAGCGCATTGTCCAGCTGGGTGGGCATGCGGTTGTGTTCCTCTCTCGTTGTTGCGGCACCCGGTTCCCGGATCGCCTGTCCCATTCCGTGCGGTGGTCTCCCGCACCCCTTCCCCTGCCCCGCCCGCTGTGCCAGAAGCGCCAGCGCGATAGGGGCCGTTTCGTGCTCACCGTTACGGCATATCATTGCAATAAGAGGTTCGCTCCGTGCTGTCACTACTTGCCGCAAGCACCGCCGCTGCCGATCCGATCCAGTGGACGAGTCTCGGGCTGAAGCCGGGGATCGTGATCGGCACCGAGACGTTCAATTTTACGCTGCGCTATTATTCGCTGGCCTATCTGCTGGGGGTGATCTTCGCCTATTGGCACACCTCGCGCGCGCTGAAGGAGCCCGGCGCGCCGATGGCGCAGCGCCATGCCGACGATCTGTTCTTCTACTGCACGCTGGGCGTCATCTTCGGCGGGCGGCTGGGTTATGCCGCGTTCTACGATCCGAGCCTGTGGACCGGCTTTGCGGGCGACGGGCTGATCACGTGGAAGCTGCTGCGGTTGTGGGACGGGGGCATGAGCTTCCACGGCGGGCTGATCGGTGTGACCGTGGCGATGGCGTGGGTCTCGTGGCGCGACAAGCTCAACTTCATCCGTGTGGTTGATTACGTCAGCGTGGGCGTGCCGATGGGAATGCTGCTCGGCCGCCTCGCCAACTTCGTCAACGGCGAGCTGTGGGGGCGCGGCCCCACCGATGTGCCCTGGGCGATGGTGTTTCCGACCGACCCTGCCGAGCTGCCGCGTCACCCGAGCCAGCTCTATCAGGCCGGGCTCGAGGGGCTGGCGATGCTGGTGATCATGCTTTCGCTGTTCTGGCTCACCCGCGCGCGCTATCGCCCGGGGCTGCTGGCGGGGGTCTTCACCGTGGGCATGGGGGTCGCGCGTTTCGTGAATGAATTTTTCCGTCAGCCGGATCAACAACTGGCTGACTTTGCGGCCCGCACGGGGCTAACGATGGGGCAATGGCTGACGATACCGCTTATCCTGACTGGATTGATTGTCGTGATCTACGCGCTGCGGAAGAAGCCGCTGGCGGCAGGGGCGGCAGCGCCAGCCTGAACGGCGGCGGGCCGGGGGTGTGGCGCAGCGCGCTCCGGCTGATCGATCCTGATTTCGACGCCGAAGCCGCCGCGCGCGCCGAACGTGCGGCGCGCGAGGATGCGCGCGCTGCCGCCAAGGCGCGGGCCGAGGCCGCCGCACGCGAGAAGGCCGAGGCGCTCGCCCGCGCCAAGGCCGAGGCCGAGGAGCGCGCCCGGGCGTTGAAGGAAGCCCGCGCCCGCGAGAAAGCCGAAGCCGATGCCCGCGCCGCCGCCGAACGCGAAGCGCGCGAGCGGGCTGCCGCCGAGGCGCGCGCGCAGAAGCTCGCCCTCGCCGAAGCGCGCCGCCGGGCGGAGGAGGAAGCGCGCGCCCGCGCGGCCGCCGAACTCCAGGCCAAGAAGGAAGCCAAGGCCCGCGCCATCGCCGAAGCCCGCGCTCGCGCCGAAGCCGAGGAACGTGCCCGCCAAGAGGCCGAGGCTGCCGAAGCCGCCGAACGCGCGCGTGCCGAGGAGGAGGCGCGCCGCATCGCCGAAGCCCGCAAGCGCGCCGAGGAAGAAGCCCGGATGCGCGCGGCCGAGGAAGCGCGGCTCAAGAAGGAAGCCGAAGCCCGCGCCCGCGCCGAAGCCAAGGCCCGCGCCAAGGCCGAAGCCGAAGCCCGCGCCAGGGCCGAGGCCGAGGAAAAGGCCCGAAAGGCAGCCGAGGAGAAAGCCCGCCGCGAGGCTGAAGCCAAGGCCAAGGCCGAAGCCGAAGCGAAAGCCAAGGCGGAAGCCGAGGAAGCCGCACGCCGCGCCGCAGAGGAAGCCGCCCGGCTCGCTGCCCAAGAGGCCGCGAGGCTGGCCGCCGAGGAAGAAGCCGCGCGCATCGCCGCCGAGGAACAGGCCAGGCGCGAGGCCGAGGAAGCTGCCGCCGCCGAGCAGGCGCGGCTCGAGGCCGAAGTCCTCGCCCGCGCGAATGTCGACGTGCCCACGGTGCTGCGCCGCCTGATCCGCGAGACCGGCCCGATCCCGCTCTCGCAATATATGGGCGAGAGCAACGCGCGCTACTACGCCAGCCGCGATCCGCTGGGCGAGCAGGGCGATTTCATCACCGCGCCCGAAATCACGCAGGTGTTCGGCGAGCTTATCGGGGTTTGGTTTGCCGATCTGTGGTCGCAGATGACCCGGCGCAAATATATCCATTATGTCGAGCTCGGGCCGGGGCGCGGCACGCTCGCCAAGGATGCGCTCGGCGCGGCTGCCAAGCAGGGGCTGACCCCGCAGGTGCACTTCGTCGAGACCTCGGCCAGCTTGCGCAAGCTCCAGCGCCAGGCCTTCCCCGATTGCATCCATCACCACGACATCTCGACCCTGCCCGACGATGCGCCGCTGCTGATCGTCGCCAACGAGTTCTTCGATGCCCTGCCGGTGCAGCACCTGATCCGCTCGACCGACGGGTGGTTTCCGCGCATGGTGGGGCTGGAGGATGATGCCTTCACCTTCGTCACCGGCCGCGAGAAGATGGACCACATCGTCCCGCCCAGCTGGGTCACCGCCTCGCAAGGCACGCTGATCGAGACCAGCCCGGCCGCGGTGGCGCTGATGGCCGAGATCGCACGGCGGCTGAAGGAGCAGGGCGGGGCGGCGCTGATCATCGATTACGGCCACGAGGAACTGCGCTCAGGATCGACGCTTCAGGCGCTGAAATCGCACCAGAAGGTCGATGTCTTCGCGCATCCGGGCGAGGCTGATCTTACCGCGCATGTCGATTTCGAGCTGCTCCAGCAGGTCGCGGTCGAAAACGGCGCGGATCTCATGGGGCTGCAATATCAGGGCGAATGGTTGATTCAGATGGGGATCGACACGCGCATGGAAATGCTCATCCGCCGCGCGCCCTATCAGCGCGACAAATTCGAGCGGCAGCGTAACCGTCTCGTTAAGGACAGCGAAATGGGAAGGCTGTTCAAGGTGCTCGGCCTGTGCGGACGGCGCTGGCCGTTCGGCGCGGGCTTCGATTGATTGGGGAGAGCGAAGATGACGCGCAAGGGTGTGATGGCGGCCGTGCTTGGCGCAGGCCTCGGACTGGCGGCGCTGGTGCCTGCGGCCTTCGCGGCAGAGCCGATCACGGGCCGCTGGGTGACCGCGGAAAAGGACGCGGTGATCGTGATCGCGCCTTGTGGCAAAGCCCTGTGCGGCACGATCGAGCGTTTCCTCGTCGCTCCGCCGCAGGGCAATGACCAGCGCGACATCAACAACCCCGATGCCGCCAAGCGCAAGCGCAAGCTGCTGGCGACGACCCCGATCCTTTCGGCCTTCACGCAGGAAAGTAACCTGTGGCGCGGCCAGATCTACGACCCCAAGAGCGGCAAGAGCTACCGCTCGGTGGTGCGCCGCAAGGGGCCGAACCTGCTCGAGGTGAAGGGCTGCATCGGCCCGTTCTGCCAGACGCAATTGTGGCGTAGAGCGGTTTAGTATTCCCACCCCCGCCCCCTCCCGCAAGCGGGAGGGCAGGATCAGCGCCTTAAGTCCCCCTCCCGCTTGCGGGAGGGGTTAGGGGTGGGCGCGGATCACAACCCCGCCCGATTCGCCAGCATCTCCGCCGCCTGCTTGGGCGTGAGCTTGCCCGCATCCTCGCGGTCCACGGCGAAATTCGCCTCGCGCATCGCCTCGACACTGATCGCGCCCAGCAGCGGCTGGAGCGCGGCGGCGACGCCGGGGTCGTCGGCGATGCGGGGGCTGAGCAGCAACAGCGCATCATAGCTCGGCAGCGCGCCCTTGGGGTCGGCGAGCACTACCAGCCGGTCCGCCGCGATCCGCCCGTCCGAGGTATAGGCGCTGATCACGTCCGCCTCGCCCGATTGAAGCGCATTGTACATGAAGGTCGGCGCGAAATTGCGGGTCTTCCCGAAGCGCAGCCCATAGGCATCGCGCACCGCGAGCCATTCGGGCCGCTCGAAGAACTCGGGGTCGCCGCCGACGGTGAGGCTGCGGCCCTTGCCGACCAGATCGGCGAGGCTGGTGACGCCCAATTCCTGCGCGCGGTCAGCGCGCATCGCGAAGGCATAGGCGTTCTCGAACCCCAGTCGGCCGAGCACCTTGACGCCATTTGCCTTCGCTTCCCAGTCGCGGATGGTTTCATACATCGCCTCGCGCCCCGGATTGTCGGCGCGCTTCAGGAAATTGGCCCAGATCGTGCCGGTGTAATCGACCGAGATGTCGACCGAGGAATTGGCCACCGCCGAGTGCACCACCGCGCTCCCCAGCCCGTCGCGATACTCGACCCGGTACCCCGCCGCTTCCAGCCGCGACCCGATCAGCTGGGCGAGGATGTATTGCTCGGAAAAGGACTTGGCGGCGATCACCACGGGGCGCTCTTCGCTGGCGGGGCGTTGCGCCCAAAGCGCGGCCAGAATGCCGAGCAGCACGATCGCCATCCCGCCAAAGGTCATCCACCGCTTGCGCCGCGCAAGGCCGACCTCGATCACCCACAGCAGATTATCCGCCGCCAGCGCCAGTCCCGCGCTCGCGAGGCACCCGGCCAGCACCAGCGCCCAGTTCTGGGTCTGAAGGCCCGCAAAGATCGGATCGCCGAGGCTCGGCTGGCCGATGGTGGTGGCGAGCGTCGCCGCGCCGATGGTCCACACGCTCGCGGTGCGGATGCCGGCCATGATGAAAGGGGCAGAGAGCGGCGCCTCGACCAGATAGAGCTTCTGCCACTTGGTCATGCCCACGCCGTCCGCCGCCTCGAGCACGCCCTCGTCGAGATTTGCCTGCGCGGTGACCGCATTCCTGAGGATCGGCAGCAGCGCATAGAGCGTCAACGCCATCAACGCAGGGAGAAAGCCGAGCGTCGGCAGCCCCTCGCCGAAGACGCTGCGCAAGCTCAGCAGCAGCGGGAAGAACAGCGCCAGCAGCGCGAGCGCGGGGATGGTCTGGACGAGGCTCGCAAGGCTCAGCGCGAGGCGGGACACGATCCGCGAGCGCCCCGCCCACACCGCCATCGGCAGCGCGATCAGCATGGCAAGCCCGATCGCGCTCGCCGAGAGCACCACATGCGCGGCGAGCTTGTCGCCGAGGCCGGGGAGGATTTCCCAGATTGTGTTCACGCCAGCCGGCCTTCCATCGCGGCAAGCCGTTCGGCCTGATCGCGCGGCACGGCGACCAGCGCCTGCGCCGCTGCACCGCCTGCGCCCATCAGGAGCGTGTGCGGAGCCTCATCGGCCACCAAGGCGCCCTTGTCCATCACCAGCACCCGGTCGGCAAGCAGCAGCGCCTCGGCCATGTCATGCGTTACCATCACCGTGGTAAGGCCGAGGCGGGTGTGCAATTCGCGCACCTTGTGGCCCAGCGCGTCGCGGGTGACGGGGTCGAGCGCGCCGAAGGGCTCGTCCATGATCAGCAGCTCCGGCTCCCCCGCCAGCGCGCGCGCCACGCCCACCCGCTGGCGCTGCCCGCCGCTGAGTTCGTCGGGCATGCGGGTGGCATAGGCCGGATCGAGCTCGACCAGCTCCAGCAGCTCGGCGATGCGCGCCGCCGCCAGCTTCTCGCCCGCAAGGCGCGGGCCGATGGCAATGTTCTCGGCGACGCTCATGTGCGGGAAGAGGCCGATCCCCTGGAACACATAGCCGACCCGGCGGCGCAGCCTGGCGGGCGGCAGTTCGCTCACGTCCTCGCCTGCGAACAGCACCCGGCCGCCGGTGGGTTCGACCAGCGTGTTCACCGTCTTCAGCAGCGTCGACTTGCCCGAGCCCGAGGCGCCGACCATCGCGACGAAGCAGCCCTTGGCGATATCGCAGGACACGCCGCCGACTGCGGTGACGTCGCCAAAGCGACAGGTCACGCCGTCGAAGCGGAGCAGGGGCGGCGGGTTTGTCATCTTTTGCGAGGAGTAGCGGGTGTTGCGCCGCTGCGCCAGCGTCTCCGATTGGCCTTTGCCCAAGGGCTTGCTATGCGGGTGGACCAGAACAAACATTACGCGGCGAGGAACGATTCATGCGCGCCACCCCCGATTTCGACTTCCATCTCGGCGAGGCGGCCGAGATGATCCGTGACACCACCGCGCGCTTCGCCGACGAGCAGATCGCGCCGCTGGCAGACCGCACCGACCGCGAGGACCGCTTCCCGCGCGAATTGTGGGAGCCGATGGGCGCGCTCGGCCTCCACGGCATCACGGTTGAGGAGGAATGGGGCGGGCTGGGCCTCGGCTATCTGGAGCATGTGATCGCGGTTGAGGAAGTGTCGCGCGCGAGTGCCAGCGTGGGCCTCAGCTACGGCGCGCACTCCAACCTCTGCCTCAACCAGATCCGCCGCTGGGGGGATGACGATCAGAAGGCGAAATACCTTCCCAAGCTGATCTCCGGCGAGCATGTCGGCTCACTGGCGATGTCCGAGGCGGGCGCGGGGTCGGACGTGGTCTCGATGAAGCTCAAGGCCGATGCGGTGCAGGGCGGCTACGTCCTCAACGGCACCAAGTTCTGGATCACCAACGCGCCGGAAGCCGACACGCTGGTGGTTTATGCCAAGACCGACGGCCACGCCGGATCGCGCGGCATCACCGCCTTCCTGATCGAGAAGGGCGACGAGGGGTTCTCCATCGGCCAGAAGATCAGCAAGATCGGCATGAAGGGCTCGCCCACCGCCGAGCTGGTGTTTTCGGATTGCTTCATCCCCGAGGATCGCGTGATGGGGCCCTTGAACGGCGGCGTCGGCGTGCTGATGAGCGGGCTCGATTACGAGCGCGTGGTGCTCGCCGGATTGCAATTGGGCATCATGCAGGCGTGCCTCGACACGGTGATCCCCTATCTGCGCGAGAGGAAGCAGTTCGGAAAGCCGATTGGCTCGTTCCAGCTGATGCAGGCCAAGGTCGCCGACATGTATGTCGCGCTGCAATCGGCCCGCGCCTACACCTATGCGGTGGCGAAGGCCTGCGACGCCGGGCAGACGACGCGGTTCGATGCGGCGGGGGTGATCCTGCTCGCGAGCGAGAACGCCTTCAAGGTCGCCGCCGAAAGCGTGCAGGCGCTGGGCGGGGCGGGTTACACCACCGATTGGCCGGTCGAGCGGTATATGCGCGATGCCAAGCTGCTCGACATCGGCGCGGGCACGAACGAGATCAGGCGGATGCTGATCGGGCGGGAATTGATCGGGGCGGCCTCTTGATCCTCCCCGGAACGGGGAGGGGGACCACCCGCAGGGTGGTGGAGGGGCACGCGCCATGATCACAGGCCCCCGCGACACTGTGAAGCGTGCCCGCAAGCTGCGCAGCGAAATGTCGCCGCCCGAAGCGATGTTGTGGCGTGAATTGCGCAAGCGCCCCGGCGGGCACAAGTTCCGTCGCCAGCATCCGGCGGGAGACTATGTGCTCGACTTTTATTGTGCCAAGGCGCGTCTCGATATCGAAGTCGATGGCTCGGTGCATGACAATGCCGTTGGAGCGGAGCGTGATCTTAGACGATCAGCTGCACTGCGTTCGCAAGGGATTGCGACCACGCGCATTCCGGCGCAGCGGGTGTTCGAGGATCTGGAAGCGGTTGTGAGGCGGATTGTCGTGATTTGTGACGAGCGGATTGAGAAACTGGGGGTGCCCCTCCACCATCCTGCGGATGGTCCCCCTCCCCGTGCCGGGGAGGAACTAGAATGAGCACCGATGAAGACTACGTCTATGACGAGGCGAGCGGCGAGTGGCTGCCCGCGTCCGAACTCGCGGCCCAGCGCGCGGCGGAGGATGCTGTCGAGGTGCGCGATGCGGTCGGCAACATCCTCGTCGATGGCGATGCGGTGACGCTGATCAAGGACCTCGAGGTCAAGGGCGCGGGCCAGACGCTCAAGCAGGGCACGCTGATCAAGTCGATCCGCCTGACCGGCGACGCGCAGGAGATCGACTGCAAATACCCCGGCATCAAGGGCCTCGTCCTGCGGGCCGAGTTTGTGCGGAAACGATAATGCGGCAAGGCGTGCCTTTGCTAGTGCTGCGCGTTCTTGGCGGCGGGCTCGCACTGTCGCTCATGATTGGTGAGGGAATCCGCACATGGGGAACCGGGCGCCCTTGGCCGTTCTGGTTTGACGATTACTGGAGCGGTGGGCTGTTGCTGGCCGGTGCGATCCTGATGGCGCGGCCTACTCCACTGCGCAGTCACCTTTTCATCACCGGATGGGCGGCCTGCCTCGGCATGCTGTTCGGCAGTTTCTTCGGCAAGATCTATGATCCGGGCGGTTCCGATCCCGGCAATTTCGACCTAGGAATTCTAACCATCCTGATCGGCATGGCCTTCGCTACGGCGCTCGTTGGCCTGATCTGGTCACTATTTGAAGTGGCTCGCAAATGACCGCCCCCACCCTCACCTCCAAACTCGACCGCGAGAGCCCCGAGGCCAAGGCCCGCTTCGCGCACAACCATGCGCTGGCGCAGCAACTCCGCGCTGCCGTGGCAGAAGCTGCACTCGGCGGGCCGGAGAAGCATCGCGAGCGGCATGTGTCGCGCGGGAAGCTGCTGCCGCGCGAACGGGTGGAGCGGCTGCTCGATCCGGGTTCGCCCTTTCTTGAGATCGGACAGCTGGCCGCCAACGGGATGTATGAGGGCGACGTCAATGGCGCCTCGATCATCTGCGGGGTGGGGCGCGTGTCGGGCCGCCAGTGCATGATCGTGTGCAACGACGCGACCGTGAAGGGCGGCACCTACTACCCGATGACGGTCAAGAAGCACCTGCGCGCGCAGGAGATTGCGCAGGAAAACCGCCTGCCGTGCATCTATCTGGTCGACAGCGGCGGGGCGAACCTGCCGCATCAGGCGGAAGTGTTCCCCGACCGCGACCACTTCGGCCGCATCTTCTTCAATCAGGCCAACATGTCCGCGCTCGGCATTCCGCAGATCGCCTGCGTCATGGGTAGCTGCACCGCGGGCGGCGCTTACGTCCCCGCCATGTCGGACGAGAGCGTGATTGTCCGCAATCAGGGCACGATCTTCCTCGCCGGCCCGCCCTTGGTGAAGGCCGCGACGGGCGAGGAGATCACGGCGGAAGACCTCGGCGGCGGGGACTTGCACGCCAAGAAATCGGGCGTGGTCGATCACTTGGCCGAGAACGACGAGCACGCACTCACCATCGTGCGCGATATCGTGTCGCACCTCGGCGCGAATACCGGGGCGGCGAAGGATGTGGCGCTGAAAGATCCGCGCCCGCCCAAGTTCGACGCGGACGACCTCTACGCCCTCATCCCCGAGGATGTGCGCGCGCCCTATGATGTGAAAGAGGTGATCGCGCGGCTGGTCGACGGCAGCGAATTTCACGAGTTCAAACAGCACTATGGCTCCACCCTCGTCTGCGGCTTTGCGCATATCTGGGGGATGCCCGTCGCGATCCTCGCCAACAACGGCGTGCTGTTTTCCGAGAGCGCGCAGAAGGGCGCGCATTTCATTGAACTCGCCTGCCAGCGCCGCATTCCGCTGCTGTTCCTTCAGAATATCAGCGGCTTCATGGTCGGCGGGAAATACGAGGCGGAAGGCATCGCCAAGCATGGCGCAAAGCTCGTCACCGCCGTCGCCACCGCGACCGTGCCCAAGGTGACCGTGGTGATCGGCGGCAGTTTTGGCGCAGGCAATTACGGGATGTGCGGCCGCGCCTACAGCCCCCGCTTCCTGTTCACCTGGCCCAATGCGCGCATCTCGGTGATGGGCGGTGAGCAGGCCGCGAGCGTCCTCGCCACCGTCCACCGCGACGCCGAAAGCTGGACGCCTGCCGAAGCCGAGGTCTTCAAGGCCCCGATCCGCCAGAAATACGAGGACGAAGGCAACCCCTACTACGCCACCGCCCGCCTGTGGGACGACGGCGTGGTCGATCCGGTGCAGACCCGCGATGTGCTGGGGTTGGCGTTCGCGGCGTGTCTTGAAGCGCCGATTGCCGAGCGGCCTGCGTTTGGCGTGTTCCGGATGTGAAATGAGCTCCTATCCCATCCCGGAATTCACGGAGATTGATGGAGCTCTCTGGCCAGAACCCTTGGCGGCGACGCCCGAGGTGGTGCGAGCGGCAATCTACACGGGAGAGGCGTCAGAAGACTTCTCTTTCCGGGTTACGCGCCCTGACAGTTGGGAAATCCGTGGCACCCGGCAGGAAGAAGGTTGGTTCATCACGCGCGGGAAGATTGGCTCCGGCGAAGGCGAATTTCGCGCAGTCCCAAAGGGTGATCCGCGTGCGGGCGGGAAATCTCCTCCGCTTTGGAAGAGCATTTTCACGAATGGCGATGTCCACCTGTTCAGCGCGCTCGAGACGGTGTCTCTCGTTCTGGACTTCATGGAGGGGGATGTCGAACTCGACAGGGTCGGCTGGATGATGCGACGACTATGAGATCTGAAACCCTCCCCCGCCCTCTTGCTTATCTCACCCAAGTTAGGCCACAATGCGCGGCCTTTGGGAGGGACGCACCGCTTGCATTCACCGATCACCCCTGCGCCCGTGCGCAAGCCCACGCTGCTGTCGCGCATCGTGCGCCGCATTATCCTCGCGATCTGGTATGCGCGCGGGTGGAAGATCGACGCCCCGCTGCCCAAGCACCTGAAAAAATATGTGCTCGCGGGCGCGCCGCATACCTCGAACTGGGATTTCGTGTTCTTCACCGGCGCCACCCACGAGGAAGGCGTGCGCCCCAATTTCATGGGCAAGCACACGCTGTTTCAGGGCATCATGAAGAACTTCATGCTCGACATGGGCGGCATCCCCGTCGACCGCCGCAAGAGCGCCAATGCCACCGAGCAGGTCGCCGCCGAATTCGCCGCGCGCGACGAACTCGCGCTGGTGATCGCCTGCGAAGGCACGCGCAAGTCCGATGGCAAGTGGAAATCGGGCTTCTACCACATCGCCCGCGCCGCCAATGTCCCCATCGTCCCCGCCTTTGCCGACAACGCGCGGCGGATCATCAGCTTCGGCGAGCCGATGATCCCGACCGGCAATTACGGCGAGGACCTGCTCAAGATCGCCGAATGGTTCCGCTCCAAGCTCCCCGATTACGATCGCTTCAAGGTGCTCGAGCAACAGGCGCGCGACATCATCGCGGGCAAAAACGATGTTTGAACTCCTCGCCCTCAACGCCGCGATCCTGATCGTGCTGGTGCTGATCCAATGGGCGATCAGCGTGAAGATCGACGACGTCTCCTTCATCGACGCCTTCTGGGGCGCTGGCATGGGCATTCTGGCCGTGGCGAGCTGGCTGCATGTGCCGGGCGGCCCCGGTCAGCTTGCCACACTCATCATGGCGATGACCGCGCTGTGGGGCTTCCGGCTCGGCGGTTACCTGTTCCTGCGCTGGCGCAAGGAGGGCGAGGACAAGCGCTACAAGATGATCCTCAGGAAGGATCGCGAGGCGGGCGGCTTTGCACAGGCCGCGCTCACCCGCGTGTGGCTGATGCAGGCGGTGCTGTTGTTCGCGGTCTCCAGCCCGGCGCAGGTCGGCATCCTCGCGAGTCCCGAGCCTTCGCCCATCCCGCCGCTGGCATGGGCGGGCTTCGCGCTGTGGTGCATCGGCGTGTTCTTCGAATGGGTGGGCGACTGGCAGCTCACCCGCTTCAAGGCCGATCCGGCCAATCACGGCAAGGTGCTCGACACCGGGCTGTGGCGCTACACCCGCCACCCCAACTATTTCGGCGATTTCGCCGCGTGGTGGGGCATCTGGCTCGCCTGCGCTGCGGCGGGCTGGCAATATGCGGCGGCGACCATCATCGGCCCGCTGTTCCTCAGCTTCACGCTCACCAAATGGTCGGGCGTGACCCTGCTCGAGAAGGGTTTGGACAAGTCCAAGGGCGACAAATACGCCGATTACAAGCGCCGCACCTCGGCCTTCTTCCCGTTGCCGCCCCGCCGCTGAGGCGCTGCTCTCTCGCGACGCTCCCCGTGCTGCGTCGCACAAAAATCGACGAGCGGCCCTTTAAGCCCGTGCAAAGCTGGCCTATGTTGGCGCTTGCGCAAGGAGGCGCAGACGACATGGCACTGACCGAAACCGCCCGGGATGCGGAGCGCGAGCGGATCGCGCGCCATGTGCTCGATCTCGTCAAGGAGCGCGGGGCCGAGGTGCCGTGGACCGTCGCCATGTCGGAAAGCGGGTTGACCCGCGCGCGGTTCGAGGCGCTGTTTGCCGATTACGACGATCTGTTCGATGCCGTCGCGCAAACTTGGCTCGCCCCGCAGCTGGCGGTGATGGAGGAGGTGCTCTCAAGCAACCTGCCGCCGCAGCGCAAGATGTATGAATTCTTCCGCCGTCGCTTTGTCATCGCGCAAGGCCGTTTCCGCGAGGATCCGCAGTTCTTCACCGTGCTGTGCGAGATGGGCGCGGCCAATTTCGAGCGGGTGAGGAGCTATGTCGACCTTGCCGACCACTACCTGTGCGAGCTGATCGCCGAGGCGCAGGCCGAGGGGTTCTTCGCAGGGCTCGGGATCGATGAGGCGCTGTCGATGATCAATCAGATGGTCACCGTCTACACCATGCCCGATGCGCTGATCTATCTCGGCGACAAGCTGTCCGAGGCAAAGCTGGCGCGGATCGTCGACACCATGTTTATCGGCCTGTCGGGCGAGGCCGGGGCCGATGCGGCGGGGCTGAACACGCTCAAGGTCGCGTCCTAACCCCCGGCCCACCACGCCGCTGACGGATCGTCGGTCCCGCGTGCGCCCCGGCGCCGGAGGCCGCCCAGCAGCCCGCCTTCGAGCGCCATCGTGGCGGGCACGCTGCGGTTCCAGTCCATCACGTAGAGCCGCTCGGCGATCAGCCAGCGGCCTTCGCGCTTTGCGAGCCTGTCGAGGTAGCGGCCGCCGACGACCAGTTCAGTGTCTGGCAGCTCGATCTCTCCCTCCGGCGCGGGGATGAGGTGGAGCGCGACGCAGTTGGTCTCGGCCCGCGCGGCATCGCCGGTGATGCGCATCACGGTGTTTGAGATGTTGTGCTGGGTCAGCCGCATCGCCCCCAGACCCGCCATCAGCCCGGGGATGACCTCGGCAACCGGCCTTGCGCCGTCGCCATAGTCGATCAGGGCGTCCGGGGTGAAGGCGGCGGCGAGCTGCTCGGGCTCGCAGCGGTCGATGCCGCGGCAGTAGAGCGCGAGGGTCTCGGCAATGGCGAGCCGGTCGGCGAGTTCGGTCAGGTCCATGTGCGGCAGGCTACCGCGATGGGGGCGCTGGCGGGACTGCTCAAAGCGTCAGCGGCGCTTGAACTGGAGGACGTTGGCAGGGAGCTTCCTCGGCGGCGGGCCGCGGCGCTTGTCGGCCAGCGCATAGCGCAGGGAGAAGAAGAACATCGCCGCCGATGCGAGCAGGATCACGCCGGCCCAGAACCAGTAGGGCAGCAGCAGGACAGCAGCGATCGCTCCGGTGTCGGAAAGCTGCGCCTGCCCGTCGATCACGATCTGCTCGGTGAGAAAGTAGCGCCACGCGCCGAACACGCTCCACGCGGCGGTGAGGCCGAGAAACTGGAGGGTGAAGCGCTGGAACCCGCCGGGCGCACGCCAGGCGACAAGGCCGAGCACTGCCGCGGCGACCGGCAGCGCCCACCATCCGGTCGCCGAGCGCACCCAGATGATGGTGCTGGCAAGGATCGCGGCGACCATCGCCCACAGCACCGGCCGCCAGGCGCGCGGGTGGGCGCTGGCGACGATCAGCCCGGCCCCCACCACGCTGGGGCCGAGCGGGCCGCCGATCGAGATCGCCGCCTGCACCAGCCGCGAGGCATTGCCGCTGATGAGATATTCGGCATAGCCCGAGCCATCGGGAAGCAGCACCAGCCGCTCGAACGACTGGCCGAGCACCGCCGCAGTCAGGCCATGGCCCATCTCGTGAAACCAGGTCGTCAGGATCAGGAAGGGATAGGCGATATAGGCGCCGAAGGGCAGCACCGGCAGCAGCGAAACCACGAAGCCGGCCAGCACCAGCCGGCCGATCGCCTCGCCCTTGGAGCCGGGAGTGACGAGCGAGGACATGCGCAGCCCTCAGCCCGCCGACGCTTCGGGCGCGTGGCCCGCCGCATCGACGCGGATGCCGTCATCGGCCTGCATCGCGGCCTCCTCGTCCTCCTCGCGCTGTTCGCGCAGGATCGACCAGCTGGCAAGGAACAGCCCCGCCACCAGCGGCCCGAGCACGATGCCGGAGAAGCCGACGAGGCTGATGCCGCCCAGCGTGGTGATGAGGATGATCCAGTCGGGAATGCCGGTGTCGCGGCCCACCAGAATGGGGCGCAGCACGTTGTCGGCCGAGGAGATGATGAAGAAGCCCACCAGCAGCACGAAGAACCCCTGCCAGGTCGCGCCGGTGACCAGCAGATACAATCCCGCCGGCAGCCACACCGCGCCCGCGCCGATCACCGGCACCAGCGCGAAGAACACCGTCACCACGCCGAACAGCAGCGCCGATGGCACGCCCGCGATCACCAGCGTGATCCAGCTCAAGGCGCCCTGCACCAGCGCGACCACGCCGGTGCCCTTGATGGTCGCGCGCACGATGCCGAGGAAGCGCTCCGCCAGCCGGTCGGCGATCGCGCGTTCGACGGGCATCGCGCACAGCACGGAGCGCCCGATCCGCTCGCCGTCGCGCAGCAGGAAGAACATCACGTAGAGGCCGACGCCAAAGGACAGAAAGAAGCCCAGCGCCCCGCTGCCGATCGACACGGCCTGACTGGCGATCATCCCGGCGCTCTGGGTGAGCAGTTCCTGGAGCCGCGTCTGCACCATCCCGATATCGGCCCAGCCGCTGCGGTCCACTGCCTCGCGCGCCACCTGGGGCAGCGAGGTGTAGACCGTGTCGAACAGCGCCGCGAGGTCGAGCGGCTGCTGCTGGAGCGTCGTCACCAGCACGATCGCTTGTTCGATCACCATCGAGGCGATCCACGCCGCCGGGATCAGCACTAGGATGAAGATGATCAGCAGGCTGAGCCCCGCTGCCGGATTGCGCCGCCCGCGCACGCGCCGCAGCACGGCGCGGTAGAGCGGCTGGAACATGATCGCCGCCAGCGCCGCCCACAGCAGGGGCTGGGCGAAGGGGTAGACGATCACCGCCATCAGCAGGCTGACCACCACGAGGATGGTCAGGAAGCTTGCCTGCTGCAGGTCTCCGGTGCGGTTGGGGTGGGCGGCCATCAGGATCCTTGCCTAAACGTCGAGGTTCGCCACATTCAAAGCATTATCCTGAATGAACTCGCGCCGCGGTTCGACGATGTCGCCCATCAGGCGGGTGAAGATCTCGTCGGTCACGTCGGCATCCTCGACCTTCACCTGCAACAGCACCCGCGCCTCGGGATCAAGCGTGGTCTCCCACAATTGTTCCGCGTTCATTTCACCCAGCCCCTTGTAGCGGCTGATCGAGAGCCCCTTGCGACCGGCCGCGAAGATCGCCTCGAGCAGCTGGGTCGGACGGCTGATCGTGCCGTCGAAGGTGGCGGCGGGCGCCGGTGCGGCCTCCTCGGCCTCGCCGGCGAGCGGATCGTCGGCTGCGGGCACCGTTTCGGGCTCGGGTTCCTCGGCTTCGGCCCCGGCGCGCACCAGCTTGACCGGGGCGGCATAGGCCTCCGCCTGTGCGGCGGCGAGGCCGTGGAGCTTGTGCGCCTCGGTGCTGGAAAGGAAGCGCGCGTCGATCTCGTGGACGTCGGTGACGCCGCGCCACAGGCGCTCGAACACCACGGTGCCGTCCTCGCGCTGCGAAGCGCTCCAGCGGGCCTCGCGGTCACCAGCGCCGAGGCGACCGGCAGCGCGGGCCAACGCAGCGGCAAGCGCCTCGCCGCTGAGGCCCGGCTCAAGCGTGCCTGTCAGCGCCATCTGCTCGACGATCCCGCTGTCGTAGCGGCGCGGGACGAAGGCGAGGAGGTTCTTGAGCCTGAGCGCCCCGTCGACCAGCGCGCGCAGATCCTCCGCGCCGCGCGTGCCGCCCTGCGTCTCCAGCACCCGACCCTGCAATCCCGCATCGACCAGATAGCGATCGAGCGCGGGTTGATCCTTGAGGTAGACCTCGCTGCGCCCCTTGGCGACCTTGAACAGCGGCGGCTGAGCGATGAACAGGTGCCCGGCCTTGATGATCTCGGGCATCTGGCGGTGGAAGAAGGTCAGCAGCAGCGTGCGGATATGCGCGCCGTCCACGTCCGCGTCGGTCATGATGACGATCTTGTGGTAGCGCAGCTTTTCAAGGTTGAATTCGTCGCGGATGCCGGTGCCCATCGCCTGAATGAGGGTGCCGACTTCCTTCGAGGAGATGATCCGGTCGAAGCGCGCGCGCTCGACGTTGAGGATCTTGCCCTTCAGCGGCAGGATCGCCTGGGTCTTGCGGTCACGCCCCTGCTTGGCCGATCCGCCTGCGGAGTCCCCTTCGACCAGGAAGAGTTCGGACTTGGCCGGATCGCGTTCCTGGCAATCGGCCAGCTTGCCCGGCAGCGAGGCGACGCTCATCGCGCCCTTGCGGCTCATCTCGCGCGCACGGCGGGCGGCTTCGCGCGCGGCGGCGGCGTCGATCACCTTCTGGATGATCGCGCGCGCATCATTGGGGTTTTCCTCGAGCCATTCCGACATCTTCTCGCTCATCAGCGATTCCAAGGGCGAGCGTACTTCGGAAGAGACCAGCTTGTCCTTGGTCTGGCTGGAGAATTTCGGGTCGGGCAGCTTGACGCTGACGATGGCGGTGAGGCCTTCGCGCATGTCCTCGCCCGAAAGGCTGACCTTCTCCTTCTTCAGCATCCCCGACCGCTCGGCGTAATTGTTGAGCGTGCGGGTCAGCGCGGCGCGGAAGGCGGCGAGGTGCGTGCCGCCGTCGCGCTGCGGGATGTTGTTGGTGAAGGCGAGGACGTTCTCGTAATAGCTGTCGTTCCACTCAAGCGCGACGTCGATCCCGATCCCGTCCTTCTCGGCCGAGACCGCAATCGGCTCTGCGACAAGCGGCTGCTTGTTGCGGTCGAGATATTTCACAAAGGCCGCGATCCCGCCTTCGTAATAGAGATCGTGTTCGAGCTGTTCCTCGTGCCGCTTGTCGCGCAGCTTGATGCGCACGCCAGAATTGAGGAAGGCCAGTTCGCGGTAGCGGTGCTCGAGCTTCTCGAAATCGAATTCGGTGACGTTCTTGAAGGTGTCGTGGCTGGCCTTGAAGGTCACACGGGTGCCCTTCTTGAAGCCGTTGGGATCGGCGTTGCGATCCGACCTGGGCGCATCGGCGACGACCTTCAAAGGGCCGACGGCATCGCCATGCTCGAAGCGCATCCAGTGCTCCTGACCTTCGCGCCAGATCGTGAGCTCGAGCCATTCGCTGAGCGCGTTCACCACCGACACGCCGACGCCGTGAAGGCCGCCCGAGACCTTGTAGGCGTTGTCGTCGCTGGTGTTCTCGAACTTACCCCCGGCGTGGAGCTGGGTCATGATGACCTCGGCCGCCGAGACGCCTTCCTCGGCGTGCATGCCGGTCGGGATACCGCGACCATTATCCTCGACCGAAACCGAGCCATCGGGGTTCAATTCGATCAGAACGAGGTCGCAATGACCGGCCAACGCCTCGTCGATGGCATTGTCGCTGACCTCGAACACCATGTGGTGCAGGCCGGAGCCGTCATCGGTATCGCCAATATACATCCCGGGGCGTTTGCGGACCGCATCCAGCCCCTTCAAAACCTTGATGGAATCGGCGCCATATTCGTTGGCGTTGGGCAGCTTTGCGGGGGGTTGATTGGTGTTCTCGTCCATGGCCCATCATATAGGGGCTCGGGCGGGGAAACCCAACTGCGGGAGGGCCCTTGGGGCTGCTTTTCCACGAGAGTTGGAGGGGGTTCGACGGGCGGCTCAGAAGGCGGGGCGGAAATGCACCTTGCCCTGCCACATTGTCGCGTCGAACAGCGCCATCATGCCCTGCCGCGAGGCTTCGTCGAACTGGGTTGCATGGCACATCGCGGCGGCCTTGGCGGCGGCGAGATCGGCGGAGGTGTAGCGCACCGTTTCCGAGAGCAGCGCGGGATCGGTCTCGGCCCAGCCGGCCATCTGCGGCACCTTCGGAACAGTGCCGGCCGGGATGCCGACATAGAGCAGGCGCGCGCGATATTCGCTGGCCAGCGACTGCAAGGCCATGGTCACCTGCGCGCTCACCATGCGGTGGTCGGCATGGCCATAGCCGCCATCCGGCCCCCAGGTCAGCACCAGCTGCGGATCGATGGTGACGTATTCGCTCGCGAATTGATCGATGAAGCGGGCGGCGGGCGAGCCCGGCGCTTGCGGGGTATTGGCCAGCGTGCCGTCGCCCAGACCTTCGAGGAACCGCGCCTGCGCCCCGAGCGCGTTTGCCGAACATTGCGCCTCGGCGCGGCGGATCGCGCCCAGCTGCGGTCCGCGCGCAAAATCGGTCACGCCCGGCCCCTGATCGCCGGTGGTGGCGAAGACGATCGTCACGGCGCGGCCCTGCCGTGCCATCGCCGCGATGGCGGGGGCCATGAAGAGTTCGTCGTCCGGGTGCGCGACCACCACCAGCACGCGCTGCGGCGGCTCGGCGGTGCGGGCCTGAGCCGGTGCCAGCGCCAGCGCGGCGAGCGCGGCGATGCGGATATTGCGGTTCATGCTTCTCTCCTCTCGCGCGTTTCTTGGCACTTGTGCGAGGGCATGCGCAATTCCTTGCGCCCGATTGCCCGCAGATTATGCATGGGCCCCATGAACCACGACGCAATGATGAGCCGCCTTGCCGAACCCTTCGGCAACTTCCCCGACATCCTGATGGAATGGTCGCGCATCAAGGGTGATGAACTCGCGCTGGTCGATGAAAAGCGCGAGGTTTACTGGGCGGAACTGGTGGGCCTCATCGATCGGCTGGCAGCGCGGCTGGTGGAGACCGGGCTGCAACGCGGGCAGGCCGTGGCGATCCTCGGCACCTCCACCGTCGAGTATGCGCTGGTGTTTCTCGCCGCGATGCGCGCGGGCGGGGTGGCAGCGCCGCTGACCACCAGCGCCTCGCCCGAGCAGCTCGAAGGCATGGCAAAGGATTCGGGCTCGATCCATCTGTTCATCGATGCGGCCAAGGCGGCGGAGCTGGGGCCGGAGTTCATGGCGCACCTGATCCGCGTGCCCTTGGAGAGCATCGATCAATGGATGGCCCCTCCGGGAAGCCGCGCGCCGGAATTCGTGCCGGAGCCCAAGGACCCGTTCAACATCATCTACTCCAGCGGCACCACCGGCATTCCCAAGGGCATCGTCCATTCGCACCAGATGCGCTGGCGGCAATTCGCCTCGACCGGGCTGAGCTATCTCGGCGCGGGGATCGAGGTGCGCTCGCTCGCTTCCACCCCGCTCTATTCGAACACCACGATGGTCGCCTTCCTTCCCGTGCTGCTGGCGGGCGGCTGTGTGCGGGTGATGGGCAAGTTCGATTGCGCCAAGTGGCTCGGGCTTGCGCAGGCCGACCGCACCACCATCACCATGCTGGTGCCGGTGCAGTACCAGCGGCTGATGGATTTTGCGGAGTTCGACAGCTTCGACCTTGCCAGCCTCAAGCTCAAATACTGCACGTCCGCGCCCTTTTCCGCCGACCTCAAGCGCGAGGTGCTCCAGCGCATGCCGGGCGGGCTGATCGAGATCTATTCGATGACCGAGGGCGGGGTGGTGTGCCTGCTGCCGTGTCACGAGTTTCCGGACAAGCTCCACACCGTCGGCCGCCCCGCGCCCGGCAGCGAGCTGAAGGTGCTCGACGACGAGGACCGCGAGGTTCCGCCGGGCACCCCCGGCAATCTCGTCGGCCGCAGCCTCACCATGATGAGCGGCTACAAGAACCAGCCCGAGAAGACCCGCGAGGGCTACTGGACCGATCCCGAGGGCGGCGTGTGGCAGCGCATGGGCGATATCGGCCGGGTCGATGCCGAGGGGTTCGTCGAGCTGGTCGGCCGCGCCAAGGACATGATCATCTCGGGCGGGTTCAACATCTATCCGAGCGATCTGGAAGCCGAATTGGCGAAGGAGCCGGGGGTGGTCGAGGCGGCAGTGGTCGGCGTCCCCTCGCGCGCCTGGGGGGAGACACCGGTGGGCTTCGTGGTGCTGAAGGACGGCGCGGGCGATACGGGCGCGATCATGGCGGCGGTCAACGCACGGCTGGGCAAGACCCAGCGGCTGGCGGCGCTCCACGCGATTGCCGAAATGCCGAGGAGCCACATCGGCAAGCTGCTCAAGACCGAGCTGCGCGAGGCAGCCGCGCGGCTGGGTGGGACCGACTAGAAACAGCTCGGCCCGGCTCCTCGGATGAGGAACCGGGCCGGTTGAGGCTTGGGCCTGCTGGCGCGCTTACACGATACCGGAGGCTTGAGGCCCTACACGATAAACGTGTTGAACGCGGTGCTGCTGAGCGCAACGGCGAGCAGCAGGGCGATGGCCTTTTCGCTGATCATGGTCATGGTACTGTTTCCCAGTTCTGTTGTTTTACGGGTTGGCCCGGGCGATTTTTGGGGGGAGAGGGAGCGCCCGGGCCGAGTATGATGTAGAAACGGACGCGTAACTTTCAATCTTGTACGAGACTGAAAATAATTCACCACCGCAATCGAAAAAGGCAATGATCCGGCGCGCGGCATGCGCGCGGCACAGCGGCCTTCCCGCTCGAGACGCGGCCACCAGTTCAGGGGGGGGGAGTGCGGTGGCCGCGTCTCTTTCGCTGCATGCCCGGCTGGGGAGCGGGGCAGTGACCGAGGGGAGGGCGCAGCAGGGGGGAGAGCTGGCCAGTCCTTTCCGGTCGGCAGGCGGGCGGACGGAGCCGTGTTCGGTCCGTGTCGCCAGGCGATGCGTCCTGTTCGGATCAGCGCGGGGATGGAGAGGAGGCCACGCGCCGCATCGCTCGATGGGCCAAGTGGTATTCCGGCGGCGCTATTTCAAATGAGAAAACATTAAGGTGACTTGCGTCAAACGCAACACACTAAGGTGCATGTCACGCAAACGGCCGCCGGATCACTCCGGCGACCGCCTGAAATTTCAGATGCTTGGGCCCGCTTAGTTGGCGGCGACTTCACGGCCGCTGCGCTGCTGGAGCGCGGCGACGCGATCGACTTCGGCGAGCGCCGCTGCGCGCGCATCGGCGACGCACTTGCTGTCGACGGCGCTGCGGGTGTGGGTGTAGCGCGCGGCGGAAGGGGTCGCGCAGGCCTTCCTGAGGCGCGCGTCGATCCGCGCTTCGAGCGCGGCGCGGCCTTCGGCGGTGGTGACGTCGACATCGCCGTAGCCGATCTTGACGGTGACGACCTCCTCAGCCGCGGCAGGGGCGGCGAAAGCGACGAGGGCGAGCAGGGGAAGAGTGAAACGCATGTGATGACCTTCCGAAAATTGAGAGAGGGTTTCGGGATTTGCGATGCCGCTGTCCGGCATTAGGTTGCTGTTTGAAACTCTGGTGCAGTGCACAAGAATAATGTGCAAATGCGAAATGTGCGGGATTGGTTCCAAAGATTGCAACCGGATCTGGCGACTTTTCCGGGAACCTCCTGAATTCAGATCGCCCCTTTTATGTTGCGGCGCAAAATCGCGGATCGCGCGTGCGGGGCGCTGGACAGCGCGAGGCGCGCTCCTTAATCCGCCGCCATGAGCGCGCACACCCTTGGCGGCGAGTCCGCCGTTTCCGACTCGATCCTGATCGTCGACTTCGGGTCGCAAGTGACCCAGCTGATCGCGCGCCGGGTGCGCGAGGCGGGGGTCTATTCCGAGATCGCTCCCTTCACCCAGGCCGAGGCGGCCTTCCACCGGATGCGCCCCAAGGGCATCATCCTGTCAGGCTCGCCCGCCAGCGTCCCCGAGGATGGCTCTCCGCGCGCCCCGCAAATGCTGTTCGAGGCCGGGGTGCCGATCCTCGGCATCTGCTATGGCCAGCAGGTGATGAGCCACCAGCTCGGCGGTGAGGTCAAGCCCGGACACGAAACGGGAGAGGGCGGCGAGTTCGGCCGCGCCTTCCTCACCGTCACCGCCGAATGCGCGCTGTTCAACGGGCTCTGGGACGTGGGCGAGCGGCATCAGGTGTGGATGAGCCACGGCGACAAGGTCACGCAATTTGCTCCCGGCTTCGAGATCGTCGCCACCTCCGATGGCGCGCCTTTCGCGGTGATCGCGGACGAAGCGCGCAAGTTCTACGGCACCCAGTTCCACCCCGAGGTGGTCCACACCCCCGACGGCGCACGCCTGATCGCCAACTTCGTCCGCCATGTCTGCGGCCTCAAGGGCGACTGGACGATGGCCGAATTCCGCCAGACCAAGATCGCCGAAATCCGCGCACAGGTGGGCGACAAGCGGGTGATCTGCGGCCTCAGTGGCGGGGTCGACTCCGCGGTCGCCGCGGTGCTGATTCACGAAGCGATCGGCGACCAGTTGACCTGCGTCTTCGTCGACCATGGCCTGATGCGCATGAACGAGGCCGAGCAGGTCGTCACCCTGTTCCGCGATCATTACAACATCCCGCTCGTCCACGTGGAGGCCGAAGCGCTGTTCCTCGGCGGGCTGGCCGGGCTCACCGACCCCGAGGCCAAGCGCAAGTTCATCGGCAAGACCTTCATCGACGTGTTCGAGGCCGAGGCCAAGAAGGTCGGCGGCGCGGATTTCCTCGCGCAGGGCACGCTCTATCCCGACGTGATCGAATCGGTGTCCTTCACCGGGGGGCCTTCGGTGACGATCAAGAGCCACCACAATGTCGGCGGCCTGCCCGAACGCATGAACATGCAGCTGGTCGAGCCCTTGCGCGAGCTGTTCAAGGACGAGGTCCGCGATCTCGGGCGCGAACTGGGCCTGCCCGACGCCTTCGTCGGCCGCCATCCCTTCCCCGGCCCGGGCCTCGCGATCCGCATCCCCGGCGAAGTCACCAAGGAACGCTGCGACATTCTGAGGAAGGCGGACGCGGTCTATCTCGAGGAAATCCGCAATGCCGGGCTCTATGATGCGATCTGGCAGGCCTTCGCGGTGCTGCTCCCCGTCAAGACCGTCGGCGTGATGGGCGACGGGCGCACTTATGACAGCGTCTGCGCCCTGCGCGCCGTGACCTCGACCGACGGGATGACCGCAGACGTCTTCCCCTTCGACGCCGGCTTCCTCACCCGCGTGGCAACCCGCATCGTCAACGAGGTCAAGGGCATCAACCGGGTGGTCTATGACTATACCTCGAAGCCGCCGGGGACGATCGAGTGGGAGTGAACCGGAGGTTCGTGCCGCCACCGGTAGAGCCCGCTTAAGCGAACAGCTCGCGATCGCGGACCTTGCGAGGATTGGTGTAGTCATCTTCGAACCAGGCAAACTCGCCCGGCAGGCGCGGGGGGCGCTTGAGCATCAGCGGCTCGCCGGCCTTCTTGGCTTCGTCGCGTGCTACCCTGAAGTGGTAGTGATCGAAGATTCTGAGCGCCTCGACGGCGTAGCTCGTGGCAATGCGCCGGTCCTCGATGAGCAAGAGGTTTTCGCCGTTCGTCCGATCAGCAGGCTTCGAAAAATTGTAGGAACCGAGATAGACTCGTGCACTCGGCTTGTCGAAATCGATGACCAGGAATTTGTGGTGCATGCGGTTGCCGCCGCCGCCCTTCGGTTCGGCAGAAAAGGGCGGCGGCACATTTTTCGACAGCGCGGCGGGGCGAACGGGGGCGACGTTCCCATCGGGCTTCTGGAGGGCAAGGCCGCCGACCTTCTTGTCGGAAATTCCGTACACGAAGCGGCCGGGTGCGGCGGTGACCGCCTTGATCGCCTCCAGCATGACCCCTGAAGTCTGGTAGAGGAATGCGAGCGAATAGAGCAGCGACGATTTCGTCCCATTCTCGACATCCGCAGCGACCCCCGCCAGCTGAGCGTTGGCGGCGGCATGCGGTGAGAAGGTGACCTTGGCCTTGATCCCCGGCAAACCCAGATCGTGCCATTGCGCGGATGGCGATGCGCCGAAAGCGCGCGCACTGTCATCATTTGTCCAATAGGTGTCGAACGCCGCCTTGAAGGGCGCGATCGCGGAAGCACCCTCGACGATGACCGCATTGTTTGCTTGGACGTAGAAGCCCCGCCAACTGAAATTGGTCGACCCGCACACCGCGCGTTTGACCGTGGGACCGTCGACGACGATCAGCTTATTGTGCTGCAGGTTGCCCATGTGCTGGCGCCGGACATTGGAAGCGCCCGCCGATTGCTTCAGCCGGGTCTCGGCCTGACTCTCGCCGGAATGGGCGTCGCCGTGCTCGCCGCTGTCGTCGATGATGATCTTCAGCTTAGGGCCGAGCGCTTCGAGCTTCTCGACGAAGTGCCTTTCGCTCAGGTCGTAGGCGACAACGTAGACATCGGCGCTATCCCCGCGCGCAAGATCGAGAACCTCAAGGATCGCGCTCCGCGCCTCGAAGCCCATCCACGCGAGCGCTTCGTCCGCCTTCGGATGGGTGGGCGTGAATGTCAGGCCGGCATCGGAATTGGGCGGCAGGAGTGTTGCGATCGGCCCAGCGGACTCGAACTTGTCGACGAACGCCTGCGACGAAACGAAGCCACGGGTGAAGGTGACGTTGAGCTGTCCCGGATAGGTCTCGCGGCGCAATTCGATCGCCGCTTCCTGCGGTTCGCCATAGCTCAGCTCGTTCGCGGCGTTCATGAATACCGGCGTGACCCGATACAGGAAGTCGCCGGCAAGATCGGCATTGCGCGGAAAGTGTACCCAGCGGAACTTCTGGATGGGCGAGAGCATCGTCGAAAGCTTGGTCGGATCGACCTTGCCGTCTGCGCCGGGGAAGCCGAGCCGGTTCTTGACGTCGAAGAAGCGATCCCCGCCCGGCTCACGATACTGGATGCCGAAGCCGACGAAATCTTCGGGTGGCTTGCCGGCCCGCCAGTTCATCGCGATCAGGACCATGCCGTCGCCGCGATGCAGCTTCAGTGTGAAAAGCGCCGCGCCGTTGCGGCCGGTGACCTGGAACTTTCCTGCCATGATGCCCCCCCGTTTTTCCGATTCCCTGCAATGGCTTAACCGAGTTGCGGTTTCGCGGCCACCTTGGGGCCGATCAGGGGTGCGAGGAGGGCAGGCAAAAGTGACTATCCGGCCCCTTCCGTGCCGCACCCAAATCGCATATCGCATACCCCATGCGGTCGCTTCTTCCCCTCTCTCTTGCCGCCTTCTTCGCCCTCGCCGCTTGCGCGGGGCCTGAGGCCGATGCGCCGCTGGCCGATCCCACCGCTTCGCCCGCGCCGGTGACCGAGGGCGCGTGGAGCCTCGATCCGGCCGCCTCGCGCCTCGCCTATGTCTCGATCAAGGCGGGCGAGGTGGCCGAGAACAACCGCTTCGACGCGCTCTCGGGCAGCGTCGCGGCTGACGGCACCGCCAGCCTCAGCATCGATCTGGCCTCGGTCAGCACCGGGGTCGAGATCCGTGACGAGCGGATGCGCGAAGTGTTTTTCGGAGTTGCCGACAACCCCGCTGCGACCGTGACTGCCAGGCTCGATCCGGCGCGCTTTGCGGGCCTGGCAGTCGGCCAGTCGGTGCTGCGTCCCTTGACCGCCGAGGTGACGATCAAGGGCGCGAGCGCCGAGGTCGAGACCGAGGTGCTCGTCACCCGCGTCGCCGAGGACCGCGTGCTGGTGGTGACGGCGGCGCCGGTGATCGTGTCGACCGACATGTTCGGCCTCACCGACGAATTGGGCGAATTGCGCGCGCTCGCCCAGCTGCCTTCGATCACGCCCGCGGTGCCGGTGACCTTCACGCTCGCCTTCACGCGGGCCTGAGGCGTCGATCCCCCGTCATGCGCAGCGCCATCACAACGTTGGCGCTGGCGGGCCTCGCGATCATGGCATTTGCAGGCAATTCGCTGCTTGCCCGCGCGGGGCTGGCGGATGGTGCGATCAGCGCCAGCGCATTTTCGGCGATCCGGCTGAGCGCAGGCGCGCTGGTGCTGCTGCCGATGATCGGACGGCGGCCCGTGGGGGGCGATTGGCCGGGCGCGATTGCGCTGGCTGTCTATGTCGCAGGATTTTCCTTTGCTTACCTCAGTCTAGGGGCGGGAACGGGCGCACTGATCCTGTTTGCGGCAGTGCAGGCGACGATTCTGCTGGTCGGTACTGCGCGCGGAGAGCCCTTGTCGCTGCCCGGCTGGATCGGATTGGGGCTGGCTATGACAGGCCTCGTCATCCTGCTTGCCCCCGGCGGTGCGGCGGTGGACCCGCTGGCTGCCGCGTTGATGGCGCTCGCCGGGGCCGCCTGGGGGGCATATACCCTGATCGGGCGCGGGGGCGGCGATGCGACGGCACGCACGGCGCGCAGTTTCCTGCTCGCCGCGCCGCTCATGCTGCCGCTGCTGTGGTGGGATTGGGCGATGGAAGGCGCGCCGCTGAACCTCTCAGCCAAAGGTGCGCTGCTGGCGGCGGCGAGCGGCGCGGTGACCTCCGGCTTGGGCTATGTCGTGTGGTACAAGGTCATCCCGCGCCTCGGGCTGGCGGCCGTGGCGAGTGTGCAATTGGCCACCCCGGTGGTCGCCGCCTTGGGCGGGGTGCTGCTGCTGGCCGAGCCGATCGGCTGGCGATTGCTGGCCGGGGGCGCGCTGATTCTGCTCGGCATCGTGCTGACCCTCGCCAAGCCGCGCGCGCCAACGGATTGAGATTGCCCAACCGACGTTACGGCATGCTGCCCTCACAAAAGCAGGCTTGCGTGGCTTGCCGAACTGGGCTTGTCTTCTGCCCAAACACAGCATTCCAACGGGAGAGACCACGCCATGAAGACCGCGATCACCGAAATGTTCGGCATCCAGCACCCGATCATTCAGGGGGGCATGCACTATGTCGGTTTCGCCGAGATGGCCGCGGCGGTCTCCAACGCCGGGGGCCTCGGGATCATCACCGGCCTCACCCAGGGCACGCCCGAGAAGCTCGCCAACGAGATCGCGCGCTGCAAGGACATGACCGACAAGCCCTTCGGTGTGAACCTGACGATCCTCCCGACCCTGACCCCGCCCGACTATCCGGGGCTGGTCAAGGCGGTGATCGACGGGGGCGTGAAGGTGGTCGAGACGGCGGGACGCAACCCGGTCGAGCTGCTGCCGCCGCTGAAGGATGCCGGGATCAAGGTGATCCACAAGTGCACCTCGGTGCGCCACTCCCTCAAGGCGCAGGACATCGGTTGCGATGCGGTGAGTGTCGACGGGTTCGAATGCGGCGGCCACCCGGGCGAGGACGACGTGCCCAACTTCATCCTGCTGCCGCGCGCGGCGGACGAGCTGGAGATCCCTTTCGTTTCGAGCGGGGGCATGGCTGACGGGCGCAGCCTTGTCGCCAGCCTCGCGATGGGTGCGGCGGGCATGAACATGGGCACCCGCTTCATCGCCACCAAGGAAGCCCCGGTGCACGAGAACGTGAAGCAGGCGATCCTCGCCGCGAGCGAACTCGACACCCGGCTGGTAATGCGCCCGCTCAGGAACACCGAGCGCGTGCTGACCAATGAGGCGGTCGAGCGCCTGATCCAGAAGGAGAAGGAGCTCGGCGATGCGATCACCATCCAGGACATCCTGCCCGAGGTCGCCGGGGTCTACCCCAAGATCATGATGGAAGGCACGATGGACGCGGGCGCGTGGAGCTGCGGCATGGTGGCTGGCCTCATCCATGACATCCCCACCTGCCAGGAGCTGATCGACCGGATCATGCTCCAGGCCGAGGAGATCATCGCCCGGATGCAGGCGATGGCCCGCGCCTGATTCCCGAGGGCCTGAGCCTGCGCGCCAGAACACCGCGCCGGAATCTGCGCCGACCCGTTCCCCGCCAGCGCCCGCGCGCGGCGACTCTAGGTGTTGCCCCGCATTCTCTCGGGGGCCGCACTGCGTCACCTTGTAAAAGTGCGACAGGCCGATTCTGGAGGGAGTCGGCTCCCGCATGCGAGGCTGCATGGCCTCCGGGCGGCGGTGGGATGCCCCCGGAGGAACTGGACGGGGAGATGACGATGGAATTCTTGGCAAGTGGCCCGGCGATGCTGGGCGGAATCATGATGAGCGTGGCGCTGGGTTCGTGGTCGCTCGGGCGGTGGCAGGGCGGGCTGGCCCGGTCCGATGACGTGTCCCCGGCAGTCACGCCCGCAATCGGCGAGGCGGGGGAGGCGCCGGCCTTGCGCACAGCCATGGGCGCGGTCGGCGCGCCGCCTTGCCAGGATGCGGCGCGGGCCGAACGCCGCACCGCGCTTGCGGTCGCGGATTCGCTCGGCGAGCTGCATGCCGAGATCACCGCCTATCGCCGCGCCGAGAAGGTGCTCGCCGGCCCCGATGCCGACGGACTGCGCTTGCAGCCGCATTTCGAGAATATCCGCAGCGAATGCCGCTATCTCGGCCTCACCGGCGATCCGACCTGCGCCGTTGCCGAACCTGCGCGGATGGCTTGCGCCTGCGGGACGCGGTGCAGCCGGGCGGAGCCGCTGCTGCCCGCTTCCGCGCGGCCCGAGCGTCTGATTCAGCCCTCGGCTTCGGGCTTTACGCGGGTGTAGGGGACGAAATCCTCGAAAAACACCGCGCCGCTGAAGACCCCCGAAAAGGCCTCGACCTGCACTGTCTGGTCATCGCGGCACAGCTTCGAGGCGTCGCGGCGCAGGACCTGCAGATAATCGCCATCGTCGATCTGCTCGGGATGGCGGGTGCGCTGCACCCAGATGGTGCTGCCCGAACCATAGACATAGGCCGTGCGGTCGATCGTCTGGATCGGCAAATTGCGGAAGGCGCGGATGCAGCGCACCGGCTCGCCCGCAACGCGGCCTTCAAGCAGCTTGGCGAGGCGCTGCTCGCCCTTGCTCACCGGGGCGGCGGCTTCGGCTTCCACATCGCCTTGTGCGGCAGCGGGGAGCGCCGCGGCGGCGGCGAGCGCGGCGGCCATACAGCCGGTCAGCATGCGCGATTGGCGGGAGACTCGTAGCATGAAGACATCTCCTTCGGTATTCGAGAGCGAATGCCCTGTCATATCACGCCTTAATCGCGCCTGACCAGCCAGCCGCTAATAGCGGCTGAAGGTCAGGGATATTTGCAGTTTGCCGTTGCGATCATCGCGATCAAGCGCGAGGTCGACATCGAGCGACACGTCGTTGTCCTCGTCGACCGGATAGCTGGCCCTGAATTGGCCGAGATCCTTGTTTGCGCGCAGATGTTCCTCGAAGGACGGGCCATATTTCGCGGCCAGTTCCTTGATCTGCGCCTCGGTGTAGACGACCGGCGCGACTTCCTTGAGCGGGGTGGGCAGGCACGCATTCAGCCGTCCTGTCAGCCTTGCAAAGTCGCGTTCGGCGGCCTCATCCTCGCCTGCGGGATGATCCCAGTCGCAATCGAGGTCGAACCCGTCCGTGGGGCTGTCGAGGTTGCAAGCGCTCGCATCGCGGAAGGCGGAGGGCTTGCCGTCGAGGGTCATGTCGAGCAGCCCCCGGGCGTTGACCGCCAGGCCCACCCCCCTGAGCCGCGCATCGCCCTTGGCGAGCATCACCTCGATCAGCTCGCAGCCCGCCTTGGCTTCGGCCACCGTCGGCGCGGCGAGCAGCGTCGCCGCCAGACCCGCTGCCGCGAGCAGTGTCCGCCTAGGGGTGGCCAGCGTCGGCTCCCGAAGCGATGTCGGGAAGCCCCGCTTGCGCCGCCCCGTCCGCCGGACCGCCTTTCAGCACAAAGCGCCGGTCGCAATAGCCGCAATCGACATAGCCGTGCTCGTCGATCTCGAGGAACACGCGCGGATGGCCCAGCGCCGCCGGGCGGAAGCCCGCGCCGCTGCGGATGCCGGTCGCGCCGTCGCAGGACACGCGGTGGGTGTCGACCAGCAGGGTTTCGGGAGGAGGAATGCTCATGGCCCCCGCCGATACAGGCGCGCGGGCACGAGTTCAATTGCCTTTGCTTGTGCGCTTGCCTAGGCCGGATGGCATGTCTGCCGAACCCGCAATCCGTATCGACAACCTCGTCAAACGCTATGCCCCTGCCAAGGGCGCCAAGGGCACGGTGACCGAGGGCAAGCTCGCCTTGGGCGGGGTGAGCTTCGATGTGCCGCAGGGATCGATCTTCGGCCTGCTCGGCCCCAATGGCGCGGGCAAATCGACGCTGATCAACATTCTGGCGGGGCTGGTCAACAAGACCTCCGGCACAGCGGAGATCTGGGGCTTCGACATCGATCAGCACCGCCGCAATGCCTCGCGCTCGATCGGGATCGTGCCGCAGGAGATCGTCTTCGATCCCTTCTTCACCCCCTTCGAGGTGCTCGAGAACCAGGCGGGTTTCTACGGCATCCCCGCCGCGCTCCGCCGCAGCGAGGCGCTGCTCGAGGCGGTGCGCCTTGCCGACAAGCGCAACGCCTATGCCCGCACGCTGTCGGGCGGGATGAAGCGGCGGCTGCTGGTGGCCAAGGCGATGGTGCATTCGCCCCCCATTCTGGTGCTCGATGAACCCACCGCCGGGGTCGATGTCGACCTCAGGCGCCAGCTGTGGGAGCTGGTCAGCGAACTGAACCGCGAAGGCGTGACCGTGGTGCTCACCACCCACTACCTCGAAGAGGCCGAGGAGCTGTGTGACCGGATCGCGATCATCAACCACGGCCAGCTGATCGCCAACAAGCCCACCCGCGAGCTGGTCGACATGGCGCGCGAGAAGATCGTTGCGGTCACCGCCTCTGCCGATCTCCCCTCCGCGCCCGTCCACGCCGCCTTCGCCAAGGTCGAATGGGACGGCGCGCGCGGGGTCGAAGTGACCTATGATAAGGACAAGCTCAGCGCCGGACAGGTGCTCGGCATCCTCCAGGGACAGGGCCTGACGATTGAGGACGTGACCACGCGCGAAGCCGATCTTGAGGACGTGTTCGTGCAGCTGACGGGTGCAGAGGTTTAACTTTCAAATCACTGTAACAGCCCGCACTTTCGGACCGAACCTTTGAGGTTTTTAGACGGAGTCCCGGTATGAATTTTCCCATGCATGACGAAACCAGCGCTCCTGTTGCAGCGTCAGCTGCTCTTGCGGCAACCAAGAAGAATTTCGGCATGATCCCTAATCTGGAGCGGGTCATGGCATCGGCACCGCCGCTGTTGGCTGGGTATAGCGCGCTATGGGATCTGTTTGAACTGACTACCTTAACTCCGGTGGAACGGCAGGTCGTGTATCTGACCGCGAATTACGAGAACGAATGTGACTATTGCGTTCCATGGCACAGTCTATTGGCAAAGCAGGCTGGCATGGACGAGCAAGCTATCACTGCACTGCGCAATGGTGCACGGATCGACGATGCCAGGCTTGAGGCTTTGCGGACTTTCGCAAGGGCCCTGGTGGTGGAACGCGGCAATATCGCGCAGGCGCAACTGGATGCATTCTTGGGTGCCGGGTACACGCCGGAAAATGCGCTCGAAGTTGTGCTCGGCCTCGCCGTGAAGGTGATGAGCAATTACACCAACTCCATTGCCGGTACGCCACTCGACAAGGAGGTGGAAAAGCTCCGCTGGCGCAAGCCGCGCATTGCGATGCGTACAACCGATTGATCGGAAGAGGCTCACAGAGCGGGAGATGAGCATAATGGGATCGTTGAGGAAACTGGCAGTTATTGTGAGCGCTGCCGCCTTTGCATCGTGGTGGCAGGCGCCCCTAGCCCACTCCGCCCCCGCCATCCCTCGCGCCGAGCAACCCGCCGCCTGCCCGGCGACCGGGGCGGCGCTGCAAGTGCTCGGCAGCGGCGGGCCGATTGCCGAGTGGGCGGGAGAGGCAGGCCGAGCGGGCACCTCCTACCTCCTGTGGATCGACGGCAAGCCCCGCCTGCTGATCGATGCAGGCGCAGGCAGCTTCCTGCGCTTTGCCCAGGCGGGCGGGACAGTCGCGAGCCTCGATGCGATCCTGCTCACCCACTTGCATGCCGATCATGCAGGCGACCTTGCGGGCGTGCTCAATTCCGGCGGGTTCGAGACGCGCAGCGCGCCGCTCCCGATCATCGGGCCGGACAGTGCCGATCGTTTCCCCGGCACGACCGAGTTCCTCGCGCGGCTGCTGGACAAGGAGGCGGGTGCCTTTGCCTATAATGGCGGCTTTGTTGATGGGACCGAGGGCAAGTTCCTGATTGCGCCGCACGATATCACCACTGCGGCGGGCGAGGCTGATCCGGCCGGGCTTGATGTGAGCAATGATTATTCGGTCATCGCCCATCCGGTGCATCACGGCGTGGTCCCCGCGCTCGGCTTCGTGATCGAATGGCAGGGCAGGACTGCAGTCATCACCGGTGACCAGAGCGCGCTGTCCCAAAGGTTTCTGGCTGATCTGACCGCAAGCAAGCCGGTTATCCTGTTCGCGCACCACGTCATCAACGGCGGTGCGGGCCAGCCGCGCGGGCTGCACCGCACACCCGAACAGATCGGCGTATTGGCCGGAGCGCTCGCACCAGCAAGGCTGGTGCTGACTCACAACATGCAGCGCAGCCTCAGCCCGCTGGCGGAGAGCCTGGCCGCGATCGCCAAGGGTTACAGCGGCCCTGTCTCAGTAGCTGCCGATCTCGATTGCTTCGCGCTCTAGGCGGTGCCGTTCCGCTTGCGCCAGCGCCGCCGGCCGCGGCGCTCGATCGGGGTCTCGCATTGGCGGCATACCCCCACATAGTTGCGGCCGTCCCACGTAACGTCGCGCCGCACCGGCTGATGCTGGTTGAGCAGGCAGGCTAGGGTCTGGAAAACGGACATGAGCAGGCAAGCCCCGGTGAGAGGTGAAGGCGACCCGTCGACATGTTGCGGCCCGGCGGCGCTCTTCCGATTCTGCGTCGGGTTCCGCCCTGCCTGTCAGCTAGCATCATGCTGCACTGCAACCTAGAGGAATTGCGGTGTGCCGTGATCGGCTTGCGGGGAACACTTGGCGCTTGCCGCTGACCCGATTGCGCGGCAATGCGCTGCCATGGTGACGGACAAGACCTCGCCCCACCCGCAAGATGCGCCGCATGGCGGGGGCCATGACGTGCTCGTCATCGGATCGGGCGCGGCGGGGCTGACCGCAGCGCTGGCGCTGGCCGGACAGGCCCGGGTGCTGGTGCTGGCCAAGGGCTCGCTCACCGGCGGGTCGACCGCTTGGGCGCAGGGCGGGATCGCCGCCGTGCTCGATGCGGGCGACACTTTCGAAAACCACGTCCGCGACACCATTGTGGCGGGGGCCGGGCTGAATGACCCGGCCACGGTCGAATTTGTCATCAGCCGCGCGCCTGCCTCGATCGACCGCTTGTGCGAGCTGGGCGTGCCCTTCAACCGCGAGGCCGAAGCGCTCCACCTCACGCGCGAGGGCGGCCATTCGCACCGCCGCATCGTCCATGTCGACGATGCGACCGGCTGGGCGGTGCAGGAGGCGCTGCTGCGCGCGGCGGACGCGCATCCCAACATCACCCTGATGCCCGGGCGTACCTGCATCGACCTCATCACCGATCGCCACCGTGAGCAGTTCTCCGCCGCGGGCCGGGTGTGGGGGGTCTATGCGCTCGACGAGGCCACGGGGCGGGTCGAGCGTCATGTCGCCCGCGCCACGATCCTCGCCACCGGCGGGGCGGGGCGCGTCTACCAGTTCTCCACCGCCCCGCGCGGCGCGACGGGGGACGGGATCGCGATGGCGTGGCGGGCGGGCGCGCGGGTCTCCAACATGGAGATGATGCAGTTCCACCCGACCTGCCTCTACCACCTCGAAACCAAGAATTTCCTGATTACCGAGGCCGTGCGCGGCGAGGGCGGGCGGCTGATCAACCCGCGCACCGGCAAGCGCTTCATGACCTTCTACGACCCCGAGCGGATGGAGCTTGCCCCCCGCGACGTGGTCGCCCGCGCGATCGACGCCGAGATCAAGCGTTTCGGGCTCGATTACGTCCACCTCGACATCAGCCATGAAGACCCGGAGTTCGTGCGCGGGCATTTCCCGACCATCTACGACAAGCTGATGGGCCTCGGGATCGACATGACGGTAGCGCCGATCCCGGTCGTGCCTGCGCAGCACTACACCTGCGGCGGGGTGGTGGTGGATCTGGCGGCGCGCACCGATATCCCGGGCCTGTGGGCGGCGGGCGAGTGCACCGAAAGCGGCCTCCACGGCGCGAACCGGCTGGCGTCCAACAGCCTGCTCGAATGCTTCGTCTTCGGCGAAGCGGCGGCGCAGGACATCCTCGCGCGCTGGGACACGCTGGAGGCCCCGCCTGCGATCCTCCCCTGGGACGAAAGCCGCGTGACCGACTCCGACGAGGAAGTCGTCATCAAGCAGAACTGGACCGAAATCCGCCGCTTCATGTGGAACTACGTCGGCATCGTGCGCACCACCAAGCGCCTGGAGCGCGCCGCGAGCCGCATCGAGCTGCTCAAGCGCGAGATCGAGGACTATTACGGCGCCTTCCGGGTGACGACCGACCTGATCGAACTGCGCAACCTGCTCCAGTCCGCCGAGCTGATCGTGAAGTCCGCGCTGCACCGCAAGGAGAGCCGGGGGCTGCACTACACGCTGGATTATCCCGAGCTGGCGGACGAGCCGAAGGATACGGTGCTGGTGCCGTGAGCGACAAGGCGGCCTTGGTCGTGCGCTGCTTGTGCGGTGGGGTCGAAGTGCATTTGTCCAACCTGCCGAATACCGTCGGCGTTTGCCACTGCGCGATGTGCCGCAGGTGGACCTCCGGCCCCTGGATGGCGGTGCAGGCTCCGGGTAGCACAATCAGCGGTGACACCTTGGCAGTGTTCAGTTCATCCGCCTTTGCCGAGCGCGGGTTTTGCTCGCGCTGCGGCACGCACATCTTCCATCGCCCGAAAGACGGACCGGAATTGGCGATCTCGGCCGGGTTGCTGCCCTCAGGCAGCCTGACTATCACGCGCGAGATATTCCACGATGCCAAGCCTTTATGGTATCGGTTCGAGGCGCAATCGCAAAAACGCAGCGCGCTGGGCATGGCGGCGGAATGGGGACCTAAACTGGCATGGCGGCGAATGGCAAGATTGTGGCGGGGTTGAGTGCGACGTCAGTGCGGGCGGATGCGCCGCGCGATTTGATGCTGGTGCGGTAGTGGCTCGCCGGCGCCGTGATACGAGCCTGCCGCCGCCGTTTCTCAAGCGGGTGTGGCTGCCGGAACGCGACGAGCAGGCTTGGCCCGATTGGGTCGATTGGGACGAGTATCCCCTCAACCTGCCATTGGTGGTAAATGCCGGCTTCGATATCCGGTTCGACAATCCGGTCACGATCATCGTCGGCGAAAATGGGTCAGGCAAATCGACGCTGCTTGAAGCGATCGGACATGCCTGCGGTTTCAGCGACAAGGGCGGCGCACAAGGCATGGGGGCGGTCGGCGATTCGATGGCCTCGGGCCGGGACGGCGGCGATCTCGGGCACTTGCTGCGGACATCATGGTTGCCGCAGGTGCGCAATGGCTGGTTTTTCAGAGCCGAGACGTTCTTCGATGTCGCCCGCTATCTTGACGAGGCCGCGATGGACGCGGGCCGAGATGGCCCGAATTTTCTCCACGTGTCGCATGGCCAGGGGTTCCTCGCCTTTTTCGAGGAGCGGTTGAACAGTCAGGGCATCTACTTCTTCGATGAGCCCGAATCCGCGCTTTCGCCGACACGGCAATTCGACTTCCTCAAGATCCTGCGACGGATGCAGCGCGAGGGCAAATCGCAGATCATCATGGCCACGCATTCGCCGATCCTGATGGCACTGCCCGATGCGGCGCTGATGCAGATCAACCGCTTTGGCCTCCAGCCGGTTGCGCTCGAGGATACCGACCACTTCCGCATCTATCGCGAATTCGTCATGTATCCGCACGAGACGGTCGAGGCGATGATTGAGTAACGTTGCGCCGCAAGCAGTGACCCGGTCGTACAACAATCCGGATTATCCCGAGCTGGCGGACGAGGCGAAGGATACCGTGCTGGTGTCTTGATTTTCCGGTGACTTAGTCGCCCCGATGGTGAATAGTCGAAAGGCGCATTGGCACAGGAGGCTCAAGCAGATGGACTTTTTGTCAGCATCTTTGGCGGATGCCCGCCGCGAATATCTGCGCACCAGCACGACCGGGATGCCGATTGCCGGGTTGATCACCTGGGGTACGCTGGCGCTGGCCATGGCCGCCATGGGCCGCGATCTACCAGCCTGGGCCGTGTTTACCGCCGCCGCTGCTCCGGTGCCGCTTTCGATGCTGATCGACCGCTTGCGCGGGGTCGCGGGCATTCGCACGGAGAACAGCGCCAATCCGGTGACCCAGCTGTTCATGCAGATGATCTTCGTCGTTGCGCTGCTGATCCCCTTCGTCATCATTGCCGTGAACGAGACGAAGAACCTCGATCTGCTGGTACTGGGCTTGGCCATTCTGGCGGGCATGGTCTGGGTGCCGCACGGTTGGGGCGCGGAGGATCCGGCGGGCCTGCGCCACTTCATCCTGCGCGCAGTGCTCTGCTATGCGGCCTACCTGTTCGTGCCCGAGGCATGGCGCGGGGCAGCTATCGCCGGGGCGGCGGCGCTGACCTATGTCTATGCCATCGCCGCGATGCGCAAGCCGTCGGAGGCGGTGAAGGATACCGTGATGGTGCCGTAACAAGTAAAATGGCCGCGGTGGGGGGAGCACCGCGGCCACTCAGAGACCCTTGGCAACTTGGGTGCGGGGGTCTCAATATTCGACCGGATCGTGGCTCGGGAACATGCCCATCGTCGTTCCGTCGTCATTGCCGATCCCGAGGATGCTGAGGTCAATGCCGCCGGCGACGCCGTCGACGTCCTGCGGGTTCAACTGCTTGATACGCGCCTTCGCGCTGGTCGATGCTGCGGCGATGCCCTTAATCAGCTGTTCGCTGCCGATGCGGGCGGCCTTCTTGGTGGTCTTCATGGCGTGCTCCTTGATGCGGCCCGGTCGATGATCAAAGCACCGCTTCCCCACGCGCCGGGCCTGACGCAGGTGACGGGATCGGGTTCGGCCGCTGCGGTCCGTAGAAGGAGCGGGGCACCCGCACGGCCTTGCTGGGGTGGACACGCGTGGTGATCTGGGGGCAGCGCAGGCAGCTTGCCTTGCCGTTCTCAGCGTACCAGCGGCAGGTCTGGCGCAGCGTGCAGGCGGGCGCGACATCGACGACGGGCGCAAGCTGTTCGATGATCGCCTTGCCGAGACCGCAGGCCCCGTCGCGCCATTGCCCGCAGCCGCGGTTGGCGCAGGGGGCGGCAAAGCGCAGTGCGTGACCGGGATCGATCCCGAGCGAGCCGGGATCGAAATCCTCGGGGAGCGCGGTGTCCTTTTCAACATAGGCGACCCGGGCTTCGCCCGCTTCTTCCAGCACGACCCCCAAGAGCCGGGCCTCGGGATGCTGATGAGGAGCGCTTGGGCAATCGAGTTGCTGGTCGGTCTTCATGGCGTGAGCTCCCCGGGTCAGATCGTCGTGACCGGATAAGGCTATTTGAACCGCTCACGCGTCGCCATCGAACAGGCAGGCTAGCCGATTTGTCCTACTGAAACAGACTCTGGGCTTGCGGGGCCCTGGAATTCGGGAACATTGCTGCCTGTACATGGAGCAGAAAGACCAGTGCCTCTAGCGTCAGGCACATGATCAACCGTTACGCCCGCATCGCCTGTTTCGCTCTGGCCCTTTGCAGTGCGCCTGTCCTTGCACAGCCCCTTGCGGAGAATGAGACCCAGAACGCCATCGTCGTCACCGCCCAGCGTTCGGGCGCGCCGATGTGGATTGTCGAGACGCCGAGCGGCACCGTCATCCTCGTCGGCGAGATCCGGGCGATCCCGAAAACCACCCCGTGGGAGCCTGTCCGCCTTGAAGAGGCCACCCGCGCCGCCGACCGCGTGATCCTCGGCGCGCGGCCCAAGATTTCGCCGGGCGACATCTTCCGGCTGATGTTCTCCGGCGGCAAGCTCACCAAGCTACCCGACAAGAGCGTGGCGAGCGATTACCTCTCGCCCGAGCAGTGGCAGCGCCTGCAAGCGCTCGGCACCGCGCATGAGGAGGACTATTCGCGAAAATCCTTCCTCCTCAGCTCCTTCGGGATGCTGCGCGAGGAGCTGCGCTTCAACCGCGACACCGCCGATGATGCCTCCGACGTGGTCAAGAAGGCCGCAGAGAAAGCCGATGTCGCGATCACCCGCGCCGCGACGCTGCGGGGCGAGGACGTGATCGACAACCTCTTCGAAGCGCCCCCCACCGCCCACATCCCCTGCCTTGTCGCGGCGATGGATGCGGTCGAGGCGGGGCCGGGAATCGTCGAGGAGCGCGCCACCAACTGGCGCAGGTTCAAGATTCCCGCCGTCATGAACAACCCGCTCGAGGCCGCGCTCGGCCAGTGCTGGCCCTGGGCGGACGAGACTTTGGGCAGCGAACTCAGGACCATCTGGGTCGACCGCATTGCCGAGGCGAGCGCGGCCAAGGGCACCACGCTCGCGGTTGTGCCGCTAAGGGTGTTGGCGGAAGACGGCGGAGTGCTTGACCAATTGGACGCGCGCGGCTTCGATATCGCCGGACCCCCGTGGAAATGACCATGCGGGCCTGAGAGGACCCGCCTGACACATGCCCACCCTGACCACCCCCAGCACCGGCATCGAAATCTTCTACGAGGAGCACGGCGATCCCAATGCCGAGGCGATGTTGCTGGTGATGGGCCTCGGCGCGCAGATGACGCTGTGGCCGGACGAGCTGGTGGCCGCCCTCGCTGCCGAGGGGTTCCGGGTGATCCGCTACGACAACCGCGACATCGGCCTCAGCCAGAAGATGGAAGGCCAGCGCGCGCCCTCGCTCCCCGTGCAGGTGCTGCGCAAGAAGATCGGCTTCCCCGCCAAGGTGCCCTATACCCTCAAGCATATGGCCGATGACGGGATCGGAGTGCTCGATGCACTGGGGATCGCGCGCGCGCATGTTGTCGGCGCCTCGATGGGCGGGATGATCGCCCAGCTGATGGCGATCCACCATGCCGAGCGGCTGATGAGCATGACCTCGATCATGTCGACCACCGGCAACGGCAAGCTGCCTCAGGCCGAGCCTGCTGCGATTGGCGCCTTGACCGCGCCGCTCAAGGCCATGGACGAGGAGACGCTGGTGGCACACGGCCTCAACATCATCCGCAATATCGGCACGCCCGACAGCGCAGAATTCCCCTTCGACGAGGCGCACCACCGCGCGCGGGTGCTCGCGAACATGCGCCGCTCGGTCTACCCGGCAGGCCTTCCGCGCCAGCTCGCCGCGATCATCGACGACGGCGACCGCACCGCGCGCCTCGGCGCAGTGCGGACGCCGACGCTGGTGCTCCACGGCGAGGCCGACCCGCTGGTCAAACTCCCCGGCGGCGAAGCGACTGCGGCAGCGATTCCTGGCGCGCGGCTGGTGACGATCCCCGGCTGGGGCCACGACCTGCCGCTGAAACTGGTGCCGCGTCTGGCGAGCGAGATCGCGGAGCATGCGCGCGGGGGTTAGGAGCGCCCGCCTTCGGGAGTCTGGCGGTCAGCGGGGATCGATCACAGGGGGTGGAGAGCGGCCTGACCGCTTTTGAGGCGTCGGCAAGGAAGCCCGTTCGTCGGATTGTCGTTGCAATCGAACGGGTTCGTGTGGCTCGCCCCGACACGCCCTGCTTAGGCTTAGCCGCTGAAAACGGGGTGACAATCCATGAAGCTGCGGTGGAAAATACTGATCGGCTTGCTGCTGCTGCTGATCGTCCTCGTCGGGGGAGGGGCCATCTACATCCTCACCAGCGAGCCGCCGCCCGCAAGGATCGTCGCCGCCGGACCGACCGGTCAGCGGATCGACCGTGACGGGGTTTTCGGAAACTATTTCCCCGCCTCCGGCGAGGGCCTGCGCCCTGCGATCCTCGTTCTGTGAGGGTCCGAAGGTGGCCTCGCCACCGACGTGACCCGGCAGGCGATCGCCTTGCAGGAACGCGGCTATCATGCCCTGCATCTGGCCTACCACAACGCGCCCGGAAAATCGGCGAAGCTCAAGAACATCCCGCTCGAGGATTTCACCAGGGCGCTCGACTGGCTGAAACGGCAGAAGGGCGTCGATCCTGATCGGATCGGGGTGATCGGCTATTCCAAGGGCGCCGAAGCGGCCTTGCTGGTCGCGACCCGCTATCCCGGCATCAGGGCGGTGGTCGCAGGGATGCCGACGAGCGTGTTCTGGGACGGCATGTCGCCCGAAAACTTCGCGATTTCGAATGCGAGCAGTTCATGGTCCGAAGGCGGCAAGCCCGTGGCAAGCCTGCCCTATGGCCTGCCGGGCGAGGGGCCCGGCATGCTGGCGGTCTTCGACAAGGGCCTCGCGCGTCTCGCTGAATTCCCCGATGCGGTCATTCCGGTCGAGCGCTACAAGGGCGAACTCCTGCTGGTCTGCGGCGAGGCCGACATCCTGTGGCCAGCCTGTCCGATGTCCGAGCAGATCGTCGGCCGGGCGAAGGCCAAGGGCGCTCCGGCGGTGAGCCTGCTCCGCTACCCCGACGCGGGCCACGGCGTGATGGGCATCGCCGCCGGCGAGGAGGACAAGTCGATCAGGATGTTCGCGCAGATGGGCGGCACGGCCAAATCGAACAACGACGCGCGCCGGGACAGCTGGGGCAAGATCCTCGCTTTCTTCGACGCGGCGCTGTCCCGGTAGGCAAGCCGCTGGAGCCGGTAGCCGACACGCAAGGGCAATGTCATTGCCAGCAAGAATGCATTCTTGGACCTCGCCACCGCAGTAATCCGGCCAAGCCTTTGACCGACCCCCGCCGTCCGGATAATTCAAGTAATACAATGAGGACAGGAACATGATCTTACGGTTCACGGTAGCTCTTCTATTGATGACGACAGGTTGCCCGGGAATGGTCAGCGCTCAGAGCTATCAGCCGTCATTTCGGCCCGATGCGCTGGAGGACCGTCCCGCCGGTCGCCCCAATGAAGTGCTCGTGGTCGGTTCCCCCCACCTTTCGAACTTGCCGAGCGGCTTCACGCCGGACATGGTTGAGCCAATCCTCCAGCGACTTGAGAAATGGAGGCCAACTGCGGTTGCAAGCGAGAACATATCCGGCCTCCAATGCGACGCCATGCGTCGCCAGGGCGAACGACACGCGGAGGCGGTCGAGGCCTACTGTTATGACCCTGCCGCTGCCGGCCATGCTGCCGGGCTCGACGTGACAGCCGCCAATGCGGAGGCTGAGCGAATGCTGGCAAATTGGCCTGCAACGCCGTCGGCAGCGCAGCGGCGCCGTCTCGCGCTGGTCTTCCTGGCCGCCGGAGAACCGGCATCGGCAACAGTGCAATGGTTCCGCCTGCCCGTTGCCGAACGCCGGGTCGACCAGGGCCTGACAAACGAACTTGTGGCCTATCTGCAAGCGCAACTGACGCGGAAAAGCGAGACCGAATTGATCGCAGCGCAGCTTGCCGCAAGGTCCGGGCTGGAGCGGGTCTGGAGCGTCGATGATCAGTCGTTTGCAGGCGGACCTGTCGATGAACAGGCCTATGGCGAGGCCATAGAGCGCGCGTGGGACAATCCGGCGAACAAGGCCCGCATTGCCGCGGATCAGGTACTTTACGCTGGGATCGGACAACCCGATGGTCTGCTCGACATCTATCGAGCGCTCAACGCCCCGTCATTGGCCGCTCTGGCTTACGAATCTGATTGGGGTGCGGCGTTGGTGGAACCATCCGAACAGGCCTACGGGCGCCGCTACGTTGCGTATTGGGAAACACGCAATCTGCGAATGGTGGCCAATATCCGCGAAGTTCTTGGCCGCGCTCCGGGGACACGATTGGTCACAATCGTCGGCGCGTCGCACAAAGCCTATTACGAGGCCTATCTGAACCAGATGCGCGACGTCACATTGGTCGATGTATTGCCCGTGCTGCGTTAGAGCACTTCCCGAACCGGATTGGTCGGGAAGTGCTCCAGCGTCAGTCGGATTTGAGCATTCTCGATTGACGAGCAGCGCGAAGATGCCGCCCCGCCAAATGTTGCGGCCCGAAACTGTTGAGCAGGCTTTGGAGCACCGGGTCGACGGTCACCAATGGCAGCGATGGGGCCGATAGCCGAATGGCGGCTATTTGTGTGAATTTGTCGGAAGCTGCCGTCCCTCCAGCCATTCCCGCGAGGTGCGGGCGCATTCGCGGGCGCGCTCCACAAGATCGGGGTAGGCATCGCGCAAGGCCGCCGAGCGCTCCTCCACCGCCATGGGCAGGTGCGCGGGCAGGGCGTCGACCATCGCGGCGAGGGGGAGGCCGCCGTGCCCGAGCGGCATCCGGCGGTTGATCGCGTCGTCGATGATCGCGTCGAAGTTGCTGGTGTCGGGCCCCTCGGCGGGGGCGTCGCAGGGCTGGCAGTAGCTCAGCCATTCGCGCGGGATTGCCGCCAGATCTTCCGCCGTCCCCCCGGAGCGCGCCCAATGGAGCGTGTCGACCAGCAGGGCCTTGGCCTCGCCTTCGGTCGCCTCCAGCACGGCGCGCGCCATCGCCAGCGTCTTCACCTCGGTGAAGATGCCGAATTCGAGATTGACCCTGACGCCGGTGCCCGCCGCCGCATCCACCAGCGTCTGGAACTTGGCGGTGGTGGCGGCCATGTCGGGGTCGGAGGAGACGCACAGCAGGTTCTTCGCACCCAGCTCGGCGGTGATGGCGACCAGCTCGGTCAGCCACGGATCGGGCGGGCCGGGCATGATCCACGCGACCTCGCAGTCGAGCAGCGCCACGCCTGCGTCGCGCGCCTGCTGGCGTACCCGGCGGGTGATGGCGGGGGTCCAGCTGTCCTTCTCGATCCACATGCCGCCGAAGTCGAAATCGCTCGCGGCGGCGCATTCGATCAGCTGGGCGGGGGTGGCCTCGGGCATGATCCCGGCGGCGAGCGAGATCAGCCTTCTGGTCACAGCGTTTGGCCGTCGTCGAGGATGAAGTCCGTCCCCGTCACGAACTCGCTCGCATCCGAGCACAGGAACAGGATCATCGCGTCGAGCCCCTCCTCGCCCATCAGCCGGCGCTTGGGAAATCGCGCGATTTGCTTCTGGCCGGGCTCGGTGTCGAACCACGCATCGTTGATCGCAGTGCGGATGTAGCCGGGGGAGACGGTGTTGACGTTGATCCCCGCCCGCGCCCACTCGCGCGCCAAGGTCCGCCCCGCCTGCACCACGCCTGCCTTGCTGGCGGCATAGGCGACGAGGCCGGGGGAGGGCTCGAAGGCGGTGATCGAGGCGATCAGCACGATCCGGCCCTTCGTCACCCCCTGTGCCATCATCCGCCGCCCCCCTTCGCGGGCGGTCAGGATCGCGCCCTTGAGGTTGATGGCGAGGGTCTGCTCGATCTCCTCTTCGGAAATGGTCGTCGCCATGCCTGCGCCGTCGACCCCGGCATTGGCGATCACGGTGTCGACCGGGGTGCCAAACGCTGCCTCGGCAGCGTCGAACCCGGCGATGATGTCGGCCTCGCGCGCGACGTCCATGGTGACGGCGGCGGCGGCAGGGCCGATCTCGGCGGCCAGCGCCGCGAGCCGGTCCGCCCGCCGCGCGCCGAGCGCCACTTTCGCGCCGCTGCCTGCCAGAATGCGCCCGAAGCGGGTGCCCAGCCCCGATGACGCACCGGTGACGAGTGCGGTGCGGCCGGAGAGGTCGAAGGAGAAGGTCATGCGGCGCTACTTAACCGCCGGCAGCTCCCCGTTCACATATTTCATCAGCGTGGTCTGGAAATGCCGCACGCGGCTGTCCTGATAGTGGCCCAATTCCATCAGCCCGCCCTTCATCGCCTTCATCCCGGTCTGGACGTGAGGCAGGTTGGCCATGTCCTGATCGAACACATTGGCAAGGCCAGCGCCCATGATGTCGGTCGCCCAGGCGAAGGGTTCGTCGTCCGGGATATAGGTCGGCGCAACCGAGCGCGGGCGCGCTTCGCCCTTGGGGGTGGGGAACAGCAGGCGGATTTCCATGATGCACCAGTCCGGCGTGTCGCCCGGCAGCCAGCGGTAGACCAAGGTCGGCAGGAAGCCGATCCACGGCGAGAAATTGGGGAAGATGTTATAGGTGAAATTGTCGAGGATCTCGGTGTCGGACGCTTCCGAATAGTCATAGCCATATTGCGCTGCAAAGCCCTGACGCCCCGCCTCGGCAAGGATCTTGCGCGCGCCAAGCGGATCATCGGCATCGTATCCGTCAACCTCACCGCTCGAGGCGTTGAAGCGGCGGTTGGTGCTGGCATCGCTGCCGCCCGAGAACTCGTTCATCTTCTCGAGCACGTAGTCCGAGTTCTTGCCCTTCACATGCGGGCTGAGCACGCCCGAGGGCGTGATCGCGCGGTTGAAGTGATCGCCGATCAGATCGTAGCGCGAATTGGCATCGCCAAGGAAAGACAGCAGCTGCGGGTGGGTGGTGACCGAGTGCCAGGCTTCCATGAAAGCCTCGGCAGTCGCCTTCCAGTTGGCGGGGATCTTCTTCTGCACCCACATGCCGGTGTAGCGGTTTTCGAAGTCATACCGCTCGTAATGCGAGGCCGCAGGGCCGAGCCACGTCTTGAAGTCCGGCAGGGCATGGTTCTCGGTGAGCATGACAAAGCCCTGCCACAGCTCGACGCGCGCTTCGGGCAGGCTCATCTCCTTGCCCTCGAGGTGCTTGAAGTCCCACGCGCAGGGGATTTCCTTCAAGGACCCGTCATTCCTCCAGGTGAAGCCGTGGAACGGGCAGCGCAACTGGACCGACGCGCCGCTCTCGGTGCGCAGCTTGCGGCCGCGGTGGAGGCAGGCGTTGTAGAAGGCCTTCACGCTGCCGTCCTTCTGGCGGATCAGCAGGAAGCTCTTGCCCGCGATGTCGAACACCACGGTGTCGCCCGGCTCCGGCATTTCGTCCTCGCGCGCGGCGAAGAGCCAGACGTTGGGCCACATCTTTTCCCGCTCTGCTCGCGCGAATTCCTCCGAGATATAGGGCGCGACCGGGAGGGGATCGTCACCCATCTCGATGGTCGATTCCTCGAAGAGGTAATCGGGCGCGCGGCGGGTGTCGCCGTTGAGCATGTCGGTGTAGCTGATCCCCGGGCAACGATCGCCGCGGGCAATGTCCTTGATCTCGTTCATCGGGCTTGTCCGGTCCTCTCGGGGGCGCACCCCCGCCTCTCGTCCTCGCACTTTGTGCAGTGTCTTGCGGGGAGAATATCACACAGCTTGAGGCCGAGAACCCCTATCGGATTGGAGAGGAATATGGGTCTGAAGGGCAAGATCGCCGCGCTCGGCGACATCATGCAGCTGGCTTTCGTGCCGGAGGATTTCGACGCGGCTGTGAAGCACTGGACCGAGGTGATGGGGGTCGGCCCGTTCTTCCTGATCGAGGGCATCCACTTGGATGGCATGAAGTATCGGGGGGCACCGACCGAGGCGGTGTTCGACCTCGCGCTCGCCTATTGGGGCGACCTGCAGATCGAGCTGATCCGCCCGCGTGACGATCACCCCTCGATCTATCGCGGCGAATATGGCGCGACCGGCAATGGGCTGCACCACGTGTGCATCCTGGTGGACGACCTCGCCCACGCCCGCGCCGTGTGTGAGGCGGAAGGGGCCGAGGTGGTGATCGAGGGCACTTTCGGCACCAGTCAGGTGATCTATGTCGATGCCGGCGGCGGGCCGGGGACGCTGGTGGAGATTCTCCAGCAGGCCAAGGACGGGCCTGACCTGTTCGGGATGATCAAGGTTGCCGGGGTGGACTGGGATGGCAGCGAGCCGTTGCGGAGGTTGGGCTAGGGTCACCCCTCCCGCCTGCGGGAGGGGAGCGAGACTTGGTCGCGCAGCGGCCTAGTCGCAGCGGGGTGGGCCTACGCGACGGATCACTTGCCCACCCCCGACCCCTCCCGCAAGCGGGAGGGGAGAAGAAGGTCAGTCGCTCGCCCCCAAATACCCCAGCTGCCCCGCCTTGAAGATCGTCTGCGCGCGGTTGACGCTGTCCAGCTTCTCGCCCGCGCGGTGGATGTGGTAGCGGATCGTGGCGTGCGACCGGTTGAGGATCATGCTGATCTCCTTGTCGGTCTTGCCGATCGCCGCCCAGCGCAGGCACTCGACTTTGCGCTTGGAGAGCACGCAGTCTGACGGGATGCGCCGCTTGGTGCGGTGGGCCTGAACGTAGCCGGCGACAAAGCACCGCGTCACCATCGCGAACAGCGCGCCATATTCGGCGAATTCGGCCGAGAGGTCTTCCTTGTCGCGGTCCATCGAGATGAAGCTCGAGGCGCTGATCTGGCCGAAGGGCAAGTGCACCGGCACCACGATCGCCGCCTTGCACAAGGCGCGCTTCTCGAAATCGTTCATGTCGATCTCGGCGAGGTAGTGGTTGCGCCAGCGGGTGTAGAAACCGTACTGGTTGACCCAGAAGGGCTCGCTTTCGTAGCGGCACGCGCGCGGCAGGGGCGAGTGCAGCGCGAGGCGGTGATCCTCCCACCAGCGCGCGCCGTCATCCAGCCAGCGGAAGATGTCGGCGTTGAGGATCGTGCCTTCCGCATCGACCATCGGCTCCTTGGAGGAAATGTCGTCGCACACCGCGATCTGCATCCCCCGCTCCTGCGCGATCCGGGCGAGATTCACGGCGGCATCGTGGATGTCTTCGGGGCAGGTGATGGTGACCTGTTCGAGCAGCAGATCGAGCGATTCGCGACCCTGCGGCGTGCGCAGTTCGACAACATTGGTAGCCATTTGGCGCCCTTGCTCCTCTCTTTGTTTTCTGATTCGGAAGACTACCGCAATTTTTCGGAATGTCCTCACACTTTACGTAGGGGAATCGCGGCCACGCGGGGGCTAGCGAAAGAGACAGGGAGACTGGGCAGGCATGGCATTTGCGGGCGCGAATTTCGGAAGTGTGCTGAAGGCGCTGGCGGGGGCGATCCCGGCGGAGCGGCCCGCGCTGGTGCACGGGAGCCGGGTGGTGACCTGGGGCGCGTTCGACGCCGTCACCGACCGGATTGCCGCCGGATTGCGCGCCCGCGGCCTCGGGCCCGGGGACATCGCCGGGCAGATGCTGCGCAACACGCCCGACTACATGCTCGCCTATTTTGGCTGCGTGAAGGCGGGGCTGGTGCCGGTCAATGTGAACTACCACTACAAGGCGCGCGAGCTGGCCGACATTGTCACCCGCTTCGGGTTGAAGGCGCTGTTCACCGAGAGCGATTTTGCGGACATTGCTCGCGAGGCGATGCCGGCGGGCACGCTGACGGTCGATGTCGGGGGCGGGGAATGGGACGCGCTGTGCCACACCCCGCAGCCCGCAGGCTTCGCCATCCATGATGACCCGGAGGCCCTGTTCCTCACCGCGACCGGCGGCACCACGGGCATGCCCAAGGCGGTGATGTGGCCGATGGATCAGGCCTGGGGCGCGTTCAATATCGGCGTGTGGCAGCGCCCGCCGGGCACCCCGCCGCTGATGGTCGCCAGCCTCGAGGAGCAGGTCGCGCAAGCCGCCGCGATCGGCCCCGAGCATCCGGCGAGCACCTCGCCGCTGCTGCTGCTCTCACCGCTGATGCACGGCGCGGGGCAGTTTACTGCGGTGATCCACCTCTTGAAGGGCGGCACGCTGGCGCTGCTGCCGGGGCCGAAGTTCGACGCCGATCTGGCCCTCGATGAAATCGCGCGCCTTGGTGCAAGAGGAGCGTTCATCGTCGGCGACGCCTTCGCGCTGCCGCTTGCCGACCGGCTCGATGCGCGCGGGGACGGGGCGCAAGTGCTGGCGTCGCTGCGGAGCATCACCTCCTCGGGCGCGGTGTTCTCGCCTGCGTTGAAGGCCCGGCTGATCGCGCATGCACCCCAGTTGATGATCATCGACGCGCTGGGTTCCTCGGAAAGCTCGGGCACCGGGATCGTCATCACCACCGCAGCGGGATCGTCAGGCGGGGGCAAGTTCCAACCCCTGCCGGGCCGGGAAACCAAGCTGTTCGACGAGCACTTCAACGAGATCCTCCCCGGCACGGATGGCGTTGGCATCGTTGCGCGCACCGGCCCGCTGCCGCTGGGCTATCTCGGCGAGGACGAGAAAAACGCGCAGACCTTCCCAGTGATCGGCGGCCAACGCTGGCTGATGACCGGCGACCGCGCGCGCTGGGCAGCCGACGGCACCCTCGAATTCATCGGCCGCGACAACATGTGCATCAACACCGGCGGCGAGAAGGTCTTTCCCGAGGAGGTCGAGGCCGTGCTGATGGGCCACCCCGCGGTCAAGGACGTGCGGGTGGTGAGCCTCCCCGACCCGCGCTTCGGCCGCAAGATCGTCGCCGTGGTCCAGCCCGAGGGCGCGGCGGATGAAGCCGCCCTCGACACCCACGCCCGCGCCGGGCTGGCGGGCTACAAGATCCCGCGGCTCTATCTGTTCACCGAGCAGTCGCTCCGCCTCAATAACGGCAAGCCCGACTACAAGACCGCGCAAGGGATTGCGGATTCGGCAGGGTGAGCGCGTCCGGTTTCAGGTGCTCGCCTTGCAGGGGTGAATGACCGGGAGTGGGTGGAT